>JAFYWX010000023.1 GCA_017546445.1 Akkermansia sp. | reverse complement strand
GGGTTGCTACATATGCGCCTTAATTTCAATATAAATTCTCTATGAAAGAATAGCTATTTGTTCGTCCTGACACGATTTTAAGCCACGCGTTTCTGTCACCCGTTCCACGGGTTCTAATGACTTTTTACATAAAACGAGTGGTTTCGCGGCTGAAGCCGCTGCACCACTCGCTATTGTTATGTCGCCCGTTTCACGGGCTCAATGTTCCGCTCGCTGACGCGAGCCAGTTGCCCGATGAACTCTATTTTGGCGCAGCAATCTTTGGGACACATGTGATACAAGAACGGCGTGCGGTGGTGAACCGCACGCCGTTGAAGTTAATGGGGCTGCCGGGGCTTATGCCTCGGGCGTTTCGGCCTCGGCGCTGTAATCGATGGCAGCGAGGGCCTGGTAGAGGCGCCAGCGGCGCTGGATGTCCTTCTCCTCCAGGTCGAGCAGCTTCTCGAAGTTGGCCTTGTTGGTCTTGGCCAGCATCTTGAAGCGGTTTTCGCCGCCTTTGCCGTCGGCACCGATAAGGGCCTCGCGCACGGACTTCTTGGGAGCCTTGCTCTTGATGGTGAGCGGGTTCTTACCCTGCTTGATGTTGTCCGGGTTGAAGTTGTAGAGCAGCCAGCGGCCGCAGTCAACAGCATCCTTCTGGCGGTCGAGACCCTGAGCCATGTTGATGCCGTGGTTGATGCAGTGGCTGTAAGCAATCACGAGGGCGGGGCCATCGTATTCCTCAGCTTCCACCAGGGTCTTGAGGGCGTGCTCATCATTGGAGCCCATGGAGATGGAGGCCACGTAGATGTTGCCGTAGGTCATGGCCATGTAGCCGATGTCCTTCTTCACCTGGTCCTTACCGCGGGTGGCGAACTTGGCCACAGCGGAGCGCGGAGTAGCCTTGGAGCACTGGCCACCGGTGTTGGAGTACACCTCGGTGTCCATCACGAGCACCTTCACATTGCGGCCGGATGCCAGGATGTGGTCCAGACCACCGTAGCCGATGTCGTAGGCCCAGCCGTCGCCGCCGAGAATCCACACAGACTTGCTCACCAGGTAGTTGGCCTGGGCCTTCAGGGCGGCAAGTTCGGGGTCGTCACCACAGGCGGCCTTGATGGCAGCCACGGTCTCGCGGGCGGTGGCTACATCGGCCTCCGTCTTCTGCGGGTTGGACTTGATGGCGGCTACGAGCTCAGCGCCAATCTTATCGGCAGCGGCATCGAGCAGCTCGAAGGCGTATTCCTGCTTCTTGTCCAGGGAGACGCGGAAGCCAAGACCGAACTGAGCGTTGTCCTCGAAGAGGCTGTTGGCCCATGCCGGGCCGCGGCCATCGGCGTCGTGCGTCCAGGGGGTGGTGGGCAGGTTGCCGCCGTAGATGGAGGAGCAACCCGTGGCGTTGGCCACCACAAGGCGGTTGCCGAAGAGCTGGCTCAGGGCCTTCACATACGGGGTTTCACCGCAGCCGGCGCAGGCACCGCTGAATTCGAACAGCGGACGCAGGAACTGAGCATCGCGAACCACGGAGGTGTTAATCTGGGTGCGGTCGGCATCAGGCAGCTTGTTGTAGAAGTCCCAGTTGGCGGACTCGGGGGCCAGAGCCTCGGAAGCCGGGGTCATGGTCAGGGAGTTCGTGGGGCATACGCGGGTGCAGAGGGTGCAGCCCGTGCAGTCTGCAGCGGATACCTGGATGATGAACTTCTTGCCCTGCCAGTTCTTGTGCATCTTGCTGGCATCGGCGCTCTTGAAGCTCTCCGGGGCGCCCTCGAGCTCTGCGGGGTCCACCATCGTGGCGCGCAGGGCAGCGTGGGGGCACACCATGGTGCACTTGCCGCACTGGATACAGGCCTTGCTGGTTTCGGTCTTTTCAGGCTGCCACACGGGGATTTCGAGGGCGAGGTTGCGCTTCTCGTACTGGGTGGTGCCGCTCGGGAAGGTGCCGTCCACCGGCATTTCGGAAACCTTCACGCTGTCGCCTTCGCCAATCACAATCTTGCCGAGCACGTCGCGCACAAAGGCGGGAGCGCCGGGAGCCAGGGCGGAGGGCAGCTCGTGGCCGGTGATGGTGGTGCCCAGGGGTACCTCGTACAGGTTGGCCAGGGAGGCATCCACAGCCTGGATGTTCTTGGCCACCACTTCGTCACCCTTCTTGCCGTAGGTCTTCTTGATGGCCTCCTTGATGTAGCCGATAGCTTCATCGGAGGGAATCACGCCGGCCAGGTGGAAGAAGCAGGTCTGCATAATCATGTTGATGCGACCGCCCATGCCGGTAGCCTTGGCTACCTTGAAGGCATCGATGCAGTAAACCTTGATGTTCTTGTCCAGAATCTGCTGCTGCATGCGGGCAGGCAGGCTGTCCCACACCTTGTCAGCAGCCACCGGGGTGTTGATGAGGAAGGTGGCACCGGGAGCAGCGTTCTTCAGGAAGTCGAAGGTGTTCAGCAGGCTGGGCTGGTGCAGCGCAATGAAGTTGGCGCTGGTGATGAGGTAGGTGCTGTGAATCGGCGTGGTGCCGAAACGCAGGTGGGATACCGTGGAGGAACCGGACTTCTTGGAGTCGTACACGAAGTAGCCCTGCACGTACAGGTCGGTGTGCTTGCCGATAATCTTGATGGCATCCTTGTTGGCACCCACGGTACCGTCGGAACCCAGACCATAGAACATGCAGCGGGTCACGGTATCAGCCTCGGTGGTGAAGCTGGGGTCGTAGGAGATAGACTTGCCGGTCACGTCGTCCTCAATACCCACGGCAAAGCCGGTCATGGGGGCATCCTTCTTCAGCTCGTCGAACACACCCTTTACCATGGCGGGGGTGAATTCCTTGGAGCCCAGGCCGTAGCGACCGCCCACGATGATGGGCATGGCGAAGGGCAGGGTGCCGGCCACGGAGGCATCGGAAAGAGCCTGCACCACGTCCTGCAGCAGGGGTTCGCCCAGGCTGCCGGGTTCCTTGGTGCGGTCGAGCACAGCAATCTTCTTCACGGTCTTGGGCAGGGCAGCAATCACGTCCTCTGCCGGGAAGGGACGGTACAGACGCACCTTCAGCACGCCGATATCCTCGCTGCTCAGGGCCTTCACGGTCTCAAGGCAGGCCTCGGCACCGGAGCCCATGATGACGATGACGCGGGTGGCCTCGGGGCTGCCGATGTATTCCACCAGGTCATAGCAGCGGCCGGTGAGCTCGCCGAACTTCTTCATGGCCTTCTTCACAATGCCGGGCACGGCGTTGTAGAAAGCGTTCACGGTTTCGCGGCCCTGGAAGTACACATCCGGGTTCTGGGCGGTGCCGCGGATGACGGGGGCATCCGGCGTGAGGGCGCGGGCGTGGAAGGCATCCACCAGGTCCTGGTCAATCATGCCGCGCAGCTGCTCGTCGGAGATATCGGCAATCTTGCCCACTTCGTGAGAGGTGCGGAAACCATCAAAGAAATTGATGAAGGGCACGCGGCTTTCCAGCGTGGCAGAGTGGGCGATGGCGGCCATATCCGGGGCTTCCTGGGTGGAGGCGCCGCAAAGCATGGCGAAGCCGGTGGAGCGGGCGCTCATCACGTCGCTGTGGTCACCGAAAATGGAAAGACCCTGGGCTGCAAGGGCGCGGGCAGCAATGTGGAAGACGCAGGGGGTCAGTTCACCGGCAATCTTGAACATGTTGGGAATCATGAGCAGCAGACCCTGGGAGGCCGTGAACGTGGTGGCCATGGAGCCGGTCTGCAGTGCGCCGTGCACAGCACCGGCAGCACCTGCCTCAGATTCCATCTCGACGATGCTGGGGACCGTGCCCCAGAGATTCTTGCGATCTACAGCGGTCCAGGCTTCTGCCGACTCACCCATCGGGGAGGACGGGGTGATGGGGTAGATAGCGGCCACTTCAGAGCAGCGGTACGCTACGGAGGCCACGGCCTCGTTGGCGTCAATAGTGCTATATGTTGTGTTCATATGATTACAATGTTTTGGAAAATGAAGGCGGATGTAGACAATTCACCCATAGTGTGAAATTCTGCTTCCACGTGCTCTATACTACACCTGCAAGGGGGGGAAATCAATCAAAAAGGACACGCCGCCTTCTGTTTTTTCGACAGCGGGGGTCAGAACAGGCGCTTCTCCTTGCCGGCTTCCTTGCCCTCCAGGTAGCGCACATGGCGGCTTACACCTGCGCCATAGGGCGAGGAGAGACGCAGATCCGGCTCGCTTTCCATCAATCTGGAAGACTTGCGCACCAGGTTGATGAACCACCAGCCCCCCCACAAAATGAGGCCGATGCCCAGTGGGTATACCCCCAGGTAGATGACGAGCGGATTCTGCAGAATACGTTCAATTTTCTGTGCTATGGTCTCTTTTTTGGGTTTATTGGAGGTCTGGAAATCGATTTCGATGAGTTTGGTCTTAGCCCCGGTGCTGGTGGAGATGGGGGTGAAGGAATCAGCCGTGGGGGTGATGAGATTCTTGATGCAGTGCAGGGCGCTCATGAGCCCCTCGGCGCTGCCGTCATCTGCGGCAGCGCGCACCTGCTGCAGCCACTCAAGGCGCTGGTTCTCTTCGGGTTTTATTTCCTGGTACCCCAGCTGGATGGAGGCCGGATTGCCGATGGGGTAGCGTATGAGCACGGCGTATTCGCAGGGCTGGGCCGTGGCAGCCACCAGAATATCTACCGAAAGCTCGCTGGGGATATCCTGCCCGCCCTTGAACACCGTTACGTAGATGTGGAACTTAGAGTTGGCATTCAGGTCCCGCAGCACGTGCTTCACGTCCTCCCGTTCCACTGTGGAAAGCAGCCCCTGGGGGTCATTCAGGAAGGTGTTCTTGGCGGGTTTGGTGTAAAGCTCGCAATAACGCCCCAGAATGCGTGTGTCGCTTTCCTCCGGTTTTTCGAGGGGGCGTGTGGTTTTGACGGGTAATTTGCGCTGGCGCTGCTGTTCGCGCTGCTCGCGCTTCAGTTGTTTCTGGCGTTCTTTCTCGGCCTTGATTTCCTCTGGTGTGGGCTTGGGGGGGAAGAGGGCGGAATAACCGGTCAGCAGTTCGCCGGCCATCAGGTGGCGGTAATCATCTGCCCGCCAGTGGGGCATGCCATCTTCAGCAGGCGCTGCTGCCTGGGTGGTTTTTGCCGGGGGCGGTGTCGGCGCCTCCTCTGCCATGCCGGTGGAGCCCAGCATGAGCCCCATGGCTGCCACCAGGGTGCCAAGCTTCTGGGCGCGGCGCAGCTTGCGGTTGACGGTGCGGGTTTTGGCGGCAATGTGGTTTCTGGCCTTGCGCATCACTATCTTCAAGGCTGGTACCATGGCGCGCTCGCGGAATTCCAGCTGAGCGCTCTTGATGCAGGAGTTGATGCCATCGGCGCTGATGTAGGGGTCCAGCTTGTAACCCCATGAGAAACAAGCCATTTCCAGCTGCACATCCAGCACCAGAATCAGCATCCATTCGTGGCGCACAGGCGGCGGTATGGGGTGCAGAAAGTCGGTCACACGCTCGCGCAGGGTGTTCCAGGCGCGGGCCAGCCAGCTTTGTTCTTCCTCCTGGGCCGGGCGGGATTCGCCCGGCTGGCGCATCCGGAGCTCTGATTCCTCGATGGCTTTCAGCTGGTCGCGCTTGCCGAAGGAAGGGTGGTGGATGCGGGCGTGGTTCAGAATCCAGTGGGCGTGGGTGCGCAGTTCCTGCATCTGGCCCACGTCTGTAATATAAATGCAGAGCGCCACGGGCTGGATTTTTCGCTCCAGCCGCTCAAGGGTGTGCATGAGCTCCAGGCGTTCCTGGTGGGTGAGCGCCCCTGCGGCATCGACCACGCGGGTGAATTCCACCTGCCCGTCGCCAAAAAGCTCATCTGCCTGGGTAATGTTGTACCCGCAGGCGGGGCATTGGTCTTCCGCGCCGGCGTGAATGGTGGCAGAGCATTTCGGGCATATGGGCATGGGCTCAGTTATAGCCGTTTTTTCTCTGCTGGTGAAGCATTATTAGCGTCACCCGTGCTTTTTTGCAGGGTGGATTAAGATTTCATCATTCCTCTCTAACCGACAAATGGCGATTTGACGGGGGCTCAAATCTTTCGGAGCACGGGACTTCAGTCCCGAAAACTCAAGCGATGAGGGACTAAAGTCCCTTGCTCCGACAAAAAACAGTTGCCCGCCAAACTCCCATTTGCAAGGTTATGAGAGTTCACCCGTGCCAATTTTTTTGCGGTGCGGGTTATAATTGCCAATCTACTTCGATTTGCTCCGGCTCGCCCTTTTTGTTTTCGTAGATGACGTAACCATTCTGGGCGCCGAATTTATAGACCTCCATGGTTACCTTTACGTCGTAGCAGCAGTAACGGGCTATGTCCAGCAGCTTCTGGGCATCGCCGGTCTTCTCGTATTCTGCCCACCATTTGAGCGCATCGGTACCCTCGGCGGTCTTGGAATTGCCGCCCAGCGTCACCTTGGCCACGGAATCGAGCTTGAGGCGGTGCCCCAGGCGGGCGGTCAGGTCGGCGCAGATGTCGAGGTTGTTGGTCACGTCTGCCACGGTCCAGAAAGTGAAGGCCTGCAGCACGCCGTAGTCGAAATTGATGTGGTTGTAACCCACCACGAGGTCGGCATTGCGCAGCTCTTCGATGAGCTCCTCCATGCGGTCCTCGGTGTAGATGTGGTAGGCGTTATCTTTTGTAGAGAATGTAACGGCCACGGAAACGCCCATCTTGGCGGTTTCGTGCCATCCGCCCACCTCGGCGGCGGAGCGGCGGGTTTCCAGGTCAAAATAGACGATATTCTTCATAACTGGCCTTCAGGCAGGGTGCGCCGCAGCCCTTCATAGAGCATGATGGCGATAGAGGTGGAAAGATTAAGCGAGCGGGCTCGTTCACCCGGCATGGGGATGCGCAGGGCGGTCTCCGGGTGGGCCGCTATCCAGCGGTCCGGCAGCCCTTTGGATTCCGGCCCGAATACGAAGTAGTCGCCATCGTGCAGGGGCAGAGTGGGTTCCCAGATGCTGTGGGTGGCCTTGGTGGAGAGGTACCAGAAACGGGCGCCGGGTTCAGCGGCGGCTTCCAGTTCTTCCAGGGAATCCCAGAGCTGCAGGTCTACATGCTTCCAGTAGTCCAGCCCGGTGCGGCGCACGTGTTTTTCATCCAGGCTGAACCCCAGGGGCTTGATGAGGTGCAGCCGTGTATCCGTGGCCACTGCCAGGCGGCCGGCTGCACCTGTGTTGTGCGGAATTTCCGGGTGAAAGAGAACGATGTGGAACATGTTTCTCTTACTTGGCGCCCTTGCCGAACAATACCGCCGGAATGGTGCGGAAGAACAGCTTCACATCCAGCCACAGGCTCCATTCGTCGATGTAGCGCAGGTCTTTGGCCACCATGTTGTCGAAATCGCCGTTGTCGCTGCGGTCCTCAATCTGCCAGTAGCAGGTAAGACCCGGCTTCACGCTCAGGCGGCGGCGGTGTTCAATTTTCGGGAAAGCTGCTGTTTCGTACACCGGCAGCGGGCGCGGACCTACAATGCTCATATCGCCGGTCAGGATGTTGAGCAGCTGCGGCAGTTCATCGATGCTGGTCTTGCGGATGAAGTGGCCGAACTTGAAGATGCGCGGGTCATTGGTCAGCTTGAAGATGGGGCCGTTCATCTCATTGCCGTACTTGGCTTTCACTTCTTCCAGTCTGGCCTCGGCATCTACATACATGGAGCGGAATTTCCACATGTGGAAAACCTTGCCATACAGCCCGGAGCGTTTCTGGCGGAAGAATATCGGGCCTTTCGGGTCACTTATCTTGATGCCCAGGGCCGCAATCACCCACAGCGGGGAGGAGCATATCAGGATGCAGAGAGCCACCAGGCGGTCAAGGATGCCCTTGAATACCATCATCCAGGAGAATTCGGGGGTGGAGCTCAGCACAATCGTTCGTGTGTCGCCAATCGTATTCAGGTCAACCCGCATGCTGGAGGAGAAGCGGTTGCGCAGCACAATGTTGATGTCGATGCCCTGCGCTTCGCATTGCTCAATCAGGGGAAGGAACTGGTGGTGTGCATCCAGACCTCCGAATACGTAGAGATCTGTCACGTGGTAGGTCTCGATGAGGTTCTGCAGGGCTTCTTCGTTGCCTTCTGCGCTGTTGAACCTGCCTACTACGTTCAGATTGCGCTGCCAGTGGTGCGGCATGTGCTGCCAGGTGTTTTGCAGGATTTCGCTCTCGCCCAGCAGGATGACCTGCCGGAGGTGCTCTGCGTTATTGATGCGGCAGTGGGTGATGAAACGGACGAACAGATAGCGCAGGAAAAGAACCAGCGGAATGCCGATAAGGTTAATCAGCAGAATCTGGCTGTGGAATACCGGAGTGCCGAAGACGGCTGTGTATAAGCCCATGGCGCAGAGGTAATATACGGTAAAGGTCAGCAGCTGGCGCAGCGCGGTGACGGCGCGTTGCATGTTCAGCTTGCGGTAGAACCCTACCTGCCTCAGGGTAATCGGTATGGACATGAGAGCGGCTCCTGCCATGAACGGAGAGGCCAGAAATATATTGAAGAAGTATCCGTGCTGCCAACCGAATGCCGGGGCTGCCCAGTCCGTGATGTATGGGGAGAAATAGGCGAACACGCCTGCCAGAATCAGGTCTAACAGCGGATAAAAACTACGAACGTAAAATTTGCTTTTTCGAGTCATGTCTCTGCAGGGGGAGTCTATCATTTTGTTTAAAAAGTAGCAAGGAAAAAGTCACCTTACTGTTGGCGTACTTTCTTTTTACTTGAAAGGTAAAGTGGATTTCGGTAGTATACATTTTGTATGAACCTGCTAAAAAGCATGACGGCAGTAATAGCTATGTCCGGGGCGATTGCTCTGGGGCAGGGTGCGTATGAACCGCATCCTGACTGGGAGAATCCGCAGAATCTCTCCCAGGGACGCGAGGAAGCTCGTGCGTTTTATGTGCCGTTCGCTAATCGGAATGAGGCATTGAAGGGGCATCGCCGGGATTCATCTCTGGTGCTCTCTCTCAATGGTAACTGGAAATTCAACTGGGTTCCCAGCCCAGATCAGCGTCCGCTGGATTTCTATAAGCCGGAAACAGATGTGAGCAGCTGGGCAGAGATTGATGTGCCCAGCAACTGGCAGATGCGCGGCTACGGTACCCCCATCTACAGCAACCAGCGCTACACCTTTGTGCGCGACTGGCCGCGTGTGATGACCAAGCCCCGCAACAAGGACGAGGAGCGCTACACCTGCGTGCAGACCGAGCCGAACGCCGTGGGTAGTTACCGCCGCAACGTGGAGCTTCCGGCTGATTGGAATGGCCGCGAGGTGTTCATTCGTTTCGATGGTGTGGATTCCTTCTTCTACCTGTGGGTGAATGGTCACAAGGTAGGTTTCTCCAAGGATAGTCGCACGGCTGCCGTGTTCGATATCACCAAGTACGTGAAGCCGGGCACCAATGTGATTGCTGCAGAGGTATACCGCTATAGTGACGGCTCCTACCTGGAATGCCAGGATATGTGGCGCCTTTCCGGTATCTTCCGCGATGTGTACATGTACACCACCCCCAAGGTGCAGATTCGTGATTTCTTTGTGCACACGGATTTCGAGGGTGCTCCCGGCCAGAAGGATTACAGCCTGAGCAACCTGAGCATCGAGGTAAATGTGGATAACCGCAGCGCTGCTGCCGGCACCACCACCGTGCAGGGCGAGCTCATCAACGCCAGCGGCCAGACCGTGGCCACCATGAGCAGCTTCCCGCTGAACATTGCCCCCGGTGCAGAGGTGAAGACCACGCTGAAGGCTCTTGTGGCCAACCCCGCCCTGTGGAGCGCTGAAAAGCCCAACTTGTACCGCCTGCTGCTTACGCTGAAGAATGATAAGGGCGAAATCACGGAGACGCTTTCCCGCAAGATTGGTTTCCGCGATGTGCAGCTGGTGGATGGCCGTTTCCTGGTGAACGGCATGCCGGTGAAGCTGAAGGGTGTGAACCGCCACGAAAGCCAGCATGCCAATGGTCACACCGTGACCGAGGAGGAGTGCCTGCAGGAGCTCCTCATCATGAAGCGCGGCAATATCAACCACATCCGCAACTCTCACTACCCGCAGGTAGACCGCTTCTACGAGATGTGTGACGAGCTCGGTATCTACGTGTGCGATGAGGCCAATATCGAGTCTCACGGTTACTACTACGGCGAGCTCTCCCTCTCCCACCCGGAGGAGTGGAAGGCCCAGCACGTGTGGCGCAACAAGAACATGGTGGAGCAGAGCAAGAACCACCCCTGCGTGGTTATCTGGTCCTATGGTAACGAGGCCGGCCCCGGCGATAACTTTGCCGCCGTGCGTGATTGGATTAAGGAGCGCGATGCTTCCCGCCTCACGCAGTATGAGCGTAACAACGAGCTGGCAGACCTGTGCTCCAACCAGTACCCCAGCGTAAACTGGACCCGCAATATTGCCGGCACCAAGCTGCAGAAGCCCTGGTATATTTCTGAGTATGCCCACATTCTCTGCAACTCCATGGGTAACCTGGCCGATTACTGGGAAGCCATCGACAGCAGCGACTCCATCATCGGCGGTGGTATCTGGGAGTGGATTCACCAGAGCTATGACCAGGTGGTGACCCTGCCGAACGGCCAGAAGGTGACCCGCCAGGCCTACGGTGGCGACCATGGCGAATATCCGCACGATGGTATCTTCTGCATCAAGGGCGTGATTTACAGCGACCGCACCGTCACCCCGCTGTACGATGAAATCCGCAAGGTGCAGCAGAATGCATCCTTCACGCTGGGTGCTGTAGATGCCAAGGGGCTGAATATCAGCATTCGCAACAAGCATCTCTTCACTGACCTGGCAGAGTATGACGGCACCTGGACTCTCGCAGAAGAGGGTAACAAGGTGGTAGCTCAGGGCAGCTTTGCCCCCGCCGGTGCCCCGCTTACCACGCAGGAGGTGACCCTCCCGCTTACGGCAGAGCAGCTGCTTTCTCTGCGCAAGGACCGCCGCTATTACCTCACGGTAAACCTGTGCCTCAAGAAGGACACGGACTGGGCACAGAAGGGCTATGTGATTGCCACGGAGCAGATGGCTCTTACTGAGGAGATGACCGGCTACGATGCCCGTCAGAACCTCATGCAGCTTTCCGAAGGCAAGATTGACGTGCGCAACCAGAGTGGTCAGATGCTGGTTATCGGGCCGAACTTCACGCTGAGCGTGGATAAGGTGACCGGCGGCATCAAGAACTACATTGTGAACGGTCAGCAGCTGCTGGGCGAGAAGCCCACGGTGCACCTGAACGCTTTCCGCGCCCCGGTGGCCAACGATAAGTGGGCCATGAACCAGTGGCTGAACAACGGTCTGGGTAACCTGACCCACAGCGCTACCCCGCTGCTGGTGGAGCGCCTGGAACACGGCGTGGTGCGTATCTCCTGCGATGTCATCAGCCAGGGTACCCGCAAGGAAAACCTCAACAGCGGTGAGTACGACAACGGTAAGTTCAAGGTGAAGGACCTGGGCCCCATGACGGACAAGGACTTCAAGTTCACCACGCAGCTGGTGTACACCATTCTGCCGAACGGCTATGTGAGCGTGCAGGCTGGTATTATTCCCAGCATGAATAAGGTAGTGCTGCCCAAGCTGGGTTACACCCTCATGCTGCCGGAGCGTTTCTCCAATGTGCGCTGGTATGGCCGCGGCCCCGGTGAGAACTACACCGACCGCAAGGCCGGCTCCCACATCGGTATCTGGAACACCACCGTGGAGAACATGGTGGAGCGCTATCCCTTCCCCATGGAAATGGGTAACCGCATGGACACCCAGTGGGTGGCTCTCACCGATAACAACGGCGTAGGCCTGGTGATTGCTGCCGAGCCGCATGAGAATTTCAACTTCTCTGCGCTGCCCTATACCGCCCGCGATATCTTTGAGGCTGCTCACCCCGAGGAGGTGAAGCGCGCCGGCGCCACCGTGGTGAGCGTGGATGCCTTCACCCTGGGTCTGGGTGGTGCCGCCTGCGGCCCGCTGCCCATGGATCGCGACATTCCGCTTTCCGGCCCCACCACCTTCGTGTTCTCTCTGCGCCCGGTGCTGCAGGGGCAGAATCCCGCCGATATCGGCCGCACCATGCTGCCGCTCACGGGTGCTGTGACTCTCTCCCGCGACAGCGTGGGTTATGTGCACGCCACTTGCGGCTCCCGCGATGCCAGGATTGTGGTGACTCTGCCCGATGGCTCCAAGGTGGACTACACCGAGCCCTTCCTGCAGCGCGAGGACGGTATTGTGCGCGCCAGTGCCAGCAGCGAGGGTTGCATGAAGAGCGTGAGCGTCTTCCAGAGCCTGCCCGAGTGGAAGCCGGACAACGTGATGCGCATCACGCACTGCTCCAGCTATGCCGGCAGCAGCAATTCCCCCTGGAACCTCATCGACGGCCGCCGCGATACCTTCTGGCATTCCGAGTGGCGCCAGGCTCCCGTGCCGGCATACCCGCATGAGGTCATCATCGACCTAGGCGCTCTTTCTGAGCTGCGTGGTCTGGCGATGACGCCGCGTCAGGGCCGCTCGGCCTCCCGCGCCGGCCAGATTGACGTCTACTTCTCTACCGATGGCCGCAGCTGGAGCAGCAAGCCCGATTGTGTGGTGAACATGGTGGACGAGGAAAGCGAGCAGCGCACGATGCTCAAGGAAACGGTGACCACCAAGTTCATCAAGCTGGTGTTCGTGAAGCCGCTCTCCGGCAATGAGCCCTATGCCGCCCTGGCAGAGGTGCAGCCCATTGTCACCCGCGTGGTGGGTGAGTATCCGCCCCATGCCTTCTTCTCTGTGGCCTATGTGAGCTCTGACCTGCCGGAAGGTGGTCCTGCCCGCAACGTGCTCGATGGCAACCCGGATACCTACTGGCATACCCTCAAGGGCGTGACGCTGGCCAGTTACCCGCACGAAATCCGCCTGGATATGGGCGGCGAGCGCCGGGTGAAGGGTGTGGTGTTCCAGAGCTCCAAGCTCAAGGAAGCCCGCGTGAAGGATTACGAGGTATACATCAGCATGGATGGTGAGAACTGGGGCTCTCCCGTAGCTCGTGGCACTATGGCCAACACGGCTGAAAAGCAGGAAGCTCTGTTCTTCACGCCTGCTACGGGTAAGTTCCTGCGCTTTGTGGCCCTCTCCTCGCATGATGGCGGCGATTCCGCTGCCGTGGCAGAGCTGAACATCATTGCTGATTAAGTCAGGGTTTAGCTCTTGAATCATTTTCCCGCCTTGCCTCGCTGCAAAGGCGGGAATTTTTATATATTTAACTGAAATAATGCACATTTCGCTTTACACTCCGCATGTAATGCGATACTATCATGCTTGGTGTGGACGAGAAGCCCCCACTGTATCCCTCGAATCTCATCGATTTTCTTTATCATATCTGGTTATGAAACTGCATCTCAATCTCGCATTACGCCGCGCGGTTCTTGCCGCTATGGCTATGGTTGCCATTCATGTTGCACAGGCAGAAACTACTACCTATAATGGGGCAGACGCCTACATCTATGGCTCTGGTACCATTGAAGCCAATGAGTGGAGCGCCATCTGGAACAAGAACAAGGCTGGTTCTCTTACCATTGGTACCTATCAGGGTACTGCTTCTGTGTCCCTGGCCAAGAAGGCCACATACAACAACGGCAAGGTTGTCTTCATCGGTGGTGCCGGTAATAATTCCGGTGCTTCTACCGCTAATTCCGGTGTGCTGAACATTGGCGCAGCTACTCTGAATGTCGGGACTGCTGTGTATGTGGGTAACTCCCAGCATTCCATTACCGGCAACCTGCTGACCATTGACGGTGGTTCTCTGACCGCCGGTAACCAGCTGTACGTAGGTGCCTGGGCTGCTTCCGGTGAGATTGATGCTACCAATGCCACGATTAAGGTGAACAGCGGTAAGGATGGTGCTGTGTTTGCTATGGGCTGGCGCGAGTCTGCTCAGGGCGGTTCCGATGTTGTAACGCTCGATAAGTCCACCATCACCGTGGGTGCTGCTGGTGGTGTTAAGGACTACACGACCATCGGTCGCGGCGGCAGCGAAGATACCCTTTACCTCAAGAACGGCAGTACGGCTAACTTCTACGACCAGACCATCGTGGGTGAGGTTTCCGGCAGCGAAGGCGAGATTTATGTGCTCGGCGGCAGCACCCTGAACCTGGGTGAGACCACCGTGCTGGGTAGCTCTGCCGGTGCAGAGGGTGCCATTTATGTAGAGGACGGTACTGTTACCGCCAGCAACCTGGTGGTGGGTGCTGCCGGTTCTGCTGCTATCAGCGTGATTGACGGTTCTCTGAGCGCTAAGAACATCACTCTTGCAGATAAGGCCGGTTCCGCTGGTATCATGGAGCTGGGTGATGGTTCTGTGGCTGCTGATCTCCTTACCATCGGCGATGCCGGTACGGGTACCGTGTGGGGCAGTGGCGAGCTTTCCGTAACCGATATGGTGATTGGTAACGCCGAAACGGGTAAGGGTACTCTCCGCACCTCCGGCACCATTACTGTGGAAGATGAACTCTTCGTGGGTTACAAGGGCACGGGTTCTGTTTATGTGGATGGCGGTTCTCTTACTGCCAAGGACGCTTATGTGACCGGCAAGGATAGCGTGCTCAGCGTTGAGGATGGTTCTGTTTCCGTTCAGGATGCCACTGTGCTGGCTGGTACGCTTTCCGTTGGCTCCTCCGCTATTGTTGAGGTAGCCGGCGAACTTATTCTGGATGAAGACGCCTCCCTGGTGAACGCTGGTTCCACCATCGCAGACAGCGTTCTGGTAAATGAAGGTTCCTCCGTGCAGGTGGCTGGCGGTACCCTGACTGCTGGTGATATCGTGAACGACGGCGCCGTGAGCGTGGCTGGCCGCATTGAGGCTGCTGTGCTTGATGGCGACGGTGAGACCACCATCACGGTGAGCAAGACTTCTGCCACCACCAAGGCTGATGAGGCTATCATTTCTCTGTCCGAATCTCTGGGTGCTGATATCACGGTGGATATCGATACCGAGAATGCTACTGGCCTGGTGGGCAAGAATGTGAATTTCGTGAAGCTGGGTGATGAGCTCGTTGTTGTTGACCGCGCTGATTTCTCCGTGTCTGAGGGTTGGGTAATCGACTGGGATAACAACCGTATTTACTGCGGTGAGGACAGCAATGGCCAGCAGCTTTCCTTCACGGGTAATGAGCAGGGTATGTACTTCACCAAGCTGGGCGCTGTGGAAACCAAGGTGGTGGAGACCGAGTCTGCTGCCAACGTGAAGGTGGAGCTCGAGGTGCTGACCGAAACTACCACGGCCACCACGGAAACCGTTAAGGAGATTGTGGTCGAGGAAACGGATGAAGCCCTGAAGGACTTCATTACCACCGATGACACCGTGCAGTCTGTCGAGCTTAACCGCGGCGTGGACGAAAATCAGGAAGAAGTCCGCACGAATGTGATTATCGCTAAGAATGTGGAATCCACGGGTGATGCTGAGTCCACCAAGGTGCAGAGCATCGTGGTGAACCAGAAGACCACGGTTGAGATTGCCGGCGCTGAGGGCGAGGTTGTCGAGACTAAGGAAGTTAAGGAGACTGTGGGTGTTTCCGGTGTGGCTCTGGTATTCGAAGGTACCAGTAAGCACGAAGGTACCGGCAAGGACTCCGGCGCAGAACTTGGCTTCAAGGAAGATGCTTCCGTTGGTACTATCACCACCAAGGACGAAGTCGGTAACACCGTTATCAACGAGGTTTCTAAGATTGACGTGGTGCACGTGACTGAAGGCGCCGATGTGACGGTGTCCAACATGAACATGCACTCCACCCACGCTCTTACTGTTAACGAAGGTGCTACCATTACCCTCGATGGCGTGAACCTGCACGTGGGTGGTACCACCGATATTAACCTCACCAAGGAGGTTGAGGTGAAGGTGTACGACGAGACCGGTAACGTTATCGGTACTGAGACACAGCAGGTTGAGACTGATTCTCACCTTACAACGGACACCGTCATCAGCAACGCTACGCTTGTGATTTCCGGCGGTTCCGAGGTGAAGTTCGAGAAGATCGACAACGAAAACCACGACACGACCTTCGGTTCCACGACCATTAAGGAATCTGTGGTGGAAATTGAAGAAGGTTCCGTTCTTGGTGATAGTGCTGAGCACATGCAGAACATCGCTTTCACCGGCCAGTCTGAAGTGACTAACTCCGGTACTGTGAACAATGCTACCTTCACCGAACAGAGCCAGGTGACCAACACCGGCACGGTGAGCAATGCTACGTTTGAAAGTGGTGCCATGCTTTCGAATAACAATGGCAGCATTGAGGATGTGGTCTTCTCCAACGGCTCTCACCTGAAAGGTAAGGGTAACGCCAAGAAGGTGCATGTTGATAAGGATTCCAAGCTGACCGTGGGCAGCTCCCCCGGCGTGCTCAAGGCTTCTGATCTGAAAGTAGATGGCACTACCGAATTCTTCTTCATCACCAACTCTGCTGACTGGGATACGGGTACAATCACCGCTAATGAAAACACCGGTGCCATTTCCCAGCTGGAAGTAGACCAGGCGGTGACGCTGAACGGTGCTGTTCAGTTTATTTACCAGACCAAGGTGGACGGTGAATACGTGACCCTCACCGGTGATGATGCTGAAGAAGCCCGCCGCGAGGTAGGCTCCAAGATTACGGAAGATACTGTCATCAAATTCGTAACTGGCAATATCGATGAACTTACCCTGGGCACCGACTTTGTTGTGATTGAGGAGACTCTGCCCATCCTGACCGGTGGTCTGGATTGGGACTACGCCACGCTTTTCACAGATGGTAAGATTACCGTGGTGAGCGAGATGCTTGAGGAACCCACCCGCATTGCCAATACTCTGGTGAGCGCCGGTGACACCGTGCTCAGCTTCGGTCGTCTGGCTGGTGGTCAGGCTATGCTTCGCGAGGCCGGTACCACCCGCGCCTGGGCCAGCGCTATTGCCAACTCCGGCAGCGTAGACGGCGGCAAGAAGACCAACGGCTATGACTCCGACGCCTGGGGCGCCGCCGTGGGTGTGGACCACGCCTTCGCCAAGAACACGGTTGTGGGTGTGGCTTTTGCCCGCACCTATGGTGAGAATACTCCTGAGAACGGCACTGCCTACTACAACGCCGGCAGCATTGACCAGGACGCCACCATGGTGGGTCTCTACACCATGCACAAGTTCCGCACCAAGGGTCTGCTCAACGATGTGAAGCTCAATGCCTTTGCCGCATACGGCGAATTCACCAATGAGAGCACCCGCGACGCCATCAGGAGCGGTCACGAGGCTACTGCCGAGTGGGATTCCAACGCCTGGGTGCTCAGCGCCTCTCTTACCCGCGACATCACCACCGATGATGGCCTGGTTGTATCCCCCTATGTGGGCGTGGAATACACCAAGGCTACCATGGATGATGCTACCGAGAAGGGCCGCACCTATGATGCTGAGTACACTGCTGACCAGGACTACAGCAAGCTCTCCGTCAAGGTGGGCATGACTGTGAGCAAGACCTTCGGCAGCTTCACCCCCTATGCCGGCGTTGCCTACATCAATGATGTGAGCCGCAAGGCTGCTGAGGTGACCGCCACTGGCAAGCGCGCCACCATCTCCGGCAAGAGCGCCCTCCCCGGCCGCGATGCCCTGCAGCTCAAGGTGGGTGCCAACTGGCAGCTTACCGAGGCCATGGACCTGAACGCCGGCTACAGCGCTGAGCTGCGCGACAAGGCCACCGAGCAGAGCGCCAACGTGGGTATCGGTATCAAGTTCTGATACCTCCCGCATAGCTAATTACTTCAGGCGCCCGGAACAATGTGTTCCGGGCGCTCTTGATTCAGAGGCCTGGCGCAGCGACTTGTCTCGACGAAGCTTCAGCGTAGTCGGAAGGATGTCAACCCGGAGACGGAAAGCGGTGGCTTAATATATTAGCCGCGATTTCTGCCACCCGCTCACTTCGTTCGGGGTTCGGTTAATTTACTTAGCTAACCCAGGGTTCGGGGCTTCGCGTCTCGCTTTGCTCGCTTGCTACGCCCTCGCAGGTCGCCGCTGACGCGGCTTCACCCTGGGCTACTGGCTGCCGCCCTCCGGGCTCAAAATTCCGCGGGCTGGTGCCCGCCTGACTTCAAAACTTCGTACTTCCCACTTCGTCATTTGTACTTTCACAATTGACTGCATTATCAACCCCGTTGGAGCCAGCTCCCGCTCTTTATGCGCGTATAGATGGCGATTTGGCGGGGGCTCAAATCTTTCGGAGCACGGGACTTCAGTCCCGAAAACTCAAGCGATGAGGGACTAAAGTCCCTCGCTCCGACAAAAAACAGTTGCTCGCTAAACTCCCATTTGGCGCAGCAATCCTTGGGACACATGTGATATATGGTCGTTATCCGCAGTAAAGGGCTTTTCATATCGCTGGATGTATGTTACACTAGCTCCCGGCGGCGCGGAGCTGCTGCTTTGGCTTCACTATGGTGCTTTCTCTCAAAACTCTTCTGTGTGTAGGCGGCGGCTGTTTTGCCGGCGGTGTGCTGCGCTATCTCACCAGTTATATCATCTGCACCCGCTGGGGAATTACGGCTGCGGATATGCCTTGGCATACCCTCATCATCAACTACGCCGGCTGCCTGTTCATGGGCCTCTTCTGCGGGCTTGCCACTGCCGGCCTCATTGAATCCCCCAACCTGCGCCTGGCGCTCACCGCCGGGCTCTGCGGCGGTTATTCCACCCTGGCTGCCTTCGCCTTCGAGAATACCATGCTTCTGCGCTCCGGTCATTACTTCACCACAGGCGCCTACATTCTCGCCACGCTTGCAGGAAGCCTGCTTTGTTTTGTGGTGGGCTATGCTCTGGCCAACGGTTTTTCCCGGGCACTTTGAGTAGCGGTGGGGTATCTGTCTTTCTGTGCCGTAAGTTGAATTACCCTGAATGGAAATGCTGCTGAGACGTCAGCCGACTGCGATGGAGGGGGGGCTTCTGCGGTATCAAATTGCAACTAGCGGAACAGTCAGCCGGACACCTCTGCAAAAAAAGCTCCTATGCTGTTGTAGTTTATCCTCTCGTAAGAGAAATGCTCGGATTGCATTTGGGAAAAATCCACACGTGTCCCAATGATTGCTGCGCCAAATGGGAGTTTAGCGAGCAACTGTTTTTTGTCGGAGCGAGGGACTTTAGTCCCTCATCGCTTGAGTTTTCGGGACTGAAGTCCCGTGCTCCGAAAGATTTGAGCCCCCGCCAAATCGCCATCTTTAGCGCATAAAGAGGGGGGCAGGCTCCAAAACGGTGTTGACAATGCAGTCAATTGTGAAATCTTTGGGGCTCCACGTGTCCCAGAGATTGCTGCGCCAAATGGGAGTTTGCCGGGCAGCGGGCTCGCGTCATCGAGCGGAACTCAATAGAGCCCGTGAAACGGGCGACATAACAATAGCGAGTGGTGCAGCGGCGTCAGCCGCGAAACCACTCGTTTTAGTGTAAAAAGTCATTAGAACCCGTGAAACGGGTGACAGAAACGCGTGGCTTAACAATCGTGTCAGAACGAACAAACAGCCAATCATACAAGGCTTTTGGTTGAATGCTTACAGACAAAAAGCAGACTCCGTTCCGGAGCCTGCCTGTTGTTGATAAGGGGGGTGATTGAACAATCCGGCGCTTAGCAGAAATGCTTCAGAACCTGTTCGATGACCGGGGCCATGTCGTAGTACTTGTACTCGGCCAGGCGGCCGCCGAAGATGACGTTGGTCTCTTTATCGGCCAATGCCTTGTACTGGGCATACAGAGCGCTGTTGCGCTCATCGTTCACCGGATAGAATGGTTCACTACCCGGAGCCCACTCCGTGGAATATTCGCGGGATATCACGGTCTTTGGCTTCGCGTAGATAGCCTCACCGAAGTCCTCGAAATGCTTGTGCTCGATGACTCGGGTGTAGGGCACCTGCTTTTCGGTGTAGTTCACCACGGCGCAGCCCTGGTAGTTCGGCGTATCGATGGTTTCTTCCTCGAAGCGCACCGTGCGGTATTCCAGCTGGCCATAGCGGTAGTCGTAGAACTCATCTATCTTACCGGTGAACACAATCTTCTCTGCCTGGGATTCCCAGTACTCCCGGCGGGCAAAGAAATCTTCTTCCGTGCGGCATTCGATGCCCTCCAGCAGCGCCTCGGTGAGCTTGTTGTAGCCGCCGATGGGGATTCCCTGGTACGCGTCGTTGAAGTAGTTGTTATCGTACACAAAGCGCACCGGCAGACGGCGTATGATGAAGGCGGGCAGCTCGGTACAGGCGCGGCCCCATTGCTTCTCGGTGTAGCTCTTGATGAGTTTTTCGTAGATATCGCGGCCGATGAGCAGCAGTGCCTGTTCCTCCAGGTTGCGCGGCTCGGTGATACCCTGTGCTGCCATAGCCTCGGCCACCTCGCGCTTCTGCTCCTCAATCTTCGCCTGAGCTTCTGCCGGTGTGGTCACACCCCACATCTGGTAGAAGGTGTTCATGTTGAACGGCAGGTTGTAGCGCTTTCCTTCATACTCGGCCACCGGGCAGTTCGTGTAGCGATTGAAAGGCACCAGCGCATTCACAAAGTCCCACACCTGCTTGTTGGAGGTGTGGAAAATGTGCGCGCCATATTTGTGCACGTTGATGCCGTGCTGCTCTTCGCAATAGATATTGCCGCCCAGCTGCGGGCGTTTATCTATTACCAGACATCGCTTGCCTTCCTTGGCTGCCAGGTGCGCAAAGGTCGCACCAAACAAGCCGGAACCGACTATCAGGTAATCGTAGGGTTTCATAGAATACGGATTAATTTACGTTAATGAGAAAAGGTGATGATTTGATAGCTGGTAATCTATTTAAACTACCAGTTTTTTTCAGATATGGAATTCGGGCAAGGAGTGCTGTAAATACCCAGGAAAGAGCTAATACAATTGCCATGTACAAAAGCGTATACTCAACCTAAACTGGCGCCCTTCTTTCGACACTTAGGAAGCTAATTTAAGCCCCCTTTCTTGTGTTCATCTGGCGTATGAAGATGTTATATCACTCGTCTTTCTCGAATGTCAATCCATTTTTGGCGCGATTTTGTAGCGTAGGCTGGGGGGGCCGATTCTCTCTGTACTGTAATGGACTTTTGTTCTTCAGCGAGGAATGAGGCCTTTCCCGGTTGTAATATTCCAGTCATTTGGCGGTCATACACTCGGCTTCTTGCAGAGTCTTCGGCTCTCGGTGCAGGAAAAACTCGTGCTTGTATGTTCTCCAGAATCCTTCCATGATAATGCTGTCTGCCCAGCGGCCTTCTCCATCCATGCTGATTTGTATCCCTTCTGTCCGTATTGTTTTCTGCCACTCCTCCGAGGCATACTGACTGCCTTGATCGGTGTTGAAGATCCGAGGTCGTCGACCACTGCTCAAAGCCATTTCCAAGGCTCTGAGACATAGCCCCACACCCATATGCCGTCCCATACTCCATCCCAGTACAAAGCGGCTATCCCAATCCATCACAACGCACAGATAGTGGTTGCGCTGTTCTATCTGGATGTAAGTAATGTCGCTGGTCCACACCTGGTCCGCCTCTCCGGAAACATTCACCAAGCATCTCCTTGGCCTGTTTCTTCCAATCCTTCACCAAATCCGGGCTGATTCCGTACTCTGACGCTATCTGCGCATGGGTCTTGGCGCCTGTCAATGCCTCCAATGCTACCTTTTCCTTGAACTCTGCTGTGTAGCGTCCTCGCTTGTGTATCTTATCGTTTTGAATGTTTGTGTGTTGGTTTGATTATACACACGCCTGAAGAATTACACAAGCAAAAGGGGGCTTAAGAGACTGTCACATGTGTCCCATAGATTGCCGCGCCAAATGGGAGTTTGGCGGGCAACTGTTTTTTGTCGGAGCAAGGGACTTTAGTCCCTCATCGCTCGAGTTTTCAATAGAGTCCCGTGCTCCGAAAGATTTGAGCCCCCGCCAAATCGCCCTCTTTAGCGGATAAAGAGGGGGGCGGCTCCAGAACGGTGTTGATAATGCAGTCAATTGTGAAATCTTTGGGGGCTCCATGTGATTCTGCATTCCTGCT
Source organism: Akkermansia sp. (assembly GCA_017546445.1). GTDB lineage: Bacteria > Verrucomicrobiota > Verrucomicrobiia > Verrucomicrobiales > Akkermansiaceae > Akkermansia. The sequence continues at coordinate 10,091 of JAFYWX010000023.1, read as the reverse complement.
GCCACTTTGCGCTTGCAGTGGGCGCTGGTGCAGGGTATACTACGCCCGTAAATCAATAATTATGAAGAAGTATTTTTCTCTGATGGGTATGGTGATTCTGCTGGGTTGCCTCGTGGCGCCCCTGCATGCAGAGGATGAGATGGACGATACTGCCGCCGCTGCCACTGCAGAGGTGGAGGTGGTCTCTATTCCGGACCTGGTGGCCAAGGCAAAGTATGTGACCAAGGTCAAGCCGAAGAAGAAGGCCTCGGTGTATTTCTTCCTGCGCTCGCATTCGCGCTGCGGGTTCTGCCGCACCATCACCCCGCGCATGAATGAGCTCTACAAGGAAATGAAGAACAAGGGGGCTGAGCTCATCATGCTGAACTGCGACCCGAATACCGAAGCCGCTGAAAAGTGGGCCAAGGATACCGGTATCGAAATCCCCATGATTACCCCGGAAACCACGGGGCCCATCGCTGCGGTGGTGCCCGGCGGCGGCAGCGGCGGCACGCCGAATGTGATGGCGGTCATGGCCGATGGTGAGCAGATTGAGGGCACCTCCGGCGCCAGCAAATGCCCGGAACTCGTGGCCACCTGGAAAGACCTCGTGAAGCAGGCCCGCAAGGCTGAGGCTGAGAAGAAGAAGGCTGCCAAGAAGGCTAAGGCTAAGAAGAAGAAAGCCAAAAAGGCTAGGAAGGCCGAGGCTGAAGAGGAGGATATCTGATTTTCTTACATGTTGAACTCAGCTCAGCCTCCCGGTTGCGCAGGGTAATGAAAAATCACCTGAGAAACCTCAGGTGATTTTTTATTACACGCAGTTCTCCTCCACCTATGAATTCCCGATTCGCGGAATCCGCAGTTGCGTCTTCCGCTTCACCCCATCGCTATTAGTCCTTCGCCCGCCTGACTTCAAAACTCGTAACTCGTAATTCGTACTTTAGAATCGTTCTATAGGCCAAGGGTATTGACGAGGGCCGATTGGCAATTGACGAATGGGGAGAGGGGCAGGTGTGTGTGTCCTGGCGTTGTCGCGGTGCCTCGTGGGTGTATGTGGTTCTCGATGTTTGTAAATTCCCGCGAATCGGGAATAGCATTCCCGATTCGCGGGAATTTGCTTGACAAAACCGGCTTCAAAGGCCTAGAATAGACTCTGTGAGAAACGAAAGCGAAGTGATGTACCTGGAGCGCACTGCCGGAATGCAGGTGGAGGCGCTGAGTCGCTTTTTTCCATGTGTTATGGTAACCGGTGCCCGACAGGTGGGAAAATCGACCATGCTGCGCCGCCTGATGCCGGAGAATATGCGGTATGTGACGCTAGATGATTACATGGTTGCAGACTATGCGAGGAAAGACCCGAAGGGATTTCTGGAGGAATGGGGGTACCCCTTATGCATCGACGAAATTCAATACGCTCCGGAGCTGCTTCGCGTCATCAAGCTGAGGGTGGATGAAGCGGGGCAGCGCCCCGGCATGTACTGGCTGACCGGTTCTCAGCGCTTTGTCATGATGAAGGGGGTGAGCGAGAGCCTGGCCGGGCGTATAGGGATTATCGATTTACACAGCCTTTCACAGAGAGAGATGGGCAAGGCTCCCCTTTGCTGCACTGCTTTTGACCCGGAGCAGGCCGCCAGTCAGGTGCAGCAGGCGAATACCTGCTCACTCGCCGAGCTGTATGAGCGCATTCTTCTGGGCGGGTATCCTCGCCTGGCGCAGATGCCGGGCGGAAACGTGGAGGCATACTTCAGTTCCTACGTGCAAACCTATGTGGAACGCGATGTGCACGCCCTCACCCAGGTGAGCAATCTGGCATCATTCGTCCGGCTTATGCGCTCTGCCGCCATGCGAACCGGCCAGCAACTTGTATACAGCGATTTAGCCAGAGATGCCGATATTTCTCCTAAGACAGCCGCTGCCTGGGTTTCCATTCTCCAGGCCTCCGGCATTGTGGAGTTGCTGGAGCCCTATTATGTGAACACAACCAAACGCCTTTCCAAAACACCGAAGCTTTATTTCATGGATACGGGGCTGTGCTGCTGGCTTGCGGGCTGGGACAACCCGCAGCGGCTCATGAACAGCGGCTATGCCGGGGCTATCCTTGAAACCTGGGTTTATGGGCAGCTGGTCCGCAGTTATGCGAACGCCGGTCAGCCCCTGCGCCTCTCGTATTTCCGCGATAGAAACGGTGCAGAGGTTGACTTTGTGCTCGAGAAAAATGGCTGCCTGTATCCCATGGAGGTCAAGCGCAGCAGCTCTCCCTCTACCTCAGATTTACGCTGGGTCAGCCATATTCCCCCGGGCTCTTCGGAGCTGCGCCCAGGCATTGTGTTCTGCACCGCCACTGCTCCTGTTCCCATGCCTCATGGTGCCCTCGGCTTCCCCATTTCCGGCTTGTAGCATCTTGCTGGCTCGTTAAATTCCCGCGAATCGGGAATGCTATTCCCGATTCGCGGGAATTGGCGCATTGTGTCGCGCGGGTAGGCCAAGGGTATTTACGATTGACGATTGACGATTGACGATTGACGATTGACTATTGACGATTGACGATTGACGATTGACGATTGACGAATTGTGGAGTCGGGGTGTGGGGCAGGGCGCAGTCCCAGGTGCGCTGCCGCGGACGCACAGTCGCCGTTCGGCTCGTGCGTTGCGCTGCGCCGAAAATTCTCATTACTCCGTACTTCGTAACTCGTCATTCGTACTTCCTTGCTGGGGCAATCTACCGTGTCAGATTATTGGAAATCGCATTGAACAGAACACGACATAACTAAGCGCGTTTCTTGCGTTTTGTCTAATTCTGCTTGCAAATTACTTTTCTACGTGGTATAAATGAGCGCGGAAGGGAGGCAGGCTCATGATGGATTTAGATGCCAGCATCAAAGAATACATGGATGCCCAGGGGGGAATCCTGACCGCTGCTGATATACAGCGGCTGGGGTATAGCCGGGGCATGTTGCATGTATATTCTCGCGCCGGATTACTGGAGCGATACAGCTGTGGTGTGTATATTCGTCCCGGAACATTGGCTGATGATATGCTTTATATGCAGCGTAAGTTCCCTTCCCTCATATTTTCTCATGAAAGCGCTCTTTATCTGCTTGGTTTGACAGAGCGTACGCCTTTTCGGCATTCCGTCACCATTCCCTCAGATGCCACATTGCCCAGCAGTCTTGCGAAGGTCTGCACTTGCTATTACATGAAGCCGCAGTTACATGAGCTGGGTCTTACAGAATTACGTACGACAATGGGCAATATCGTTCGTGGGTATAATGCAGAACGGTGCGTCTGCGATCTCCTTCGCAGCAAGAACAGAGTTGATATTGAATGTTATACCGCCGCGATAAAACTCTATTTTTCCAGCAATGAAAAAAATCTGCACCGGCTGGCGGAATATGCTGCAAAGCTCGGCGTTATGAATAAATTAATCCCTTATCTGGAGGTTTTAGTATGAATTCGCAAGAAATGAGCTGGAAAGCCCGCATTAACCGGTATGCTAAAGAACATGGTATTGCCCCTCAGGTAGTGCTGCAGAACATCATGTTCGAACGCTTTCTTCGCAGGCTGGCAAGCTCAGATTATAAAAATCATTTTGTGCTGAAAGGCGGTGTCTTGGTAGCAGCTATTGTTGGGCTGGATTATCGCAGTACCATGGACATTGATACGACTCTGCAGCATTACCCGCTGAGCGAGGATGCGCTGACACATGCTATTCATGAAATCACAAGTATCGATGAAAATGATGATACTGTTTATCGTCTAATCAGGATAGAAAGCATACGCCAGGAAGATGAATATGGTGGATTACGCATCCATATGCAAGCTCAAAGTGGTAGCATTATAGTGCCATTCAGCATGGATGTATCCACCGGAGATGCCATAACTCCACAGCCCGTCGAGATGAAACTTCCTAGCTTTTTCGAGGGTCTATCCCCAGTTCATGTATGGAGCTACAATGTAGAGACGATTATTGCCGAGAAAATAGAAACCATCCTCAGACGTGGCATCTTATCGACTCGTCCCAGAGATTTTTACGATGTGCATATCCTGACCCATACTCGTAATCTTGATTATGATGTATTGAAGCAGGCTGTGCGGCGTACAGCCCAACACCGTAATAGTGAAGGGAATATTGATCGTTGGCGTGAAATTATGGAGGTGATTGCAACCAGTCCTATGCTGCGCCGCCATTGGGAAAAGTACCGCAGTAGTTTCCCTTATGCAAAAACGATAGAATATACGCAGCTGATGAAAACTCTCAGTGACACGCTTGCAGTCATCGGATAGCGGTGCTCGAAGCCTGCTGTGCGGGCGCGGTCCCAGCTTCTCCTCTGCCGCCCTCCGGACTCAAAATTCCGCGGGCTTACGCCCGCCTGACTTCACAACTCGTAACTCGTAATTCGTACTTTAGAATCGTTCTATAGGCCAAGGGTATTTACGATTGACGATTGACTATTGACTATTGACTATTGACGAATTGGGGAGAGGCGTATGGTGCGGCGGTGCGGTATCGTCAAGGGGCTCGGTAGGCGCTTGGCGGGGTGTGGGGCAGGGCGCAGTCCCAGGTGCGCTGCCGCGGGCGCACGGTTGCCGTTCGGCTTGTGCGTTACGCTGCGCCGAAAATTCTCATTACTTCGTAATCCGTACTTTAGAATCGTTCTATAGGCCAAGGGTATTGACGAAGGATGATTGACAATTGACGAATGGGGAGAGGGGCAGGTGTGTGTGCCCTGGCGTTGTCGCGGTGCCTCGTGGGGTATATGTGGTTCTCGATGTTTGTAAATTCCCGCGAATCGGGAATGGTGTTCCCGATTCGTGGGGGGGGCTCGTGGTGCTCATATGCGGGGCACGTGGGGTGGGCAGCTCAGGGGCGGGGCTTCGCTCCTTTGTTGTTGCTGTGCTTCTGGGTTTCCTGTACCTCTTCTGTCGGATTTTTTTGCTGGAATTCTTGTCCGTTTTTTTCTCTAAAATTCGGAATTTAAACTTTTTTCATAAATTTGGCTGTACATCGCAGTTTGGATGTGCTAGAATGCCGCGCGAGCGTTTGTGCCCGCGGCGTGCCCGCATGGCTCGATGCTCGCCGTATCACCACCTGAAAATCATTTACGAATCTCCAGACGTAATCCACACGCACCGAACATGAAACTGCATCTTCCTAAGCAACTGTTCATCGCACTTCTCACCGCTATCACCTTGGCTGCCTCTCCGGTAGCTAAGGGTAAGGATGCTTTCACTAATATAGACTTTACGGGTAACTTCTATGCGAAAACATACGAGTTCAGCTTCATGTTGAATGAGGGTGCAACCAGTGGCACTGTTGTCGGAGCATACTGGGGTGGGTCTTCAGGTAATGAATACGGCGCTAATGCTCTGACTATTACGAATGTGGTTGCCAATGATGATGGTACATACACCTATACCCTTGAATTGGGTCGCGGTGGGCTTAATGATACCAATATTGATTCGTCGACTAATTTTACTTCTAAGACCGGCGTTGAAGATGCTATTACCTTCACTGGTACGTTCCAGTCTGGTGTGGTGTACACCATCAGTGGTCTTGATAATGGGTCAACCGGGGATCAACATGCTAGCGCTTCCATTACTCAGATAGCTAGCGGTTCTGTTGTTGGTGCCACAGGCGGAGAGTATTATAAGAATAACATGAATGGCTCTGGAAGCACGAATAATGGTGTCAATAGTGCTTATTCTGTAGCCGGTGGTGATTTGGTGTGGTGTGGTTCTGGTGATGCTGCTGACCTTGCTGCATCTTCTGAAACGGACGGTGTGGCTACGCTTTCTAATTGGAAGACTGCAGGCCTGAGCGGCACGGCCTCGACTCTGGAAGGATCGAATCTCATTTTTGATGCCACCAGCACCGTTGCCAAGGAGGTGAATATTACTGATAGTGTAACCGCAGGTTCCATTGCGCTGTATGATGACTACACTTTCAATGCAACAGGGGCTACCTCCCTTACTGTTACAAATGGTATCACTATTGCTCAGGGTAAGAGTCTGACCCTGCAGGGGAGTGCAATTACCTTGACGGGTGCATTTACCAATAATGGCACATTGAATATCGGTGGCACTCTCGCCTTGACTTCAAGCAATCAGTTAGGTACCCTGGGCGCTACTACTGTAAAGAGCGGTGGGGTGCTGGATTTGACGGGGTGTGATAGCTGTGTTACTAACAATGGTAGTAACGGCGGTGTCAATGATGAGTTTTCTACTATTAACAATTCGTCTGTAAAAACAGAGGATGGTGGCTATATTCGTGTTGCTTTTAATCATACTTCAGATGCTGAATTGAAGTTGGGGACCAGCATAGCGCTTAACAAAAATATTGAAGCTCAGGGCGCACTAGTGGTTCATGGTAACGGAAGTAGCCATGCAATTACGATAGGTGAGGGGGTTTCTCTTAAGGCTACGAGTGTGACGGGGGATAATGGCTTGCGCGGGCTTGAAGCAATTAATAAGGCCATTATTAGCATTACGGGTGGTAGTGTGGAAGCCAGCCGTATTGTGCTTGGTCACGATTCGAGCGCGGGCGATTATTGGGGTAAGTTGGAAATGACCACAGGCTCTCTGAAGTCGGGTGCTATCCATCTGCGTGAGAATCATTCCAATGTTGTATCGATTACGGGTGGTAATGTCGAATTTACGGAGGCCAACGTATTGGTCCGGGTTGATGCAAATAATCTCAATAAAAAGACCCTCATCACCATTGGTGGTACTGGTACGGATTCGGTAACCCTGAAGGCGAATCAGGTTGCCTGGACGCTGGATGGCAGCGGCCTGACGACAGCTCCGACCATTGGCAATATTACGGTTGACGCCAGCAACGCCTATGGCATTACCCTGAAGAATGTAAATCTGGCCGGCAGTATTGTCAATAATGCAGAGCTTACGCTGGGTAGCGGCGTGACATTGGCCGGCGGTATCGTCAACAATGCAGAGCTTACGCTGGGTAGCGGCGTGACATTGGCTGGCGATATCGTCAACAATGCAGAGCTTGCGCTGGGCAGCGGGGTGACGGTGGCCGCAGGCGGTTCTGCCACGGTGACTGGTGGCAATGTGCAGATTCTGAGCACTCTGGTAAGCGCTGGAACACTGAATCTGAACACCGATGCTATCTACGTGAATGAAACTCTGCAAGGGTATAAGACTTCTCAAGACAACTTCGAATGTTCATTGGATGGTACTAACATCGATGAAGGCGGAGTCAATGGTTTCAGATTCTCAACCTCCACGAGCTATTATCTTTCGGAGGATGCCAATGTGACCACCACGCTCAACAAAGTCTGGCGTGATGAAAACACGAGTTATGAGTTGAAATCTGATGAAAGCGGCCTGTATTTCCTCGTCGCTACTGAAAATCCGACGCGCACTAGTACGTACTACATCACCAGTGGCGATGTAACCGTTGATTCAACTGTGCAGGCTCTGGCCACGAGCTACTCGGTGGAGGGCGGCAACATGAAGATTACGGAGGGAAGCGTAAGCGGTGCTGCCATTACCTACACCTCCGGCAGCATTACACTAAACAGCGACGCGACCCTCACTAATCTGACGGCGAAGTCTGATGGAGCCCTGATGGGTAGTGTGACTGGCAGCGGCACCATGGAAGTGGCTGTTGCAGATAACTGGAATGATACCATTACCACCTCTGCCGATTTTACCGGCACAGTGTATGTGGTAGGCGGCGCTAAATTTACCTACGATTCTGATAAGCTGGGCAGCACGCTGAAGCTTGCCACCGGGGTTAACATGCAGGTGAATAACGGTGGCAGGCTGGATGACACCCTGGTGTTGGAGTCCGGTGATCACGAGGTGCATGTCAATGGGGCTAATACTTTCAACGTGACCGGTACAATCAGCGGTGAAGGTACATTCGACAAACGTGGTGATAACAGCACTGTATATATCAAGGATAATGCATCCGTCGGCAATTACAAAAACACCAAGGGTACAACCACGGTTCAGGGTAATGCTTCTGTTACCAACCTGACAGCTGCCGGCGGCTCTGTGAACGTGCAGGGTGGCGCGGTGACAACCCTCAATGCTAACGGCGGTACCTCCAACCTCACCGGTGGTAATGTCACCAACCTGAAAATTGCCGGTGGTACTGTAAATGTGCAGGGTGGTGAGCTCAGCAATGTCAACTATAATGGCAACGGCGGCACACTCACGTTCAAGCAGGTGGGCAGCCAGGATACTACCTACACACTTAGTACCATTGAGACAAGTCACAATGATAATTACACTCGCCATTTGAACGTGAATAGCGGTGTGACGGTGAATGCTGAGAATCTGCTCAACTATTGGGGTATGGGAACCATCACCGTTGATGGTGCTTTGAATATAAATGAAGAGCTGAAATTCTCTACCGCTTCAAACAATAGCACGGAAAACAATAAGCTTACGGGCAGCGGCAGCGTGACGACCAAGAAGCTTACCATTGCTCACAGTGGCAAGTATAACTTCTCCGATGTGAACCTGACGGTTGGTGCTGGTGGCGTTACCATGACTGCTGCCACGCTCGGGGTAACGAGCGGCACGATGACCTTTGATGGTCAATGGAACGGCACCGGTGGCACTGTCAACCTGATGGGCGGCGATATTTTCCTCAACTATGCCAGTGATGTCAATGTGATGAATGTCCTCGATATTGCAGGCAATAATGTATCCACGGCCCAGGTATCACTGGCGCAGGGTGTGAAGTTGCAAGTGAATAGCAGCATGTGGCTGGGCGGCACTGCTGCCATTAAGCTTGCAAAGGATGCCGAGTTGAAGAAGGGCAGCATGACCATTATCGGCACGGGTAATGACTCTACCGTCACGCGACTCACCTCCGGCAACGACAATACTTTCAGTCATGGCTCTGATGACCATGCGGTGACCAATGCTCGCGTTGATATGTCTTCGGGATCGGCCGCTGCTCTTGCTCTCAAGCTTGATAATACCGCAGTGACCAACACGGGTGCAGGTGAGCTGACGGTGAGCAACAGCGGCAACAGCATCACCAACCTGGCTGCCAAGGGCGGTAACGTGGCGGTGAGCGAGAGCATGGGCATCGACAGCATCTCCGCAGCCAATGGCAAGGTAGTGAGCGTGGCCGCCGGCAAGACCGTGACCATGGGGGGTGGCACCACTATCTCCACCACGGATTCCTCCGCCGCTGCGACTATGACCGCTAAGAGCGATTCTGCCCTGATGCAGATGCAGCAGGATGCATCCTTCACCATCGCTGACATGACGCTGACGAACACCACAATCACCGCTGCTACAGTGGATACGAAGGTGGAGCTTCAGAACGTGAGCGGTGATGTAACGCTCAAGACGGGTACCTTCGGGGTGGCGATGACCACCGTGGGTATGGGCGGTTCGGCCCTTACTTATGCCGATGGTGTTCCGAGCATTACGCTTTCCAGCACGGATTCCGGCGCTGCCAAGGTGATGATTTCTGCCAACCCGACGCTTGATGTGCACGGCACGTATGGCACCTATTCCCTGACCTTCAACCTGAATCTTCAGCTTGATTCCAGCGTGGATGTACCCGCCACGAATGAGGCCTGGAGCGCCCTGGTGGGCTTTGAAGGCTGGCTGGGCACCATGCTGCTGGAACAGGGTGCAATCTATGCTGGCGAGCCTGTAGGCCAGAGCTCTGCCCCCAGTGTGAGCTACGGCTATTCTGCCGGCTCCGGTGGCAGCAATGTGGGTACGCTCACCATCATCATCAACGGTCTGAATGTGCCCGAGCCGACCACAAGCACGCTGAGCTTGCTTGCGCTGGCTGGCCTCTGCGCCCGCCGCAGAAGGAAGATGTAAGATGTTGAATCTTGAATCTTGAATGTAGTAAGTTTCCTGCCCGGTCTGGTACCCAGACCGGGCAGCTGATTTATAACTTTGTACCTCCCACTTCGAGCCTCGTACTTCAACATGGCATGCCAAGGCCGCAAGCGGAATGCAGAATGCTGAATGATTAGAATTCCCCGCCCGTTGGGCGGAAATGAAAAGTGAAGAATAAAAAAATGATTCGCCCGCAGGGCGGCTTGCATCATCAGCCCCGCCAACTGGCGGGGCGTAACGTTTCTTAGCCCAGGGCGTTAGCCCTGGGT
>JAFYWX010000048.1 GCA_017546445.1 Akkermansia sp. | reverse complement strand
TCACCTGCATTGCAGCTCTTGATGAGCTGCATCGAAATCTGCCTTTGGCAGATGAAATTGCCTCTTACGAGGCATCTAAATCCACTTGAAAGTGGGCTAAATTGCTGCGTTTACACCGCAGCAACGACGAGCTGTTCCAGCTCGCTAAACTCCCATTTGGCGCAGCAATCTTTGGGACACATGTGGTTATGTTGCTTGTTATCTGCTTAGTGTATAATGCAGTTCGGTGCTGACCTGGGCAGGGGTGTTCCTGCCGTTGCGCCGGGCGGGAATGAAACTCCAGTTCTTCAGAATCCACCTGCGTGTGTGATGGTCCAGGGTATGGTTCCCGCTGGGGCGGGTAATGCTCACCTCTGTGGGGGAGCCCTCGGCATTCACCTCAATGAGCACCCCTACAGTCCGCTCCTCCCGGCGCTGTCGCATGGCGGGGGGATACGGCGGCTTCGGGCAAATTTTGTATGCCGGGGGAATATATTCCTCGCCCTTTTCCGGTGTTTCTTTCTGGCTGGCTGGCGGAATCTCCCGCTTTGCGGGCTGCTGAAGAAGCGCTTCGGCATCTGTCTCCAGCTGCATCTCTTCCTCCGGGGGGGTGTCCAATAGTGCCAGCTCCGTCTGGGGAATATCCTCCTCTGTTGTGGGTAATTCAGGGGTGTCTAAATGTAAGGTGGGAGTGATTTTGGGTGAAATTTTCTCTGTAGCCGGGTGTTTAGGTTTTGCGGGGGCTTCTTGTTTATCTGCTGGGGTGAAGTGTATGCCTTGGAATTCTATACCTGTTTCATATCCAGGAGATAAGGATGTGATGAAGTAGGCCGCGAGAGCACTGGTGAATAGAAAAAGAAATGCGTAGAAAACACTGCAGGCCACCGCTATGCGGCGCTGGCGGTTCATCTGTGCAGTTGCGCTGTGGCGGAAGTGAATCATGCTTATTCTGCCACCCAGAAAAGGTGCGCACTGCTCACGTCATAACACCACAGGCTTTGGGGAACCTGTATTTTCGGCTGGTGGATAAGATAGATGCGGTTCTCCTTCCACCCCGGCAGCCAGATAGCCAGTTCATATATCCGTCTGTCGATGCTGGCAATCATTTCTGCAGAGGTTGGGTCGAAGTCCTCCAGCATATGATTGATGTCTGCATCGTTAATACAGAACGGATTCATGTCCGGCGCCGCATCGGGGCTGAGGAAAAGAGCTGGCTCCGGAACCGGCTGAGCAGGCACAGCCCAGAAGACCATTTCGTGGCTGCGCTCGTTGATTCGGCGCTGGCAGCTTTGCCATGGCAGGGGTTCGGGCGCGATTTCCGCACCACATGCCGCGGCACTCTGCACCAGGGTGGCCACCATGCGGCTTATCTTATCATGTGGGGTGTATAAAAGATGAACGCGCAGTTTTTCGCCTGCGGCATTGCGCAGAATGCCATCGCTTCCAGGGGTGGTGTAGCCGGCTCGGGCGAAGCATTCTCTCGCCGCGGATGGAGTATAGAAGTACTGTGGAGTATCTTTGGGTGTAAGGCTACCGTAACCGCTGTTGAATGTGTTGAGCCTCTGACCTTCTCCTCTCGTCATGTCGTGCACGGCCTGGTTCATATTCATGGCCTGCATGAGCCCCTTTCGCAGTTCAGGGTTGGGCAGGGTGCGGGTGTTCAGTGCAATGCCGTAGGGCGGAAGCGGGTATTCGGCATCGTAAACAAGAGTTGGCAGCTCTGGGTGGGCTTCGGTCTGTTCCTGCCAGGTGGCTATATGGCGGGTCTGGAGCATATCCAGCTTGCCTTTCAGGAAAAATTCCCATACCTGGGCCTCGCTGTTCAGAAAATGGTACTCCAGAGCATCGGGGTTGAAGCGATTCCGGCACAAGGGCAGCGATTCGCCCCACCAGTTGGGCACGCGCTCCAGCCGGATGCTGCGACCTCGCTCAACGTGGCTCACTTTGTATGGCCCGGTGGCCGGGGGAATACGCTGGGCATAGGTTTCCCGGAAGCGGGAGCAGAAATCGGCGTAGAATCCGGGTTCTGCGGCATGCAGCTGGGCGCAGAGCTGCACCATATCTGTTTTATTCCGGCATTCGATGATTAAAATATCGTCGCCATGGCAGCTGGCGGCTGCAATGCTGGCGGCCAGTGCTTCGAATTCGGAGCACCCCTGCTCAGCCTGAAGCAGCAGGGCAAGCAGGTAGTCCCGTGCGCGGACGGGGCGTCCGTTGTTGTATGTTGCTCTTGGGTTGAGCTTGAAATAGAATGTGTTATCGGTAGCTGCCCATCTTTCTGCCACACCTGCTGTGGCTTCCCCGCTGTGCGGATGCCTGGCTACGAGCGGAACTTCCGTGGCGGCCAGCAAATCCTGCTGAAAAAACTGCACGCTGCCACCAAAGCGCAGGAAATGAGCAGGGAAGGGCCCCGCATTGGGCAGGCGCACGGTGCCGCCCTTCCGCGCATCGGGGTGCCCGATGGGCTGATGCCGCTGAGCATCCTGCCACTCCAGACCGGACGGCAGCTCTGCCGCCGTGCTGAGCTTCATGCCGTTGATTCGCTCCAGTCTTGCCTGAAAATCAGCAGGATAGGCGGCAGGGGCAGAGCATGATTCTGCGTAAGCCGGAGCCGGTGTTGTATTTCTGGTGGCCCACCAGGCCACCAGACACAACAGGAGCAGCAGGATGAACAGCGCTTTTTTCATCAGAATTTCATAGTGCAGCCACCGTATACCGAGGTGCCGGGGGCCAGAAGATTGCCGGAGGAACTATCCGTCACAAACTTCTGGTTGGTCAGGTTTTCCACTCGTGCGTGCAGGGTGAGTGTCTCGCTCACCTCATACGAGGCGTAGCAGCGCAGCGTGTAGTATGAATCCATGCGGGAGGCGTCCCAATCACGGCGGCCGGTGGCTGCAGCCAGGCCGATGCCGGTCGTCAGCTTTTCCGTGGGGTGGGTGTGGATATCCGCACTCCACACCTGGCGGCAGCTGTTCGGGATGGCCTGGCCATCCTGCTGCCTGGGTTGGGTGTAGGTGTAGGCCAGCTTGTAGCCAGTGTCCCAGGCATCGCCGAATGAGCCGTTGAGCGCCAGTTCCACACCCTGGCTGGTCCAGTGTCCGGGTTTATTAATATAATAGTAATTTACCCGGTCCTCCGACTTGGTATCGATGGCATTCTTCACCTGCTGCCAGAAATAGGTGAGGGAAAGTGTGTGATTATCGCTGAGTGCCTGCTCCACGCCGAAATCGGCGCTCCAGCTTGTTTCGCAGTTCAGGTCCGGGTTGCCGTGGAAATCTCCCCATGCGCTGTGGAAAACGCTCTTGCTCCGTTCAAAGGAGCTAGGCCCGCGGTAGCCATGCCCGAATGAGCCGAACAGGCGGGTGCCTGTGCTGTCAAAGGAGTAGCTGCTGGCGGCGCGGGCTGTGGGCAGGGCGTGGTAGATGCTGCTGTAATCCAGGCGCACAGCCAGGGAGGTCACCCATTCCTTCACCGGGCTGATGATATGGTCAACGCCTACGCCATACAGGTTTTCCTTGGTATTGCTGGCAGCCCAGCTGGAGCTGTCGTACTGGCTGCGGGTCCAGCGGAAGGAGAAATTGGTGGTCTGGTGCTGGCACCAGCGCAGGGAATTGCGCCATTCCACCTGCACGTTGCGCAGGTCGTAATTCGTGCCGTGTCCCTGCATGTTATCGGCGCCGTAGTAGCCGGCCATCAGGCTGCTGGTGTAGCGATTGTTGATTTTGCTCTCCACCTTGGCTGTCACCAGATTCGTGCGGAAGCGGTACGGTGCGGTGCTCCAGCCTGTGCCGTAATAGGAAGGCTGGTCATACCAGGCGTCTTCCCGACGGTAGGTGGTGGTGAAGGTGGTTGCTTCATTCAAGTCATAATCCAGGCGCAGGGCTTCCGCAAAACATTCGTAGCGACCAGCCTGGCTGATGTTGGGCACGGCGCCGTTGGCGGAGCGGATATCGTTGTCCGTGTGTTCGTATGTGCCGGAAACGAAGTAGTGCAGTTTGTCCTGCTGCCCCTGGAGGCGGATGTTTGCGGTGTAGGTATCGTGGCTGCCGGCTTCCTGGAACAGGGTGGCGGTGGGTTCGCCCTCTCCTCGCGGCGTTTCCATGAAGAGCACACCGGCCACGGCACCGCCGCCGTAGATAGCGCCCTGGGTACCGCGCAACAGCTCTGCAGTGCCGATGTCGAATGTATTGCTGCGGGCAATGATGTTGGGTGTCACGTTGCCATTGCCGTTGCTGCCGGAAACCAGCATGCCATCTATCATGGGCTGCAGGTAGGTCTGGCGTGCCATGCCTCGCACCACAATGTTGGATACATTGCCCTTGCCATCCAGCCCGCCGCCGGGCAGTACGGCTGCCCCGGGTACGGTGGTCAGGGCATCGGATATATTGTAAATCCCTTCTGAACGCAGTTCTTCCATGTCCAGCACGGTGACGGATACGCCTGTCTGGTCATAGGGTACGGCATTGCCGCCGTGCGCAGAGACCGTGATGGGTGCCAGTTCGGTTACAGGAGTTTCAGCAGCGCTGGCTGCTGCGCTTAAACCTGCCAGCAAAAGGGCAGGTACAACGCGTCTGGAGCTCCCGCTGGGAGCCTTTGCTTTATTCTTCATTGGTGTGTGTGTGGCCATTGAGCCGGCGGTGCATCGCCGCCGTGTGTCGTGGCGATTCCCCATGGCTGGCATTCCGACTGAGTGCTCAGGGGCTTTTATTCGGCTCCCGGCACAACACGGTTGCGGCACAGCGACGGATTCACACCGTCTTTCCCATCTATTTCCTGCGGCTTCCCGCCGCCTCCCGGAGAATCTACGCGCAGTCTCTCCTGCGCGGTACGCCGCCTATCTAACCAGATACCCCGCCACTTTGCAAGCCCAGATTGCGTTTGGGTGAGCAAATGCACATGTGTCCCAAAGATTTCACAATTGAATGCATTATCAACACCGTTGGAGCCTGCCCCCTTCTTTGTGCGCTAAAGATGGCGATTTGTAGGAATGCAGATTTCAGAACGCAGAATGCAGAATAAGCAGTTAGTGCGCAGCCTGGCGGCCGCGCAAAGAAATGAAAATTACCTGAGATTTCTCAGGTAATTTTGTTTACAGGTGCGGCAACCGCCGCACAC
>JAFYWX010000022.1 GCA_017546445.1 Akkermansia sp. | reverse complement strand
GTAGCCCAGGGTGCAGCCGCGTCAGCGGCGGAACCCTGGGTTGGCTAAGTAAACAAAACGAACCCCGAACGAAGTGAGCGGGTGGCAGAAATCGCGGCTAATATATTAAGCCATAGCCTTCCGTCTCCGGGTTGACACCCTTCCGACTACGCTGAAGCTTCGTCGAGACAAGTCGCCGTGACAGGCTGCCACCCACTCCGCTACGCTCCGGGGTTCTGATTCTTATTTGCTCGTTACCCAGCGTTCCGCCGCTACGCGGCTACACGCTGGGCTACTGGCTGACACCCGCTGACGCGGGTTCTAAATTCCGCTCGCTGACGCGAGCCATCAGCCCGCCAAATCGCCATCTAGCGCATAAAGAGGGGGGCAGGCTCCAAAACGGTGTTGATAATGCAGTCAATTGTGAAATCTTTGGGACACATGTGGTAAACGGGAACCCCTCACCGGTTATACCTTCGGAACAGAGTCCCATGCTCCGATTGATTTGTGACCTCGATAATCTGCAATTTCTCAAACTATTCTCCGGGGCACGAGTGCCACCTGACAATCCCCAAGAAAATTGGCAGAGCTGCGGTAGGGCCGCATGCTCTGCCAATGGAGAATATGAACTATCTCGTTTTACTTACCGATGATACGGAGCTCTGCCACGCTGCTGCCCACGCCATCGAGAGCAGCGGTGGAGAAGAAGCGGAAGTAGCGGGCCTTCTGTGCCGGGAAGGAGATAATCTGCTCCACCGGATTGGCGCGGAGGTTGCCGAACTCATCCTCAGCCACGCGCTGCCAGTTGGTACCGTCCATGCTGAGTTCGATACGGTAGCGGGTGGTCATGCCATGGGTCTTGCCATCCTGGCGGGGGAGGTAGGAGAAGCCGCTGACCATGACGGGCTTCTTCATATCCACCACAAAGTGAGACGGCGTGCGGCCGATTTCCCACATGGTTTCGGGCTTGCCGTCAAAGGCAAGGTGAGCCTTCTCGGCGGCAAAGCCGCTGAAGCTCCAGCCCTGGCTGCTGAGGGGCTTGTCGGCGTCGGTTTCCTCCACCACAGTCTGAGCTTCCTCCACGCTGGGCATGCGCAGCAGCGAGAATTCGGAAATGCAGGGAACAGCCCTGGAGCGGGTGATGGTGAGGCGCAGGCGCTTGGTGGTCACCGGCTGCTTCAGCCAGCGCAGCACCTGATTGCCGATGGTATGCCCCTTGCCACCACGCAGGTTGAACTGGGTCTCGACCTCGCCGGGCTTACCCGGTTCCACAATGGACTGCCACTGGCCGCCGACCAGGGCCTCCACCTGGAAGGCCTCCACACGCTGGCCCAGGCGAATCTGCTCGCGCAGGCGGATGACGTCGAAGGTGGTTTCCTCCGGAAGCTCAATTTCTGCAACGGGGGTGGCGGCACCCTCCTCCGGGCACCAGTAGCTCTCGATATCGCCATCCGTAAGGGCGCTGCCGCCAAAACGGGCATCGCCACCGCGCACCGACGATGCCTTCACGGCAGCGTTGCGGGCGTAATCCTTGGCAAGCAGGCGCTTGCGCATCTTGCCGAAAGCCTCCAGGGAGGCCACATCGGCGGCGTCCAGCTGGCCATCGCGATTCGGGGCCAGGTTGAGAATGAGGTTGGCACCACGGCCCACGCTGGACAGGTAGACATCCATGAGGTGCTCAGGGCTCTTCACATGCCCGCCCTGCCCCGGATGCCAGAACCAGCCGCGGTGGTTGATGGGGGTATCGCCCTCCAGAGAGAGCCACTTGTTTCCCCGAGTATTCCACATGGGGTACTTCACAAAGCCTTTTTCAGAGCCGCCCCAGGTCACATCACCACGTTCTGCGGCACCCCAGATGATGCAGTCGGGCTGCAGGCGGCGGATATTCCTGACCACCTGCTCGTAGTTGTAATAGGTATCAGCCTTGCCGATGTTGCGGTTCTGGCGGGCGCCGCCGTAGTAACCATCGCCACCCATGGCGCCATCGAACCAGATTTCAAAAATCGGACCATACTGAGTCAGCAGTTCCTCAATCTGCTTGTAGTAGACATCCAGATACCCCTTGCGGCCATATTCCGCGCAGTTGCGGTCCCACGGGGAAAGGTAGGTACCAAAGGCGAAGTCATGCTTCTGGCAGGCAGAGGCAAATTCCTTCACCACATCGCCCTGCCCCGCCTTCCACGGAGACTGGGTGATATTGTGGCCGGTGGATTCCGTGGGCCAGGTGCAGAAGCCATCGTGATGCTTGGCGGTGTAAATCATGCCGTTCATGCCGGCATCCTTGAAGGTGCGCACAATCTTCTCCGCGTCGAAATTGCCGGGGGTGAACATCTTCGGCGACTCATCGCCATACCCCCATTCGCGGTTGGTGTAGGTATTCAGCCCGAAGTGCACAAAGGCATACCACTCCATACGCAACCAGTCCACCTGCTGACGGGTGGGAAGCGGGCCATACGGAGCGGGTTCTGCAGCTGCCTGCACCGTGGCACCGGCGAACCCCAGGCCAAGGCATAAGGTCGTCAATAAATGTCTTGCGGTCATGCTGTCTACTCTATACAATCCACCCCCGAGTGGCAAGAAAATAATGATTCTTCCGCGATAAATCACATGTATTCCACAATTTCTCAATTGCCTGCATTATCAACACCGTTTTGGAGCCATCAGCCCGCTAAAGTGCGATTTAGCGGGGGCTCAAATCTTTCGGAGCACGGGACTTCAGTCCCGAAAACTCAAGCGATGAGGGACTAAAGTCCCTTGCTCCGACAAAAAACAGTTGCCCGCCAAACTCCCATTTGGCGCAGCATTCTTTGGGACACATGTGCGATAAATGGCGTGTTGGAGAGCCGCAAAAAAACGGCTCTCCCCGGCAGAGGCCGAGAAGAACCGTTTTTTTCTGCGTGAAATTCACCAGCTGTTACTTCTTCTTCGCAGCAGCCTGAATCTTATCGGCAAAGGGATAGGTGCGCAGACCGACGACGCGGCCCTTGGCATCCACATTGAAGCCGTAGTGGCGGTCGCCGATGCGGACATCGGTGATGTAGCCATTATCATTGCGGGTCAGCCAGGCATACTCCACGTTGAAGTTCACCAGAGCCGGCTTGCCGGAGGCCCAGGGGTGCACCATGGGCAGCTTGTTCTGGCCAGCGGAGAGCACGTCGAGATAGAACACAACCTCATTGATATTGGACTTGTAGCCCTGCAGGTAGCGCAGAATGGCACCAATGAGACGGGACTCGGAGCGGGCCCAGTGGTGGTTGGCCTGGGTGGCCAGGGATTCCTGCTGAGCACCGAGGAACCAGTCGATATCACCACGCATGAACACCTTGTTGCGGTACGGGCACTTCTGCCAGTAGGCCTTCCAGGTGTCATTCCAGGTTTCATTCTTGCCATCCCACAGGCCGCGCTGCTTGAAACGCTCCCGGGTCTTGCCAAGATCCCACCAGCCGGTTTCGTTGGCCACGATATCGCTGTTCTGCCCGGCGTTGGTGGCGGCATAGTAGTTCTGGTCGCCCCAGCGGCGCTTCAGGTCCGTATTCGCGCGGTTGTACACATAACCATCCAGAGAGTGGCACACCTCGTGCGCCAGCACGAAGGTGTAGTAATCACCACTGGCAGCGCCCTTGGTGCCGAAGCATTCCTCCGTAAGCCTCACCATATCGCCATGCATTTCAGCAATGTTATTGCCTACCTCCATGCAGAAGGTGTTCTTGTTGGAGTTGAAGATGTAGCACATGGCATCGCGACCGTCCTCGAAATGCTGACCAATGGAAATGTGGTCATCCGGGAACAGAATGGGGGCGTGATGACGCAGCAGGTCCCAGGTGGCGCGCAGCTGACCTTCGGAGCAACGGTTGTTGTCGGCCAGCGGCATACCCTTGTCCAGATAAGCCTCACGGTCCAGGCCGGTCATACCCAGCGCATCGGCCACAGCCTTGCGGTGAGCGGCAGAATCCGGCAGCAGGCGGTGCAGTACAATCCAGTTCATGGTGAAGATGCCGGGCACATGGTGCATGTTGCCATAGCTCACCATCTTGCCCTTCTCGTGCTTCACCCAGGCTTCCTTCAGCACGCCGCGCTGCAGGAAGGGATACTTCTGCACATGAGAGGCCAGCATATACCAGGCCGCCTTGCGCCTGGCGGGGGTGTTCTGAGCCACGGCCCAGCGGATCCAGCCGGTCATCAGCTCGCGGTAGCGCTTCAGGCCCTTCTGGTTGTCGCCCTCCAGCACCTTACCCAGGTCATTCTCATGGCCATTGTAAAGCTCATTCTCGATGATGGTCAGGTTACCGGCCCAGGAATCAGGATTCACGCCCTGGGCGCTGACCAGCTCGCGGCGGGCATTGCCACCCAGAATCATATCCGGCGTGCCGTCGCCATCAAAGTCTGCCACAGCCAGGTGAGCGCCATTGAGGTCGCGCACAAAATTCTCCTTTGGCTGATTCTTCACCGCCAGTTCCAGGAAAGCACCCTCGCCAATGGTGGACTTGGATGCTTCATTCATCCACACCATCAGGTTACCCCAGTTGATGCCATACAGCAACTCGGTGCGGCCATCGCCGTTCAGGTCACCCACACCGGGAGCAATGCAGTAGGAGCGCAGATGAATCATCTTCTTCTCCGGTTCAAAGCTGATGTCGTGAATCTTCCGGGCTCCACCGCCGATATCGAAGGATGAGGCTTTGCCCTTATAGTAGTACAGGCCATCATTAAAACCACCCACCAGGTCCGGGGTACCGTCGTGGTCAAAGTCCACCAGCACAAAGTGGCGGGCATCCAGCTTCATGGCAGCGCCGGTGGTATCCTTCACCACAGCGCCGATTTCCAGAGCGGGCGTATCCTGTCCCAGCACGTAGGCCAGCATCAGAGAGCCATCCGGGCGGCGGACGATAAGCTTGTTATCCTCAAGCACAGCGGCGCCGTCTGTCTCGAAATCGGTATTCGCCGTTGTGCGCAGCACCTTCGGCTCCGCAAAGGCAAGCTTGCCGGGAGTCGATTTATTGGCGCTGTACCACAGGCGGGAGTCACCCTGAATCAGCAGGTCAGGCCTGGCGCCATTTCTGTAAATAGCCATCGGGTTGCGGTGGCCCTGCTTCTTGCCGGCGCCGTTGGTGAACTCCGGCAGGGCGCCGAAGTAGCGGAACTCACGCACCGGGGAAGCCACCTCGAAGCGGCTGTCGTGCAGGCTCATGGTAGCCTTGGTGTAGCCACCGCGGCCATCCGTCACCACCACATCAAAAGAAGTCTTACCCGTGCGGGCAAATGCCTCATTGGGCGTGAAGGTGAACGTACCATCGCCATTGCTGACCACTTTGCCGCCCTCGGGCTGGGTGTAGCTGGACACGCTCATCTTGTCCTGGTCCACATCGTAACCAAAGCGGTGCAGGATACTGCCCGTCACAGAGGGTCTGGAAGTCTCCACCAGGTGGTCCTGGTCGAAAATCTGCGGGGCGTGGTTATCATACAGCGCAGCCACGGTGGCAGCAGATACCGGCTTTTCGAAAATGTGAATCTGGTCCAGCGCGGCGTTGTTCGTGTAAATGGTGTTGAACTCGCCCGGCAGCTTGCCCTTGGGGGTGGTGCCCGTGGCTACTTCCTTACCATCCTGATACAGCACCACCCTGCCCGTGGAGGCATCGCGCGTGAAGACGATGTGGTGCCAGTCCGAATCCTTGATTGCAACGGGAGACTCCACCACAATGTTGCCCTTCAGGCGCAGGCTCACCTGGCCCTTGTCATTCATCGCGCCCCACAGGGTAGAGTAATTCGAACCGATAATACCACGCTTATTCGGCTCAGTGCCCAGGCGGGTCCAGTAAGAGAAAGTCACCGAATCACTGAGGCACGGCAGCGCCTTCTTTGTGCTGAGCGCGCGGCCAGTCGTAATACCGGAATGCTGGCGACCGGAAATCCAGGCAGCATTATCAGCCTGCTGCTTTGCATTCAGCATCAGCGTTTCGCCCTTGCCTGTCAACTCTGCTGTGCTACCGGCATTGCATACATACGGCATCGGCATGTTGTGCCAATCACGCCCCTCATCGAAGCTCCAATGAGCCCGCAGCGCTGCAAAATCACCCTCCTGCGCAGAAGCAACCGCGCCGCAGCTCATGGCCAGCGCTGCCATGACCGTACGAACAGATAAAACAGTTCTTGTTTTCATACTCCGCCAGTATATACCACACCCGCCACCTCTAGCAAGCACATACCGCTCCCCAAATGCAAAAAAACCAAGCCCAACCCTTCCTCTGACTTATTCAGCCTTCCATGTTACTCAAGCCCTGAAGACCGAATTGAGCGACGAAAAACCTCCGACACATGTGCATCGGAGGTTTTGATAGCCTTTTTGTGACTGTGATTTTTATCAACTCCGACACGTTGTGTGTAAACGACTTATGAAAATTGATGCCGTTTTCTGAAAATTACCCTAAAATTTGTCATGACTCATAACGGGTTACAGAAAAGCTTTAGAAAAGGCTTGTTGTTAATGCTTTACAAGACGTGTTAACATTACCTCTTTTTATTTCAATTTGACGAATTATTGTTCACATCTGCCCCAAACCGACTCCGCAAATATTCCAAAAATAACTTATCTTCTTCATGAAGCTTTCGACCCATTTGACTAACCCCCCTCTGAATAACAAGTGAATCGCCATGAAAATTTAACCACGTGCAACCATCCCAAGTTAGAAGAATTTCCGGAACAGCCTGCACTATAACAGGATAAAAAAAACAGGAGTTGTTATGTTGCCTAAATGACTCCAGCCTAATCTCTACATCTGGTGATGTACTTGCATCCAATGTAAGCGGTGTGCTAGCCCTTCCATTTGTATATACTTTATACTCTACACTTCCTGCTTTGAATAGATGAGTACACCCTATCGGGAACAATAGTAACACCAACGAAAACGAAATCAATACCCTCTTTTTCATCTTAAATACAGATATAAGCAACTTCTTTCAAGAATACAAGTTTTTTCTGTGTCATCATAAAAAAGCGTGTGCATGCTGCGAGTATGCGTACGAGCGAAGGGAATACCACTATACCTGTCTTTAATTATTAAAGACTTTTATCCACTATATTCGTTCGAATAAATTACATAGTTATTTTACGTCAGCAGCCATATACATGTACATATCTAGCAAGGCGCAAATCCGCTTTATCTGCGTGTTCTTTCATACATTTTATTCGCATTATAATGCAGCCCATAGGTATAAATCTACCTATGGGCTGCAATATTTTTATTCTGTCAATGAATAGGCATCTAGTTTGCGTACGATTTCATTAAATGTGGCGGATGAAAAAGCACGACAGTTTTGACCACTTATATTGTATTTATCTCTCAATCCTACTAGCGAAGCTAAATAATTTTGAATTTCGATATCCGTTAAAGCATCTGTTGTAGCGTTATAGGAAAAATATGTAAGATTAGGTATAACCCATGTTTCATTATCCTCATAAACGCTTCCGTTTCTTTCTGATGTTGGAGCTACATTAGTCATACCTGGAGGCAATTTTTTGTATTCGAACTTATATTTACCTGTTGCTTGTCCTGGCTGAGGATTCTCAATAGTGTAGTTATTACTGCTTGCACTCACGCTTTGTTGGCTACACCCGCGACTGCTTTCACTATTGCTACTTTGAGAATTTGATACAATAGAACCGCTAACTTGACTTCCCTGGCTTCCTGCACTTGATATAGCCAAATCATCATTAGGAGCAAAGCTAATGCAGTATTTATCTTTTTTCTTATACATCACGCAATTGTCCTTCATGACCTCCTCCCACGTATCAACGCATACTCTCCAGTGCCAACCTAGCGCCGCCATTGTATTTTCCACCCACACATCAAGACCAAGTCTATCGGTAAATGTAATAGGTGCATTTTTAGAATATGCATATAAGTTCTCAGTTTTATTTTTGTGATAAGAATCTCTATTTACCCATCGCGCATCCAATGCAGTATAATATCTCCAATTATAATACACCAGCCCGAGTTCGCTATCCCACACCTCGCTGCCCCATTGAATCGGCTGCGACAGAGAACCGGAGGCGGTCACTTGCCCGAAGGGAGAGTAGCTGTAGGCGGTGGTGAGGGTGCCGCCGGTGGAGTAGAGCTCGCAGATATTCTTGGTGAGGTCCCAGCCATAGGTGTACCAAGTGCCGTTGATTTGGATAGCCAACGGACGGGTAGCGACGGGCTGCGTGGCGTCCCATGTGATATACCAAAGGGCGGGGTGGTGGCTGCGGGTGAGGTCGATGCAGGCAATCTGCAAGTAATCGCGATAGATGTAGCGCTGGTGAAGCGTGACGCTGCCATTGACGCTCACCTTCTTGTAAGCGCGGCGCCCCATTGAATCGTAGGCGCATTCCACGACCGTGTTGCTTTCACTATTCGTGAAGGAAACGGGGCGATTTTCAGCGTTGTACACAGCGCTCCAGGTGCCGGTCTCGGTCTTGATAAGCGTCTGGTTTCCATCTGCATCAAACTGCGGGACGAAAGGAGCGTCACCGTTCTCACTGATAGCGGTGTACTGGTTGAGCTCATTTGCCTCGTACATGGTCGCCGTGTTATTCTCCAGCGAGAATTCTCTATTACCAATGTTATCATAGACGTACTCATAGTTCGCGCCATTGACCGTAGCAATTTCCAGTTCGGAGCGGCTGTTGTGAGCGAAGGTATCGTTCACGACTCGCCCCTGCCGGGCGGTATTGCGAGCGGTGGGGCGGCCGAGGATGTCGTAGGTGTATGTTCGCTGTGCTACGAGGGTAGAGCCGCGATGGTATGCCATGCCGGTGAGCAGATTCCGGGTACTATCGTAAGTCTGGGTGAGAGTCATGCCGTTGGGCGAGGTGAGTACCTGCAGCTGATTGGTACCAGCGAGGTAGGTGTAGCCAAAGTTCTTGGCCTCACCACCATGCAGGAATCCGGCGGAACTAATGCGCCCGTCGTCCCCATAGCCGGTGGTGACAGTTTGCTGAGCGCTACCGTTCTTACTGTAAATATATCCAACGGAGCGCCCGAAGCTGTCGCGCTGCTCGGTGATAAGATGGGGGTCTCCATCCACCATGAGGCTGTCCGTCTCTCGCTCGCCGTAGCTATTGTAACCAAAGGTACGTGCTCCCGCATCATCCACAATCTGCGACATCTGGCCGAGATGGTTGTAGCTGAAGCTGCGAGCCGCTGTTTCTGCAGTACCATCTACCAAGGTATATGTCGTGCCAAGGTGCAGACCGCGAGCATGCTCGTAGGCATGTGTTTTCACATTGCCTCGGGCATCCGTCTCGGTAGCGAGGCGGTTGTAGGCATCGTATGTCTTCAGCGCCGAGGTATTGTCCGCGTAGGTCTTGGACATTTCAAGGCCTGTTGTGGCATGGAAAGCCCAAGTGGTTTCATTATAGTCGCTGCGCTCGCTCGGGTCTGTGGTGATTACCTCTCCGTCAGCTCGGAAAGTACGCAGAGATATCATGTTGCCCATGTCATCGTAGCTGAAGCAAGCGGGCTGAATAGCTGTACCCCACTCGGCAATTTTGCGACCGCGACCATCGTACTTGTAGCATGAGGTGTTACCCATCGCGTCCGTCACCACGGAGGGCTGATCGAGAGCGGTATCGTATACTGTGGTCGTTGTAGCGTTTGCTGCATCAGTCTCGCTTACTGTACGTCCGGCAACATCTGTGCTTGTTGAAGTCACATTGCCCCGACCATCTCGCTGTTTTACTTCCAGACCAGACGCGGTGTATCGGCGGTACATGTACAAGGTGATTGTTTTATTTTCCACTTCTACTGTAATGCTCTGAACCGCCAATCCTGTGGTAATCCCTGCATGGTCTTTTTGCGAAAGAGTCAGACCATCTACCGTTACTACTTCCGCGACGATGCTGGATGTGGGGATGGAGCTGAAGCTCGTCACTTTGGAGGGTGCCGTATACTCCGACCAGTTCATGCTGCTGTTGCCTCGCACATCGATGCTGAAACTCTTGCTTGCCAACGTGGCGGAGAGCTGCGACATGAGCTGTTTCCTAGAGGAACTCAACGCCGCACCCTCAGCATTGTAGCGGGTCTGTGTAGTGACGGTGTAAATGCCATCATCCATAGATTCCACACTGTATGCCATTTCTACCACCGGAGAATTATCCTTGGTGGGAGTATCGCTCAGAGCAAGAGTCTGCTTCACCTGATTGCCGAAGGAATCATACTCATAGAGAGTAGCAGCCGTTTTTTCGGTATTCCACCCGGTATCCTGATACTGCTTCAGCAGTTCGCCCTTAGCATTGAACTCGGAACGCGTGTAGATAAATCCATTCAGTGTATTGGGAATGGCTTGCACAATCGTCTGGCCGAAACCATTAGTAATTCTTTGCCCCAGAATAACATCATTTGCCAGTTTAGTGGTAATTCGTTCATTGTTACCGTTAAGGTCATATACGTAAAGTTCTTCACGCTGACCGGAACCGGCAATACGAGCCGTAGAACCATCAGTATTCTGTACTGTGATGAACGTCGCACCGGCGGGTGAGGTAACAGTAGTGGTAAGTCCATCGGAGCTGTAACTTGTGGTAGTGACGCGCCCGAGAAGGTCCACCGTACGCACCACACGCCCCAGGAGGTCATATTCCGTATATTCGGTAGTAGACATAGCGCCTACATCCTTGCGAACGGAGAGCGTACGCCCCATCGCATCGTAGGTGTAGGAAGTGATAGTTTCGGGAGTTACGATAATCCTGCTATCCGTGCCATCTTCTGCCGGGATGCTGACTTCGCAGCGAGTAATTTCCGACAGCTGACGACTGTTGGTATATCCATAGATTGTGGTAATGCCGTCCTCATCCGTCTCAGACAAGACCTGACCGGAACAATTCAAAGTTCGGGAGGTAGAACGCCCATTGTCCTTGAGTGTGCCTACGAGACGATTCTTTTCATCGTAGGTGTTGGTTACACCTGAAAGCAGAGCCCAGGTTTCGCCATCGGACAGCAGGGCGTATTCTTCCACGCGCATGGTATTGCCGTTGGCGGCAACATACTCTACCGAGCGGCGGCTCTGCCCGGCAACAGCTGCGCCATTGACTCGCGTTTCAGTTGTAACAGTATATAGAGCACCGTAGGCAGCATTGGCGGCGTATTCATAGTGCGTCTGCACTCCGTTGACTGCCTGACTCATCTTTACGCGACCTCGGGCATGGGGATTCGTGGCATTGGAAAGCCAAGTTTCATCGACAGTTACCTGAGGTTCGGATACACCTGCGGCTGCGCTGCTAATTTCGACACGGCGAACACCGTCGGCTTCCGTATAGGTGTAGGTGTCTGTCTTCATATCCACTACACTGCCGGACGTGGTGACTACGCTGTGTACCACCTTAGCAGGGTCAATATTGGAGGAACCGGCTACTCGATAAGTAGTAGTGGTGAGTCGCTTCTGTCCACCCGCCCAGGGTGAAGACTCCGCAATCACACGACCATAAATATCATATACCGTTTCGTACACAGCCCCGGAGTGTTCCACTCGTCGAATCTGACGACCAGCCTCATCATACTCAAAGGTAGTAGTCTGAGCAATGTCTGAACCATACGCATCCGTACGAGAAAGGAGGAGTTCACCATTGCCGGTGGAGGTAAAGACCTCACAGACACGAGATGCGACCTCATTACCCTCGGAAACGGTCGTCACAATCTGGTAATTATCCGTACCCGCAATAGCAGATTTAACTCGAGTCTCGGAGATGATGTCGTCATCTTCACCTGTCGCCTTGTTCCAGCCTGCCTCAGTGTGCGTCCAAGTTGTTACATAATCCGGCATGGTTTCGGGGAGACTCCAGTCGCGTTCACGAATAGTCACCGTCTTAGCAACAGCATCACCGGATACGGTAAAGGACTTAAACGGATCCCCGGTAAAGGTGAACAACTGTTCTTCCTGCTCAGGAGGCGTAATATGGCACGGCAGGTAGAGCGAAATCGTATAACCATTGCCATCCGTTGCAGGGACAACATCCGCCAGACCATCCCAATAGTTCCAAATCTGACGAATGATGCCAGTCTCCGTATCGCGGATGATGGAAAGCTTTTCGTCAGCTTCGATAGTAGCACCATCGGGGGAGATATAGGCGGCAAACTCATTTTTCTCTTCACCCGTGAGGTGGTAGAAAACAGCGGAGTCATCTGCGGAGCTGATGCGTACATAACTAGCCGTCGAAAGATTGCAGACCACAGAATCATCCTTGCTGAGAGCCGAAACGAATCGTACCACCTCAGATTTCTTCGTGGTAGCACCGATACCATAGGCAGCAGAACCATCACCGGCTACAATGTAGTTCGTATAGGCTGCACCGTCAAAGATGCGGAAGCCCTCGTTTACTTTTACAGCATCGCCTTCGGGAACGAGTACGGATGCCAGCGGATGCTTGTAAGTAAGGGATGCGGGGGTCAGCAGGGATTCATCGTAATTGAATGCTACGATTTCCGGCTGACCTCCCGGGATATTGCCCATGCCACGGAATGAACCGAACGCGAAAGCAAATCGCATGTGACGGGCATTAGCCATGCGCACAACTCCGCTGCCGCCCGAGGAGCTTGTAAACGGAGCAATGGTAATATTGTCGACAGCTCGAGCGTTGGGAGAATTCTCCCCGCCGTTGTTATTGCCGGGTGCTCCGCACGAACAAGAACAGGGGTCACATTTCACCTCATCATTTTTATCGGGAATGATAGTAATAGGCGGACACGGGCCCAGAGAACCTTTCAGTTCAGAAATATTACCAGCCGGATGGTTCATGATGTTGTAATGGGATACAAACACCGGATAAATACCGGCAGGAACATTTTCCGCTGAGACGGAGAACGGATGGGTTGCACCACTCGGGCTGGTATAGTTAATACCGGGAGCGATAATGGTCACGCTGTCATCTACCGTACCAGATGCACATACCGTAGTAGGTTCAGTAAGTCTGCACAGTCGGAAGATGGAGGGATGAACATGCGTTGCATTAGACGGAATACCATGGCCGTAGTTGAACGTAATGTTATCGGAATTACGTGCAAGGCTACGAGTGATGGTAAAGGACGGTTTCTTGTGGTGAGCCACACTGCATTTGGTAGTATAGGACTTATTCATGGTCGTATCAGAGGTTGTGGCACAATCGGTGCCGGAGTTAAGGTTGGCAGAAGCGACAGCTACTGCGTTTTCGGGGGAGATGTTTGTAACATCGGCGGCATTCACGTCAGAGACGGAACCATTGGCGGGGATGTCGTTGTTCGTAGACATGTTTGTAGTAGTGTTGGAATTGTTGTTATCGGCTTGAGCGGAAGCGGTGGCTTCGACTGCGGCGTCAGAGTTAATAGAATCGGTGGAAACTGCGGACGGAGGCTCAGCCTGGGAGCTGGCAATCTGTTCGAGTTCACCGGGTGAAGCAGCGCATGCGTTGAGTTCAACGGCGGGCTGCACGGTCTGCACGCAGGAGTTACCCTGGGCATCTTCCCCGGCGCGGCCGGAGGAAACTGGGTTGGTCTGGTTAGCGTTCATCGCTTTAGTTTGGGTTGAGTTTGTGGCAGCAGAGCTACCGGATTCAGCTTCAGCAGAGGGCTCCCCCTCAGCTGCGGCAGGAAGGTTAACACCTTCGGACTTGTTCTCAGACGTATTGCTGAGAGTTGACACGGGGCTGCCGGAAGCAACCTCGGGAGTACAGCCATTGGAAGATTGGGGCTGTACGCTAGGTGCGGAAGCGGGCTTCTGCACCTCCTCCTCACTCGGGGTGAGGGCGGGATTTGAATCAGTTGTCATGTTCTGAACAAAGTTAGATTCGGTAGAAATAAGAGTCCTACCAGCTCTTGCTTCGAGTGAAGCGGTGATACCTTGCCCGGTGGGCGCATCCACGAGTTCGCAGTCGTGAGAACCTGCTTGCTCGTTGGGATGCTGCCCAGCCGGAGCTTCGGCACCAATCTCGCCATTGGCGAGCATGTCAGTGGCATCGGTAGACATAGTGGACTGCCTACTTTCTGCCGGGGTGGGCTCAATGCTAAGCCCGGATTCATCCATCAGCGGGTCGTGAGTACCGCCGACCGAAGAAAATTGTCGTGCAGCCTGGGGCTGCTCTGGAGAAAACTCGTTCATGACTGTAGTGCGTGTGTCAAAATCAGAGAACAATCCAAGGGGAATCCTCAAACACAGGCGGCTGCTCGGCCTTGTGCATGAACCAGCATCTGGGGGCAATGACCTTGCGGGGTTTACCCAGCCACGCAGCCCACCAGGAAAGAGCCGAATTGGAGATAACCAGCTCCTGCATGGCCGTCATACGGCGCAGCTGTTCGCAAGGCTTGCTCTGGTCAACACGGAAAGAGTATTGAGCGAACTCGGGAAACTCGACCAGCATGGCGACAGCCTCACAAGGTTTATCGCTGAACACCACAATCTCACGGATGTCTTTCGACAAACGAGCAGCTGCCTTTTGCAGGAAGAAAGCCGTAGTCAAGCGATATCGGCTGAACTTGAACGGATCGTTGCCAATGGTAATGTGGATGCCGACCGTGCCGGGAGTTTTATCGACAGCGGTGAGCGGTGCAAAGAGGTGGCGGATAATCGGCTCAATCCCGGCAAAGTAGTTGCCGCTCTGGAAATAGCCACACAGGCCACCGCTGGTCACCGTTTCAGGAATAGGCGTGTACAGGTAAGACTCCTCCTCATAAGCCAGAGCCTCGTTAGCACCACAAAGCGTACTCGGCAGAGCGTTCATACCAAGAGCAGCACGAAGTTCGCGCGTTTCCTCGCTGTACGCCCAGGGAATGCGGCAATCAACCTTGACGCGGCGGGAGTGAGCCACCACCGCAGCGATGGTGAACAGAAGGTCGCCGAGCTTCATGCCCGGGATAAAATACGGGGAGATGTGAAGTGCGTTGTGCATATTCGAGCCTTTAGTTGAGTTCTTAAAGTTCAGGGAGAGATTTTCGATTTTGCTCTCCAAAGTACTTTCTTGCTCTGCCCCGTCAGAATCCGTCACCTTTTTTGAGCGAAATGTCAAAAAATTGACGATGGGCAGGTTGCTCAGCCCGGCAAGAATGCCGCTGCGCTTGCGTTTCGGCTTGGAGCCGCTGTCTGTGATGGTCGCTGTCTTCATAGCTTTATCTTTCTTGGTTGTTGTGGGCATGTGCTGCCCCCTGTCTATATCAGCAGGTCGATTTTGCGAATCTTGGAAACTTTTTGCACTTTTTTCGATTTTTTGTGCGGGGAGCACATCCTCTTCACTCTCTTTCTCGAAAAAGGCTGGCCGAATTGGCTGCTCTTTCTGAAGATTTTTGTGAAAAGAATTCTCTGCACACACAATTACTCGTGAAGTTCTTGAAAAACCCGCGTGGATTTTTTCACTTTTCTGCTCTTTCGAGGTCTTGTGCATGGCGTGTACGTCCTGACTACTCGTCACGGCTGCCAAAAACGTGTTGTCGTTCTCGGAAGAATTTTTCCATTCCTCGCCGTGCTTCTGTTCACCTACATCCCCGGAGCGGTCTTTTGTCCGGGAAAAAGTGCCGATTTTCTGATTTTTCTGCTTCATAGCTTGTCTCCTGTTGTTCTTCTAATCACCTGAGGGGTGCAACTGTCCTGAAAAACTTTTCTTTTTTGTCGTGATTTCTTTGCAGTATACAGAATTACTAAAGATGACCCCATTCAATGCTATTGTTAATCAGTAAGTAACAGCAATTTCAATTCGTATAGAGCGAAAATATCACGCATGCAATCACCCGCATAAATAGGCTTTATCCGCATGAATATCAGTATGTTTGCCTTTCTTGTTTTGACATCTGCATTGGTAAAGAACGAACTACACCGTCTCGAAAAGAATTGCCTCGATTTCAGCCGGAGGGAGGTTGAGCATATTGAGCAACTGCGTCACATGCGGCTGGCTCACTCCGATAAGTCTGGCCATATTCGTTGCGCTCCCATACTTCCCTGTCACCAGCAGCCGCTCCAGCATGATGGCGTTTGCCATGCGGATTGCCCGCTTAGTGGGAAACTTGTCGCATCGGCATACCGCATCCACGAGGTCATCCTCTGCCGTGCGCAGTCGCAGGACAGGAACCACCGAACTGTGGTCGATGATGTAGGGAATCGAGAAGTCGCAGCCCTGGGGCACCTCCACCGCAGCCGGGCGGTCATGCATCGGCAGTTCGCCGGGAGGCGGGATGTTCTCAATCGAGCTTTTCTTCTTCGCCCCGCGCTTGGTCGGTTCGAGGTGGAACGGAATGGAAAACGAAAGCGTCTTTTCGGCGGTACTCATGGCTTTACAGATCGTTAAGGGTTACATTCAGCTGGGAAGTTTCCGGGTCGATGGAGATGGATTTGAATGCCGCATGGAACACGCGATCCAGTTCCTGTGGGGTGGCGTCTTGCAAAATGAGGTCGAGACTATACAGGCAGTCGGCTACCCGGTGGGCATCGAACTCCGGCAACTGGGCAATGATTGCTGCGGAAAGGTTGGGATTATCCCGCAGCGTGCCGAGCTGCTTCGCCACAAACTGCTCCATCTGGTCGGCATTGAAGCGCGGGCTTACGCATTTCTCCTTGGAACGATATGCCTTAGTCTTGCAGACGTAGTAACGGCGCAGGATTCCAGTCCTCACATTGCACACCCCGATGTATTCCTGTCCGCAAAGGCTGCAACGGAGCAGCCCTTTGAGCGGGAACAGGACATCGTGCTTCTTCTGAGGCTTGTGGCGCACCGATTCCTCCAGCCGCTTGACGGCGGCGAAGTATTGCTTCTCTGCGATAAAGGGAACATGGATACCCTTGATGAGTTCGTCACCATCCCGCAGGAATCCGGCATAGACCGGGTGCATCAGAATACGCTTTACCATCTGGCCGTGCCACTCCGATGCCGGCTTTTTACCGATGCTGCGGAACTGG
>JAFYWX010000068.1 GCA_017546445.1 Akkermansia sp. | reverse complement strand
CCAGTTCCGCAGCATCGGTAAAAAGCCGGCATCGGAGTGGCACGGCCAGATGGTAAAGCGTATTCTGATGCACCCGGTCTATGCCGGATTCCTGCGGGATGGTGACGAACTCATCAAGGGTATCCATGTTCCCTTTATCGCCGAGAAGCAATACTTCGCCGCCGTCAAGCGGCTGGAGGAATCGGTGCGCCACAAGCCGCAAAAGAAGCACGATGTCTTGTTCCCGCTCAAAGGGCTGCTCCGTTGCAGCCTGTGCGGACAGGAATATATCGGGGTGTGCAATGTGAGGACGGGAATCCTGCGCCGTTACTACGTCTGCAAGACCAAGGCGTACCGCTCCAAGGACAAATGCGAAAGCCAGCGATTCAATGCTGACCAGATGGAGCGGTTCGTGGCGAAGCAACTCGACACGTTGCGGGATAATCCCAATCTTTCTGCAGCCATCATTGGCCAGTTGCCGGAGTTCGATGCCCACCGAGTAGCCGATTGCCTGTACAGTCTCGACCTCATTTTGCAAGACGCTACTCCACAGGAGCTGGATCGCGTGTTCCATGCGGCATTCAAATCCATCTCCATCGACCCGGAAACCTCCCAGCTGAATGTAACCCTCAACGACCTCTGATGCCATGAGCACAGCAGAAAAGACGCTTTCGTTTTCCATTCCCTTTCACCTCGAACCGACCAAGCGCGGGGCGAAGAAGAAAAGCTCGATTGAGAAAATCCCGCCGCCCGGTGAGCTGCCGTTACATGACCGCCCTGCTGCGGTGGAGGTTCCCCAGGGCTGCGACTTCTCGATTCCCTACATCATCGACCACAGTTCGGTGGTTCCTGTCCTGCGACTGCGCACGGCAGAGGATGACCTCGTGGATGCGGTGTGCCAATGCGACAAGTTTCCCACTAAGCGGGCAATTCGTATGGCAAACGCCATCATGCTGGAGCGGCTGCTGGTGACAGGAAAGTATGGGAGCGCAACGAACATGGCCAGACTTATCGGGGTAAGCCAACCGCATGTGACGCAGTTGCTCAATATGCTCAATCTCCCTCCGGCTGAAATCGAGGCAATCCTCTTCGAGACACAATAAATTCAAAGTTCTACAAAAAACGTTGGACTGTTTTTGGCAAATAGCACGAGTAACCGGATTGAGGGCAGGCAACAATCTGAAAAAAAAGAAAAGTTTTTAAGGACAGTTGCACCCCTCAGGTGATTAGGAGAACAACAGGAGACAAGCTATGAAGCAGAAAAATCAGAGAATCGGCACTTTTTCCCGGACAAAAGACCGCTCCGGGGATGTAGGTGAACAGAAGCGCGGCGAAGAATTGAAAAATTCTTCCAAGAACAACAACACGTTTTTGGCAGCCGTGACGAGTAGTAAGGACGTACACGCCATGCACAAGACCTCGAAAGAGCAGAAAAGTGAAAAAATCCACGCGGATTTTTCAAGAACTCCACGAGTAATTGTGTGTGCAGAGAATTCTTTTCACAAAAATCTTCAGAAAGAGCAGCCAATTCGGCCAGCCTTTTTCGAGAAAGAGAGTGAAGAGGATGCGCTCGCCGCACAAAAAATCGAGAAAAATGCAAAAAGTAGTCCGATTTTCTCAAATCGACCAGCTGAAAGGAATAGAGGGCTGCAGCAGCCCACAACAACCAAGAAAGATACAGCTATGAAGACAGCAACCATCACAGACGGCGGCTCCAAGCCGGAACATAAGCGCAGCGGCATTCTTGCCGGGCTGAGCAACCTGCCTATCGTCAACTTTTTCACCTCTCGCTCAAAAAAGGTGACGGATTCTGACGGGGCACAGCAAGAAAGTACTTTGGAGAGCAAAATGGAAAATCTCTCCCAGAACTTCAAGAACTCAGCCAAAAGCACGAATATGCACAACGTACTTCACATCTCCCCGTATTTTATCCCGGGCATGAAGCTCGGCGATATCCTGTTCCCCATCGCAACGGTGGTGGCTCACGCTCGCCGCGTCAAGGTTGATTGCCGCATTCCTTGGGCGTACAGCGAGGAGACGCGCGAACTTCATGCTGCTCTTGGTATGAATGCTCTACCGAGTACGCTTTGTGGTGCTAACGAGGCTCTGGCTTATGAGGAAGAGTCTTACCTGTACACGCCTATCCCCGAAACGGTGACCAGCGGCGGTCTGTGCGGCTATTTCCAGAGCGGCAACTACTTTGCCGGGATTGAGCCGGTTATTCGCCATCTCTTTGCCCCGCTCACGGCAGTTGATAAAACTCCCGGTACGGTCGGCATTCACATCACAATCGGCAACGATCCGTACAAGTACAGCAAGTATCGCCTCAGCACGGCTCTGTTCCTGCAAAAGGCAGCTGCTCGTTTATCGAAAGACATCCGCGAGGTGGTGGTGTTCAGCGATAAGCCCAGCGAAGCCATGGCTATGCTGGTTGAGATGCCGGAGTTCAGTAATTACTCGTTCCGAGCAGATACCCACAAGGGCTGTGAGCAACTGCACCACATGACCGCCATGCAGGAGCTGGTTATCTCCAACTCGACTCTTTCTTGGTGGGCTGCGTGGCTGGGTAAGCCCCGCAAGGTTATCGCCCCCAGATGCTGGTTCATGCACAAGGCTGAGCAGCCGCCTGTGTTTGAGGATTCCCCTTGGATTGTTCTCTGATTTTGACACTCGCACTACGGTCATGAACGAGTTTTCTCCAGAGCAGCCCCAGGCTGCACGACAATTTTCTTCGGTCGGCGGTACTCACGACCCGCTGACGGATGAATCCGGGCTTAGCATTGAGCCCAAATCCCCGGCAGTAAGTAGGCAGGTCACTATGCCTACTGATGCCACCGACAGGCTCGCCATCGGCGAGATTGGTGCCGAAGCTCCGGCTGGGCAGCATACCAACGAGCAAGCAGGTTCTCACGCCTGCGAACTCGTGGTAGAGCCCACCGGGCAAGGTATCGCCGCTTCACTCGAAGCAAGAGCTGGTAGGACTCTTATTCCTGCCGAATCTAACATTGTTCAGAACATGACAACTGATTCAAATTCCGCCCTCACCCCGAGTGAGGAAGAGGTGCAGAAGCCTGCTTCCGCACCTAGCGTACAGCCCCAATCGTTCAATGGCTGTACTCCCGAGGTTGCTTCCGGCAGCCCCGTGTCAACTCTCAGCAATACGTCTGAGAACAAGTCCGAAGGTGTTAGCCTTCCTGCCGCAGCTGAGGGGGAACCCTCTGCTGAAGCTGAATCTGGTAGCTCTGCTGCCTCAAACTCAACCTACACTAAAGCGATGAATGCTAACCAGACCAACCCAGTTTCCTCTGGCCAGGTCGAGGAAGATGCCCGGGGTAACACCTGCGAGCAGACCGTGCAGCCCTCCGTTGAACTCAACGCATGCGCTGCTTCCCCCGGTGAAATCGAACAGATTGCCAGCCCCCAGGTTGAGCCTCCGTCCGCAGTTTCATCCAATTCTATTAACCCTGACGCCGCAGCCGAAGCCACCGCTTCTGCTGAAGCCGATAACAACAACTCCAACACTATTACAACTATGTCTAAAAATAACGACACCCCCGCTAATGGTTCCGTCTCTGACGTGAATGCCGCCGATGTTACCAACATCTCCCCCGAAAACGCAGTAGCTGTCGCTTCTGCCAACCTTAACTCCGGCACTGATTGTGCCACACCCCCTGATACGACCATGAATATCGATACAAATACTAATGCAGTTGCCCCCGCTTCTGAGGGCGCGTCTTTTGCCCCCATTCTGCTTTCTTCCGGTCATCCCTGTGATGCTATGGGGGTAGGCCCTATCACTCGAGAAGTTGGCGGCAATGGTTTTGCTATCACCAAGGCTAATGCCAGGATTCGGGTTAAATTGACTGTTGATGACGGCGGCACTTTGATCCTTCGCCATCAGGAATCCCAGCAGGAATTCTCCTTTGGGGCTTCCCTCCCGGAGGGTGAATGGCCGCAGCTTGATAATCCCGATTACTGGCAGACGGATACAGAACGCGATGTTCCTAAAGGGCACTATACTGTGACTGGCTCCGTTACCAATACAGGTACAGCACATTCTCAGAACCGCATCATGATGCGGTATGAAATTCACCTTATCGCAGGTGATGATGTCATTGACCCGATTCCTCCTGATGAACCGGAAAAGGAAACCATGATTTGCTGCGCATGCGGCGGTTGTGAGGAAAAGGATGGTAATGGTAACGTGATTGCTACCATCGACCTCCCCGGCGAGTCTTTCATGGACCAGTGTTTCCTTAAGTCCCAGTTCGAGGAAATGCAGCAGCAGACTGCTTCTGTAAGCGCGGGGGATGAAGAAGCAACCACCGTT
>JAFYWX010000067.1 GCA_017546445.1 Akkermansia sp. | reverse complement strand
TCGTATTGACCCCAAGGCTTACGCCTTGGGCTACGGAAAGTGGCGCCCTGCGGGCTCAATTTATTGACAATTGCCGAGTGACCCGTCTTCGGCTACGCCTACGCCGAGGCAAGCGATTTATGAAGTGGGAAGTTCCGCGAGCCGCCGTCGTCGCTAAAGCGACTATGGCGCGCTTGGGTTGCGGCGAGCCAACGACCGCAGCCAAGGCACCCCGCGGCAAGCGTAGGCGACCGCCGCGTACAACGTGGACGCGAGCCCCACGCATCCCCGCGCCCTTATATGACACAGAGAAACAAAATCAGCGCCTCGTCCTTCTTATTGCCCGTTAGAATAATTCTAAACAATACAGAATGCAGAAGTCAGAAGGCCGAATGCTGAATGATTAAAATTCCCCGCCCGTTGGGCGGCTGATTTGGGATTACGTAATCTGCCCTGACGGGCAGAGAGAATTTCCGCTGGGCGCGGAGAGAATTTCGCGGGCTGTTGGCCCGCGAGATAAAAACAAAAGACAAACTCCCCAAAAAACAAAATACATCTTATCTTTTTGCATCGACTCTTATCTCTTAGCAAAACACACAAATTTGCGCTTTACAAACAAAAGAAAAAAGATTACAATCCTTGCGGAAAAAGAAAAGAAAGGAGGACAAAAACATGATAGAAGAAGAATTCCACCAACTCATCAACAAAATACAACACCGCGGCTGCGAATGGCAAACAACCGAAGTCAAAGCAGCCCACCGCGGCTGCCCCGAAAAACTGTACGACACCATCTCGGCATTTGCAAACCAGGATGACGGCGGAGTGCTCGTGTTCGGGCTGGATGAGAAAACGCAATTTGCCAAGGTGGGGGTGTATGATGCCCAGGCGCTGCAGAAGAAAGTGGTGGAATACTGCGAGCAGATGACCCCCGTGGTGCGGCCTGTGTTCACCGTGTATGATGAAGACGGCAAGGTATTCGTGGCGGCGGAGATACCGCCGCTGGATGTAGCGGAGCGTCCGTGCTTCCGAAGCGGCAAGGGGCGGCTGAAGGGCAGCTATATACGCGTGGGAGATGCAGATATTCCCATGACCGAGTATGAGGTATACAGCTATGAGGCATTTCGCCGGAACCACCGGGATGATATACGCCCGGCGGGAGAGGCCACGCTGGCGCTGCTGGACAAAGATATGGTGGATATCTACCTGGCGACACTGCGAAAGAACAAGCCGAACCTGAGCCGGCTGCCGGAGGAGCAGCAGCAGGAGTTCGGCGGCATTACGCGAAACGGTGAAATCACCCTGGCTGCGTGGATGCTGTTCGGCTTGTTTCCGCAGGTGCTGTTTCCGCGCCTGTACATAGCGGCCACGTGTATTCCCGGCACGGAGCTGGGCGAGACAGATGCATACGGCAACCGGTTCACAGATTCGAAGCGCATCGAGGGTACGATTCCGGAGATGCTGGAGAAGGCGCTGGATTTTGTGAGCAACAACATGAACCGCAGTACCCGGATAGATGACCTCACCGGCCGCCGTGTGGATGAATATGCGTACCCGCTGAAGGCGATTCGCGAGGCGGTGCTGAATGCGCTGGTGCACCGCGATTACAGTATCCACACCGAGACCAGGCCAATTCAGCTGAATATGTATACCGACCGCCTGGAAATCATCAACCCCGGCGGCTTGTACGGCCGGCTCAGGGTGGATCAGCTGGGGCATACCCAGCCGGATACCCGCAACCCGATGCTGGTGACAGCTATGGAAACGCTGGGCCTGACGGAGAATCGCTATTCGGGTATTCCGACCATTCGCCGCGCCATGGAGCAACACGGGCTCTCTGCGCCGGTATTCGTGAACACCGGTGGGGAGTTCCGGGTGGTGCTGTACAAGGCCCATGCAGCCCCGGCAGCCCCGGCAGGCCCGGCAGGCCTGGTGGCAGCGGAAACCGGGGATGATGCCGCGGATGACGGGCTCCTGGCCTTCTGCCGCACGCCACGCACCCGCGCCGAGCTGCTGGCGCATCTGCAGGTCGGCTCGTGGCCCTATGCCTTCCAGCGCTACATCAACCCGCTGCTGAAGCAGGGCCTGCTGCAACTTACCATACCCGAAACCCCGCGAAGCCACAGCCAGCGGTATGTGGCGGTGACGCGGTATTAACGCAAATCCCCGAGCGCAGCTCGGGGGGATATCTATTCAAGCGCAGCGGAAGCTGCGCTTTTTTCTGCCCCTGGCGGGGCAGAGAGAATTTCCCGCCTGGGGGCGGGAGATTTGGAAGAAACTACCCTCGCCGAGCCTGGGGCTGGGCGAGGGTAGGGAGAGACGATTCCGGTAGAATAATAGAATCAGAAATCGTAGCGGAAACCGACGGTGGCGCGGAAGCCGGTGTAGTCGGTGCGGATGGTCATATCAGCATCGGCGAAGATGGTGGTCTGCATCTGCACGGGGATGGAGAGACCAGCGCCGAGGTTGAAGCCAGTGCCGGAGGTATCGGTGCCGTACACGGAGTTGGTCTTGCCGCCAGCCATGGAGACGGTGGCTTCATCCGTGGTATCGCCGAAGTCCTGGGTAATCTGGCCGCGCAGCTCGAGCACGCCGTTGCGCTCGAATACGGACTCATAGATAACGCCCTGGTAACGCACGCCGATACCGACGGAGCCGTATACATAGGAGCCGCCGTCGTAGTCAAGAGCAGCGTTGCCGATGGTGCCGCTTTCCTTGTAGGCGTCCACCTTGGCAGAGGTGATGCTGGCGCTCACCATGGGCTGAATCACGTGGGTGAAATCCTCGTTCAGGCCCAGGGTGTAGCCCAGTTCGTAGTAGGCAGAGTAGGAGCTGCCGCTGGTGCTGCCGCTGGCGGTGAGGGTATCCACCTTGCGGGTGAGGTCCATATCGTTGCTGCCCACGGTGAGGATGAGGAGCTGCGTCCAGCGCCCCGTCTGGTGGCGGGTGAAGAAGTTGACGTAGTAGGCATCGTTGTTGCCGGTGGCCTTATCAGCGCTGTCCACGTCGAGCTCACCATAGGCGGCGGAGAAGGACATGCCCACTACGACGTTTTCGGAGAGGTCAACATTGGCACCCACGGTGGCACCCCAGGTGTTGTAGTCATAACCCACGGCCTCATCTCCGCTGTCGGAGGAAGTGAGGCTGCTGTCTGCCTGAGCCCAGGCCTGGATGCCCAGGGACTCGTCATCGCGGGTACCGCCCATCTGGATGATGCGGTTGCGGAGGCTGCTCTGCACATCCTGCACGCCGCGGCGCTGGGAGTCTGCCAGGGTGCTGAGGGAAGCACCGGAGATGGCATCGAGGAGCTCCTGGCGGGACTTGAGGGAAGTGTGCATCACGTCGCCGAGCTTGTCGTGCAGCGTGGCTGCGACGCTGTCTTCCACGGTGGCGTTCACCTCAAGAGCGGCCATGGTGTTGGCGCGGTTCTTGGAATCGGCCACCAGTTCCTGCTTGTAGAGTGTTTCGTCGTACACGCCGGATACGGAGATGGTCTTGCCATCGCTCTCGATGTTGGCCCAGGTGTAGGCGGGCACGTAGATGAGCTCCTTCAGGTTGCCATCGATGTTGTAGGTGTTATCCCCATTGGCAGAGAGGAGGGTGTAGGTGTATTCCTTGCCTTCCTCATCGAACGCCAGGTTGCTGGCATCCAGTGCTACGTTGGTGACGTTGAGGTTGACGCTGCCGTCCTTGTCGGTAATCACACCGCTGAACTTCAAGGCATTAGCCGAGCTTTCAGAGTAGAAGGCATCACCCGCAGCACCGCCGAAGCTGGCGTTATCCACGCTGATGTTGGTCAGGGTGGTGGTGCCGGTGGTCTTGTAGGTGTTTGCGATGGTGGAGTTTACCAGCTCGGAGCCTGCGCCGGTCTTCATCTCGCCCTTGTTGGTGATGCCGTAGATGTAAGCGGCGTCACCGGTGGAGATGGTGCCGTTCACCACACCTTCTTCGGAGATGTTGATAAGGGAGACATTGTTGCCCAGGGTTGTGCCGGCGGTGGTGTTGATTTCACCGGCGTGGACAACGCTGCCGCTGGCAATATCGAGGGTTTCGGCCTGGAGAGTGCCGATTTCCATGTACTTCACGGCGGCGGGGGCAGAGTCCTCCTCGCTGGCGGTGGCCACGGCCTGATCCGTCAGGAAAATATCGGTTGCGATGGTTTCACCGGTGGTGACCACGCCATCGGCCACGATGCCGCCTGCCACGGTGAGGGTCTTGTCAACGCTCAGGGTGTAGCCGGTGGGCAGCTCCAGGGTATCGGTGGTGAGGTTACCGGCAGAGGCAATGATGCCCTGGCCGCCGTTCGGGTTCACCTGCAGGGCGCCGCTATCGTTGTACACATTGGCCATGGGCACAGTCTTGTTGCCCTGGGCATCGGTGCCAATCTGGATATCGGAGCCGGAGATGTTGGTGATGGTAACGCCTGTGGTGGATTCTGCATCAATGTAAATCTGCGTGCCAGCAGCAATCGTGCCAGCCACGATACCACCCTTGCCGATGCTTACGCCATCGCTGAGAAGCGGTGTGGGGGTCGTCTCCTCCTCGGCAGCCTCCTCAACCGGCTTGTAGCTGATGCGGATGTTGTGTGTGGTGGTTTCTTCGGTTTCAAGGCCTTCACCATTCACCGTGGTGGAGGTGACGGAGTACTCACGGGAAATATAGTCGGTAGTGATGCTGTTGGCCGTGAGCAGGGCGTCGTTGTCGAGTTTCTCCATCGCATGATCGATGGTGTTGTACACCTCGACCCCAGTGGCGCTGAGCTCGCCAACGGAGGCCTGGCCGTATACCTCTGCCTTGCCGCCGATTTCGGCTGCGCCGTGCACAACGAGGATGGCATCGGTGCTATATGTATGCCCCACTCTGAGTCGCTCTGCTGCGCTGAGTGTGCCTGCCTCCAGGTAACCGGCCTGCAGGTCCACGCCGCCGTTCCTGGCTTCCACGCTCTCCACAGCCTTCACGATACCACCAAATACGGTGATAGCGCCTTCTGCCTTGAGGTTATTGGCCTTGATGCGGGAGTCGACGGCCTGTTTTTCAACGAGTTCGTCGTCTTCATCGTAGATATCCACGTATTCCCGGCCATCGAAAATAAGGTTGCCTTCCTCGTTGACAATGTCGCCCACGTAGGAGGTCATGCGGGTCTTGGCGCCATTGTGCAGCTTCACCGTGAGGGGGTTCCTGCTGTCCTCTTCCTCGCTCTTCAGAGTAATGGAGGTGGTGTTGGTGTCATTTTCGTTGCCGATGGTGGCACCGCCCAGAGCGATGATGACTCCGTTGCTGCCCTTGACCTCGAGCTCGACGTTGGTATCGGCACCCAGCTGGTTAAAGTTGATGACGCGCTGGCCTGCGGCGATGGCGGGCACAGCCTCTATTGTCGGGGTGTCAGCCTCGCCTTCGCCACCTTCACCTTCGGTGTCGCCACCGTCAACAATGGGTGTGTCTTCAACAGGAGGTGTGTCTTCAACAACGGGGGTATCGCCGCCTTCTTCCTCCTCTTCTTCCTCCTCTTCAATGGGGGGAGCAATGATGACCGGCAGGTCAACAGATTCGATGGCGTTGGTGTTGATGACGAGGCGCACGGTGCCTTCGCCCAAGGCGTTCACCGTGGCGTTGGAGGCAATGACGGTGGAGTTGATGACGCTTTCATCCACAATGATGGTGGCGTCCTTGTATGCACCGAAACCGATACCGGTGCCGGAGGAGTTGCCCTGGGGGTCATTCGAGGCCCAGGTGGGGTTCTTGTAGGTGTATTCGCCCTCTGTCAGCCAGATGGTGCTGTTGTTGCCCATGAACTGCACCCGCTCGTTTTCGCCCATGGCGCGAATCTTGCCCTTGTCCGTTTCGTCTTTGTAGATGGGGCCATTTACTTCATCCTTGCCCAGAAGGCCCAGGAGACTGGCGTTGCCGTAGATACACCAGGCGGGGGCGTTGCCGGGGGTCTGCAGGGTTACCATTGCCGTGCCGCCTGTACCACTGCCGGAGGCGCAACCGCCGGAATTGTACCAGATTTCTTTCGGGTCTTCTACGCTGAAGAAGTTCTCCACCATGGTGTAGTTGTTCAGCAGCACGCGGCCGGTGTAGAAGGAATCAATCTCCTCGATGACGGAGTGGCTGTCATCATTGGAAAGAAGATAGGCAGACTGCAGGGTGAGGGCGCCGTATTTCGGCTTGTCCTTGAGGGTCTCACTATCCATGTTGTAGAGACCGCCGTCGGCATCCCAGGAGAGGGTCATGCGGAAGCTGACAGTCAGGTCTTCGTTCATATTCTTTTCAGCCCACAAGGCATCGAGCTGGAAGAGGACGATATCGTTATCGATGGTGTGGGCTTCGTCGTTGGTGAGCAGGCGCACATTGCCGAAGCGGTCCATGGAGATGATGAAGCTGTTTTCCTGGGTAACGATGATATCGCCGTTATCGTTAGTGGTTGCCTGACCGTTGCCGAGAATGGTGGCGGAGGTTGTCTCCTCGCTGTTGGTGTCCTTGCAGGGGAGGAAATTATGCACCTCAATCGTTACCGACCAGTCCTTTGCATCGGCATCGAAAGCGTCGTCCTTCTCGGGGTTCTTTGCGGCAGGGTCGCGGAAGTTGTAGTTGTCGGTCTTCGTTTTGGTAGGATCCGCAGGGTCGTCGTACTCGTTCCGGTTGTTGCGAAGGTTGGCGTGCACCTGGGTGGCGTGCTGGAAGTAGGTGTAGTCATACACGGCACCATTGGTGATAGCCTGCGCAGTGGACGGGATGGTTACAGAAGCGGTAACCACTGCCAGCAGGGCTGCACGGAGTCTCGTGGGAAGGTGGAGTTTCATGATGTTCGGTTGGTGATAAAATATTTTGCGGCAGTTGCCGCTCATTGCACACTCTACCAAATGCCCCCTGCCATGGCAAGGTCAAAATGAATGCTGCCAGGAAAAAGCGTGAAAAAAGCGGGGGAGGGTGCGGCCCGGGGCAGGGTTAACCTTCGGGGTTCGGGATTCTATCCTGATAATATAGCCGTTGAGGGACTAAAGTCCCTCCGCTCCGAAAAAAAAATCGCTGGCCCGCGATTATGCATCCAGCGCATAACGCGCGGCGGCGACGGCGAGGAAGACGGCGGTTTCCACGCGCAGGATGATGGGGCCCAGGCTGGTGGGGGCGTAGCCGGTGGATTCGGCTGCAGCGTATTCAGCGGGGGAGAAATCGCCCTCCGGGCCGATGAGGAGCACGCATTCCTGCATGCCGGCGGTGCGGGCGGCCTCCAGCAGGCGGCGCAGGGGGCGGGCGTGCGGCACAATGGCGCACTGGAGCTTGAGCTCCGGCAAATCGGTGCGGGTCAGGAACTGGGCGTAGCCCTGCGGGGTTTCCACCACCGGCAGGGTGTTCACGCCGCATTGTTTGCAGGCCTCCAGCGCGGTGCGGCTCCATTTGGCTGCTTTGGCGGCGGCGTCTCTGGCATCGAGCCGCACGATGGTGCGCTCTGTAATGAGGGGGATGATGCGCTGCACTCCCATCTCCACGGCCTTCTGGACGATGAGGTCCATGTTGCTGCCTTTGGGAATGGCCAGCGCCAGGGTGATGCCGGCCACGGGCGGCATGGGGGGCAGGGGGCGCAGCTCTGCCAGGGTGAGGGCGCTGCTGCCGGCGGTGGCGGCAATGCGGCCCACGGCGGCGTTGCCGCAGCCGTCGAACACCTCGCACTCATCCCCCACGCGCAGGCGCATGACCTTCAGGGCGTGTTTCGCTTCCTCGCCCTCGATACTGAGGGTGGTTCCGGCCTGCAGACTGGCCCCGGGGGCGTAGCACCTGTGCATGGGTGGATGATGGGTGGTGGGTTATTTGAGGAAACGGGCGGCGCGCTTGCGGAAATCGGCCACCTCGGGCTGGTTGGAATCCTTGAGTTCCTTGGCAAAGGCCTTGAGGGCCTTTTCCTGGCCGGAGGAGAGCCTGGTGGGGGTCTCTACCTGCACCTCGACCATGAGGTCGCCGCGGTTGCCGCCTTTCAGGCTGGGCATGCCTTTATCGCGCAGGCGGAAAATGGTGTTGCTCTGGGTGCCGGCGGGCAGCTTGAGCTTGGCGGGGCCATCCAGGGTGGGCACGGTCATTTCGCCGCCCAAGGCGGCATCCAGGAAGGGCACGGGCACGGTGCAGTGCAGGTCCAGGCCGTCGCGGGTGAAGATATCGTGAGGCTTCACCTCGATGAATACGTAGAGGTCGCCGGTTTCGCCGCCGTGGGTGCCGGCATCGCCATTGCCGGTGGAGCGGAGTTTGGTGCCGGTGTTCACGCCGGCGGGCACGCGCAGGGTGATTTTCACATCCTTGTGCACGCGGCCCTCGCCGTGGCACTTGGAGCAGGGGTTGCTGATGGTCTGGCCGGCGCCGCGGCAGGTGGGGCAGGTGCTCTGCTGCACAAAGAAGCCGCTCTGGCGGGTGATGACACCGGAGCCATGGCAGGTGGAGCAGGTCTGG
The DNA here is from genome assembly GCA_017546445.1 of Akkermansia sp. Classification (GTDB taxonomy): domain Bacteria; phylum Verrucomicrobiota; class Verrucomicrobiia; order Verrucomicrobiales; family Akkermansiaceae; genus Akkermansia. The sequence continues at coordinate 14,770 of JAFYWX010000067.1, read as the reverse complement.
AAGCCGGCGCGGCCATCCTTGGAACCGGTGGCGTTGCATTCCTCGCAGGGCACCAGGCGCTCTACCTCCAGGGTCTTGGTGCAGCCTTCTGCAGCCTCCTCCAGGGTGATTTCCAGATCAGTGCGCAGGTCGGACCCGGGGCGGCGGGGGTCTGCCTTGCGGCGTGCGCCGCCACCCATGCCACCCATGCCGCCAAAGCCACCGAAGGCCCCGCCGAATATCTGGGAGAACAGGTCTGCCGGGTCGGTGAAGCCGCCGAACCCGCCGGGGCCGCCGGCTCCGCCCATGCCGCCGTTCTTGAAGGCCTCGTGGCCCATGCGGTCGTAGGCGGCGCGCTTGTCGGCATCGCTCAGCACTTCGTAAGCCTCACCCAGTTCCTTGAACTTCTCTTCCGCTTCCTTATTGTCCGGATTGCGGTCGGGGTGGTACTTCATCGCCAGCTTGCGGTAGGCTTTCTTGATGGTGGCGTCATCCGCATTGCGGTCAACGCCCAGCACCTCGTAGTAATCTTGTGCCATGGTGGTGGTAAAAGGGTGGTTAGTGGGTGGATTGGGTTAAAAAAATCAGGCCTCCGGGGCAGCTTCTTCTGCGGGGGCGGCGGCGGTCACCACGTTCACCGGGCGCAGCAGGCGGCCGCGCAGGTTGTAGCCCTTGCGCAGAATGCGGATGATGCTGCCTTCCGGCTGGTCGCTCGGCTTGCTCATGATGGCTTCGTGCACATTGTGGTCGAACTTCTGGCCGGGGGTGCATTCGATGGGCTCCACGCCCTGGCTGCTCAGGAAATCGGTAAGCTGCTTCTGCACCATGCTCATGCCGATGTAGATCATGGAGCTGGTGTCCTGCTGGGCCATCTGCATGCCCATCTCGAAATTGTCAATCACCGGCAGCAGTTCTTCCAGCAGGCTGCGGTTGGCGTATTTGGTGAAATCCTCGCGGTCCTTCACGCAGCGCTTGCGGTAGTTATCATACTCTGCCGCGGTGCGCAGCGCCATCTCGCGCCACTTGGTCAGTTCATCTACCTCCTGCTGAGGGGCTTCTTCCTCCTGCGTTTCAGGCGTGGGAATGGTTTCCTCTTCCTCGGGTGTGGGCTTGGTTTCTTCTTCGTTCATGGCTCTTATCATACGCCATGCCGCTGCTCAGGTCAACCCCTTGTTTGTGACAGTACATAGGGGTATAAACCACATGTGTCCCAAGGATTGCCGCGCCAAATTGGAGTTTGACGAGCTGGAACAGCTCGTCGTTGCTGCGGTGTAAACGCAGCAATTTAGACCACTTTCAAGTGGATTTAGATGCCTCGTAAGAGGCAATTTCCTCTGCCAAAGGCAGATTTCGATGCAGCTCATCAAGAGCTGCAATGCAGGTGAAATAAGTTCCTGTGGGCCATAGGCCCGCACTATCTCTAAACAACTTACATTGCAGGGCAGAATGCCCTGCAGAGAAATTGCGGGCAGAGGCCCGCAATGAAACCCGCCACTATCGTGACGGTCTAAATCCGGTTATCACCGGTCTAAATTGCCCGGCTTCTGCCGGGCAGTGTTTCAGCCCCCACACAAATCGCCATCTTTAGCGCATAATGAGGGGGGGCTGGCTCCAAAACGGTGTTGATAATGCAGTCAAATGTGAAATCTTTGGGATACATAGGGGTACAAACGCTGCCCGGCATGCGCCGGGCAATTCAGGCCGGGTCTTCCCGGATTTTATTGCGGGTTTCCCGACCGCAATTTCATCGGTGGAGAGCCTGCTGATATACAAAAACGCGTCTGGCGAACCAGACGCGCAATTGTATGATAGTAGGAAAGATAAACTTTCCAGGATCACTTACTTCTTAACGGGCACCACGGGAGCGGGAGCAACCGGCTCGGTGGGAACCTGCTGCTGCTGCTGCTGCTGGCAGGAAACGAAAGCGGCGGCCGTAAGAGCGAGGATAGCAATCTTCTTCATAATTATCTTACTAGTTTTGATGTTGTTTGATGCACCAATCGAGCAAGGATAGCTAGACTGGCTACAATGAATATAGCACCATTGCAGGGTAAATCAAGCCTAAAGTAATAAAATAGGCGGCCTGAGGGTGCAAAAATGCACCCATCCCGGCGGGATAGGCGCATTTTAAGCGTAAAGTAGAATAGGAATCCCTATTCGGGAATCACTTACTTCTTAACGGGCACCACGGGAGCGGGAGCAACCGGCTCGGTGGGAACCTGCTGCTGCTGCTGCTGCTGCTGGCAGGAAACGAAAGCGGCGGCCGTAAGGGCGATGATAGCAATCTTCTTCATAATGATTATCTGTGTTTTGATGTTGTTTCGAATAATTCCAGGCAGGATTGCCCAGTAATTCGGCAGGGAATATACCACGGAATTTTGAAATTGCAAGCCTAAAATGATTTTTTTTGCATGTTGGGGGCTTGAAGCAAGTGAGTTGGGGGTATTGCGGGGCCTGTTGCGTGTATCATTGCCGCGCGTGATTGCGCCAAATGGGAGTTTGGCGAGCAGCTGTTTTTTTCGGAGCAAGGGACTTTAGTCCCTCATCGCTTGAGTTTTCGGGACTGAAGTCCCGTGCTCCGAAAGATTTGAGCCCCCGCCAAATCGCCATCTTTAGCGGATAAAGAGGAGGCTGGCTCCAGAACGGTGTTGATAATACAGTCAATTGTGAAATCTCCGGGATACATGTGCCTGGCGTGTGCCGGGCAGAGTTTTTTGATTGCGTAGGGAAGGAAACTATGAAACAATAAGGCCCATGCAGAATGATACCATTGCCGCCATTGCAACAGCGCCGGGAACCGGGGCTATAGCCGTTATCCGGGTGAGCGGGTCGCAGGCTGCCCAGGTGGTACAGGAGTGCACGGGGGGCAGGGTGCTGCAGCCGCGCCTGGCTACGTTCGTGCGCGTGCGCGATGCGCGCGATTGTGTGATAGATGAGTGTGTGGCGACTTTCTTTGCCGGGCCTGCGAGTTTCACCGGCGAGGATACGGTGGAGCTGAGCTGCCACGGCGGTATGCTGGTGACCCGCCGCGTGCTGGAGCGGGTGCTGGCCTGCGGGGCTCGCCCTGCGGAGCCGGGGGAGTTTTCCCGCCGGGCGTTTGAGAATGGCAAGATGGACCTGACCCAGGCTGAGGCGGTGATGGATGTGATTTCTGCCGGGAGCGACCTGGCGCTGCGCGCGGCGCAGAATCAGCTGCAGGGAGCTATCGGCAGCAAGGTGGAGGCTGCGGTGGATATTCTTATCAACGTGGCGGCGCATGTGGAGGCGTATATTGATTTCCCGGAGGAGGATATTGCGCCGGATACCACGGATGCTCTGCTGGCTCAGCTGGATGAGGTGGCGGGGATTCTGCGCCGCCTGCTGGATACGGCGGATGAGGGGCGCCTGCTGCGCGAGGGGGTGCGCACGGCGATTGTGGGTGCGCCGAATGTGGGTAAATCGAGCCTGCTGAATATGCTGCTGGGTTATGAACGCGCTATTGTGAGCAGCACTGCCGGTACTACGCGCGATACGATTGAGGAATCGGTGGCGCTGGGTGGGCTTTGTCTGCGCCTGATTGATACGGCAGGCTTGCACGAGAGCGCGGATGCCATAGAATGCGCCGGCATGGAGCGCAGCCGCCGCGCCGGGGCAGAGGCTGATTTGCTGCTGGAGGTGGCAGATGTGAGCGCGCCGCGTCAGGTGCTGTCCATGCCGGAGACCGGGGCGCACCGCCTGCTGCTGCTGAATAAGTGTGACCTGCCGGAGCACCCGGACTGGGCGGGGGAGACCGGCGCTATCCGCCTATCCTGCGCCACGGGTACGGGGCGAGTGGAGCTGGCCGCTGCGGTGGAGGCGCTCTTTCTGCGCGAATCCGGCGAGCGTGATTCGCTGGCGGCTATCAACACCCGCCACCGCCACGCGCTGAAACAGGCGCTGGAGGCGCTGGCCGCCGCCCGCGCTGCCCTGGTGGCAGGCGAATCCCCGGAGTTTGTGGATGTGGACCTGCGCGCTGCGCTGGATTCTCTGGGCTCCATCACCGGCCGCATTGATACGGAGGATATCCTTACGCGCGTGTTCGCTACCTTCTGCCTGGGAAAATAAAGTACGAGGTACGAGGTGCGAAGTATGGATTCGTAAATCCGGCTGTCGGTGAAAAATTGGACGATTTTGTCATAAAATCGACTTTCTGTGTCATTTTAGAATAAAAATTGCCTGCTTATTCCCAAAAATACCCAAACATTGACGGGAAATAGGAAGAAAAATGAATAAATTTGTCCAAAAGCTAGAGTGTGGTCTATATTTTAATCTTGACCGCACTCTACTTTTTAGATAACATGAGTGCGGAGCCGGGCTCTGAGGTCGCAGGAGGCTGAGGCAGCAAGAGCAGGCAGGTTCCCTTTCTAAACACACTAAACAACACAAGATACACACTATGAAAAAGAGCCTTGTAACCATGATGGCCGCCCTGATGGGTGTGGCCTATGCAGGTGAGACTACTACAGCAATTACTACCTCTCAGGATTTCAATCGTCTTAGCGGCGCTGTGCACCTGGGTGCCGGCACGGCATACACCTGCCACGGTTATGTTCCTTCCCGCGTGGCTGTTCAGGGTGAGGGTTGCGGCATGGCTGCCCTTCAGCTGGGATACGATTTTGGTAAGGAGAGCGCCTGGAGCTACACTGGTGCTCTGTCCTACAAGGCTCCGATGTCCGGTCACACGCTGTACGGTAACCCCGCCATTCAGATCGCTCCTGGTAGGGAGATTCATCCCATCGGCTACAAGAACATTGAGAACGAGTTCCTTGTCCGCAACGGTGCCAAGTACACCCAGCAGAAGTGGAACGTGACCCTGGGTCACGACTTCATTCAGGGCGGTATCGCCGGTGTGGTAGCCAAGCACTTCAACCACCGCGATCACTCCCGCATGCAGCAGGTGTTCACCAACTTTGAGGTGACTCCGGTGGCCTGGTTCTCCGCCGATATCAACTGCGCCCGCGCTTTTGACACCATGGACGGCTGGTGGTTCGAGGCACACGCCCGCCTCAAGGCTCCCATCGTCGGCTCCCCCGATGACATCAAGGTTGCCGGTATCTTTGAGTACGGTATGAGCTGGACTGCAAACTTCTACGAATCCAAGCACAACGCTTGCTCCAACGGCACCCAGGCATTCTGGCTGAAGCTTTCCACCCCCTGGTTCGTGAACGAGGCCAAGAATTTCATCCTGACCCCCTCTGTGAGCGTCAACTGGCTGGGCAAGGGCGGTATGAAGGCCAACGAGCGATCTCACGCCCGTGCTCTGGGCGATAAGTATGTGCCCTTCCGCAACTTCGCTGTGGTGGGTGACCTGACTGCCAGCTACAAATTCTAATCAAACACAGCGTTTTACGCTGGAAATAGCGCAGACAATATGCTAGCATAGAGTCTGTGGGCAAAAAGCCGCCCGCTGAATAATCCAGTCGGGCGGCTTTTTTGAAGCCAGCGAAGCCTGTCCCAGGAAACATTTACAACAACACTACATATGGTAAGTCTGCTTAGTCTGAAAGGAAATCCGGTGAATGTGACCGGTGAGGAAAATATCGTGAATCCCGGCTTCTACATGCCGAACCGCCTGAGCGTGGCAGTGGGTAAGGCCCTGCACAAGCTGTTGGACGGCAAGGTGTGCTACCTGGTGGATCCGACTTTCCCGCCGCACCCGGAGGTGATGGATTACCTGACCAAGAAGAAGGTACACATCGAGTACTTTGATTTCCGCAAAACGACCTCCCGTGCCGTGCGCGAACAGATTCTGGAGCAGATGCACCAGGGCAACAGCGTGGTATTCCTGCCGGGGCAGGTAAGTAAGCCCCGCGGTTGCCACGCCGACGTGCCCTCCCCCTTCCTCTCCACGGTGGGCAGTCTGCACATTTCTCCCGTGCCCGTATTCGTGGGGTACTATGATGACAGCGTGCGCGATCTGTTCCGCAGTGAGCCGAAGGCCGGCTACAGCGAGGAACTGAGCATTCTGCCGCAGCTGCATCCCGGCCCGAAGACCGGTGAGCGCCTGCTGGCTGCCTGGCTGCAGCGCAGCTCTGAGCTTTTCTCTGCCCAGCCGCTGCTGCGTGGTTCTCTGGCCACGGCGCTGGTGAAGTCCATGAAGGCAAGCCCGAAGGCCGAAATCATCGACGGCATGACCCATGCCACGCTGCCTTTCTTCAAGGTGCTGGGTGTATCCATGACCGTGGCCAAGATTCTGAAGGAGCGCGGCGACAAGCGCGTGGGCGTGATTCTGCCTCCGGGCCCCGGCGGCACCATCGCCACGCTGAGCTGCCTGCTGGCCGGTATCACCCCGGTGCTCATCAACTACGCCTCCTCCAAGGCTGCCTTTGAAAGCACAGTGCGCCAGGCTGGGTTGAAGACCTTCATCACCGCCCGCAAGTTCATGCAGAAGCTGGATACCTTCCCCTGGCCGCCGATGGATCAGCTCATCCTGGTGGAGGACCTGCTGAAGAACCTGAACAAGAAGACCCTCATCACCAATGTGCTCATGGCCAAGGCTGCCCCGGCCAGCGTCATCTGCAAGATGTTCGATACCGATGCCCGCCGCAATAACGACGAGGCCGTGATGCTCTTCACCTCCGGTTCCAGTGGTGAGCCCAAGGGTGTGGTGCTGACCCACCGCATGCTGCTGGCTAACGTGGCCCAGTGCGCCAACCGAATCCCGCTCACGGATGAGCGATTCCTGGCTAGTCTGCCCATTTTCCACAGCTTCGGCCTTACGGTGACCATGATGCTGCCGCTGCTTACCGGCTACAGCTTCTGCGCCTACCCGAACCCGACGGATGCCCGCAGCCTGTGCGACCTGTGCAAGCGTTATGCCCTCACCATCGTGTGCGCTACGCCCACCTTCGCCCGCGCCATGATGCGCCGCGCCGATAAGGATACCTTCGCCGCGGTGAACATGTTCATCGTGGGTGCTGAGAAGCTGCAGCCCGACCTGGAACGCGAGTTCAAGGAACGCACCGGCGTGACCCTGCTGGAAGGCTACGGCCTGACCGAGGCTTCCCCCGTGTGCTCCGTGAACGTGCCGGACGTGCCCATGATTCCCGGTTCGTCCTTCTATGTGCCCGCCGTGATTCCCCGCACCATCGGTACCCCGCTGCCCGGCATCGCCGTGCGCATCACCGATGTGGACGACGATACCAAGGAACTGCCGCTCACCGAGCAGGGTATGATCTGGATTAAGGGCGCCAACGTGTTCACCGGCTATGTGGGCAAGTCTGAGCTGAATCCCACCCTGTTCAAGGATGGCTGGTTCAAGACCGGCGATATCGGCCGCATGGACCTCAACGGCTTCATCACCCTGGGTGGTCGCCTTTCCCGCTTCTCCAAGATTGGTGGCGAAATGGTGCCGCACGAGGCTGTGGAGCAGGCTCTTACGGATATCTTCCAGATTGACCCGGCTGCCGAAGGCGGTGTGCAGATTGCCATCACCGGCGTGACCGACCCGCAGAAGGGCGAGGCCATCGTGCTGCTCTCCGCTCTGGATGACCACCAGCGCAGCTCTGAGGAAAAGGAGATTCTGCAGCAGATCCGCACCGGCCTGGCTGAGCGTCAGATGCCCACCCTCTGGGCTCCCAAGTATGTGGTGCCTGTGGAAGCTATTCCGATTCTGCCCACCGGCAAGCTCGACCTGCGTAACTGCAAGTTGCTGGCCGAGGAAGCTCTGGCTTCCATCCTTTAAAAAAAAGCCCTCCGCAGCTCCGGCTGCGGAGGGCTTTTTTTATCTCCCGGCGCAGCCGGGAAATTCTCTCCGCGCAGCGGAAATTCTCTCGCCGAAGGCGAAATTCTCTCTGCGAAGCAGAAATTCTCTCCCGGCGGAAGGCGGGAATAAAAACCGCACCAAATTGACTTGCTTCGCCTCATCAACATGCTATAATCAGCGGCATGTCCACCTTTACCTCGCCACTGGCCGAAAGATCACTGGAATTTGCCATTGAGCTAGTTACACACATGCGGCCGGTAAAGGGTTGTGGTGCTATCAAAGACCAGTTACTGCGTGCGGGAACCAGTATAGGTGCCAATATACGCGAGGCTCAGTATGGCTACAGCTCCGATGATTTTGTGTTCAAGTTGCAGACCGCGCTCAAAGAATGCAATGAGACCGGATATTGGCTGGATGTAGTGGCGGGTGCGCAGCTCCTGCCGCCAGATATTGTGAAGAATCTGCGCTACAAGAGAAACCGCATTCACCGCATGCTGACGGCCAGTCTGAATACGAAAAAGGCGAATCTGGGGAAGGGCGTAGCCCCCATCATATCTACCGACGCCAGCCGGTATTAAACAGCAACGATTCAGGGATTTCCCGTCGCGACGAAAAAGAGACGACCCGCTTTCATTTCCCCGCCTTCTGGCGGGAGAAGTTTTGTATTTTAATCCCGGCTGCGCCGGGAGAGAATTTCTGCTGCGCAGAGAGAATTTCGCCTTCGGTGAGAGAATTTCCGCTGCGCGGAGAGAATTTCCCGCCGGTGGCGGGAGATTTATAGGGTCATACAGCCACATTCACATTGCCACGCGTGCGCGAAAAGCGTATCATGCAGGTATGAGTTACGACCTTATTGTGATTGGTGGCGGCCCTGCCGGCTATGTGGGTGCAATTCGTGCTGCCCAGCTGGGCAAGCGCGTGGTTTGCGTGGAGCGCGAGCGCGTGGGTGGCACCTGCCTGAACTGGGGCTGCATTCCCACCAAGGCTCTGCTGAAGAACGGTGAGGTCTACAATACCATCAATAAGCGCGCTGCGGAGTTCGGCATTGCTACTGAGGGCCTGAGCGTGGATTGGGATGCCGTCATCGGTCGTTCCCGCCAGATAAGCGACCGCCTTTCCGCCGGTATTGCCTTCCTTTTCAAGAAGAACAAGATTGATTGCGTGACCGGTGAGGCCCGCATTCCGGAATCCGGCAAGGTGGAAGTGACCGCCGCTGATGGTACCGTGAGCACGCTGGAGGCTCCGCAGATTCTGATTGCCACCGGTGCCCGCACCCGCGAGGTGCCCGTGTTCCCCTTCAATGGCAAGACCATCATCGGCAGCAAGGATGCGCTGGTGATGAAGAAGCGCCCGGAGAGCATGATTGTGATTGGTTCCGGCGCCATCGGCAGCGAGCTTTCCTATGTGTACCACTGCTTCGGCACCAAGGTGACTCTGGTGGAGGCTCTGCCGCGCATCCTGCCGAATGAGGATGACGAGGTGAGCCAGGCTGTGGAGCGTTCCTTCAAGAAGCAGGGTATTACCTGCATGGCCGGTGCCAAGGTGGATGCCCTTCAGGACAATGGCGACAGCGTGACCGCCACTATCACCGCCAAAAACGGCAAGGTTCAGGAAATCACCGCCGATGTGTGCCTGGTGGCCATCGGTGTGGTGCCGGTGGTGCCCGATGCCGCTGGGCTGGAGCTGACCGAGCGCGGCTTCATCAAGGTGAATGAGCGCTATGAGACCAGCATCAAGGGTGTGTATGCCGTGGGCGACTGCATCGGCGGTATCATGCTGGCCCACACCGCCAGCTACGAGGCTGAGCAGGCTGTGGAGGGTATGTATGTGGAAGGCCACGCCCCGAAGCAGGCTGTCATCGTGCCGGGTTGTACCTACTGCCACCCGCAGGTGGCCAGCGTGGGTAAGCGCGAGCGCGAGCTGAAGGAAGCCGGCGTGGAGTACAAGGTGGGCAAGTTCCCCTTCCAGGCTATTGGCCGCGCGGTGGCCGGCGGTGATACCGAGGGTTTTGTGAAGCTGCTGTTCGGCAAGGAAAATGGCGAGCTGCTGGGGGCTCACATTGTGGGTGATAACGCCACAGAGCTGCTCACCGCCCCCGAACTGGCGCTGAACAGCGAGCTGACCGATGCTGATTTGAACTCCATGATTTATGCCCACCCGACGCTGTCGGAGGCTATTCATGAGGCGGTGCTGGCAGCAGATGGCCGCGCCATTCACGCATAAGATTTCACGACTATGGCGCGTAAGTTCTATTACGACACCGGCACGGAGAAGGTGGGCCCTGTAACCGGGGCCGACCTGGTGCGCCTGCGTGCCAGCGGCGAGATTAACAATGAAACCTGGGTGCGCCGGGCAGATAACAACACCTGGCGCCCCCTGCACACCGTCAACCTGGCTGAGGAGGAAGAGGAGGAGCGCAACCCGGGGCTCTTCACGGTGCTGAAGCGCAGCGGGCTCATCGGGCCGGTGCTGCTGGTGCTGGTGGGCCTGGTGGTCTTCATTGTCATTGCCATTGGCGCAATTCAGCTATTCTGGCCGGTACTGCTGGTGCTGTTTATCTTCTGGCTGCTTTCCAAGGCGCTTAAGTGAGTTCTATGGTGGAAACATGTGATTTGAACAGCCTGCAGGCTGTTCAGGATTTCGGGGAGCATCCCCTTTACTACATCTGCTGTATTTTCGCCACGGTGGTGGGTGCCATTGCCGGTGCCACGGCCTCCAGCCGCGTGCGTATGGATATTGTGGGTGTGCTGGCCTGCGGTACCATTGCCTCCCTGGGCGGCGGTACGGTGCGCGATATTCTGCTTTCCGGCATGATGACCCAGAATGGCACGCCGGTGACGATTTACTGGATGGCGGGGCATGATGTGCAGTTCCTGTACATGGCGCTCATTACCTCGCTCATCATGTTCTATGTGACCCGCTTCTGGAATCCGCCGGTGGGTACCATTCGCATTGCTGACGCCTTTGCCATGGCCTTCTTCACCCTGCTGGGGGCGGCCAAGGCTTATTATCTGGGCTGCGATGGCATTATATGCGTCTGCATGGGTGTGTGCACCGGTGTGGCCGGCGGCGCGCTGCGCGATGTGCTTACCGGTAATGTGCCTTACGTGTTCCGTTCCAAGGAAGTGTATGCCTCTGCCGCGTTCTCCGGTAGTCTGCTCTTTGTGGTGATGCAGTATTTTAACTGTTCGTATGAGCTGAGCTACATTCTGGGTACAGCGGTGGTATTCATTGTCCGTATGACGGCGGTGTACCTGAACTGGCAGCTGCCTTCCTACCGCTCGCTGGTGGATGTGGCGCACCAGGATGAGCATCATCAATAACTTGTAAATCCCTGAGCTACGCTCAGGGATTTCGCACGCTGGCAACGCCAGCGTATTTCATGCGTGGCGCCAGCCCCGCTTTCATCCGCCCGCCAGGGCGGATTTCATACGCGCGAAGCGCGTAATTCATTGAGCGAAGCGACTGATTACCGCAGCGGAAGCTGCGGTACACCCAATACAGCAACGGCTCTTGAATTTGTTATCATCGGGAAGAAAATTTCCCAATGTCTGCGGCATCAATTATGAGTGAGCCATCAGTAGTACCGCTGCTCATGCAGCGGTAACAAGTCGCTTCGCTCAATGAATTACGCCCTTCGGGCGTATGAAAGTGGTGCTGACGCCCCACATAAATTACACTGGCTGCGCCAGTGTACGAAATTCGCCCTTCGGGCGCATGAAGGTGCAGCTGGCGCTGCACATGAGGACGGTATGATGCGTGGCTGGCGCCACGCATGCTTGACTCTGCCTGTTGCTTGTGATACAACAGGAGCCATGTCCAAGGTTTATACAACTACTCAGAAAGCCGGGCTGTGGTCTACCATTGGCGTCGGTGCTCTTTTCATTATCGGTGGTGCAGGGTTGTTCATTGCCACGAACTGCTCCAATGAGAAGGTGGATGGCGGTTATGCCGCCTATGTGTACACTAATCCGATTTTCGGTATCAAGGAATTCCGCAGCGTTATCAAGGGGCCGGGTGGTACCGGCTACGTGTGGCGCCAGAAGTCTATTCCGATTTGCGTGACGCCGTACACCATGACCGAAACCTTCGATGATATCCGCGCTGCTGACCAGCTCAAGATGAAGGCCGAGGCCTACCTCGTGTACCGCATCGATGCCAACAAGGTCAAGGAATTCGTGGAGAACTACGGCGCCATTGCCGAAGTACCGAATAACCCGGACGAAATTGCCCGCGATGCCTATAATTCCTTTATCTGCCAGCCTTTCCGCACCGCTGTGCGTACGGCTATTGCCCAGTTCCGCGGTCTGGAGGCGCCCGCCCGCATTCCTGAAATCACCCAGATGGTAGAGGTGAGCCTGCGCAAGCAGCTGGAGGGTACCCCTTTCATTGTGGAGTCCGTAACCATCGGTTCCACCCTGCCGCCTGAAAGCGTGACTGCCGGCATCACCAAGAAGGTGGAGGCTACCCAGGAATATGAGCGCCAGGCCATCATGCTGGAAATCGCCAAGCGTTCCGAGGAAATCGCCGAGGCCGAAGGCCGCGCCAAGGCCAATCGCGTGAACCAGGAGGCTCAGGGTGAACTGCTTCGCGCCAAGGCTGAGGCCGATGCCAAGCTCTACGCCAAGCAGCAGGAAGCCGCCGCCATTGTGGCCATGAAGAAGGCCGAATCCGAAGGTATGATTCTGGAAGCCGCCGGTAAGAAGGCTCTCAACGAGGCTATCGGTGAGAATATCATCCGTGTGGAGACTATCCGCAATCTGGATAAGATTAAGTTCCCGCACATCCTTGTGGGCAGCGATGCTGTGAGCCCGCTCTTCGATGCGCTGAACAATATCCGCAAGGCCGTGGCTCCCCAGCCCGCCCCCACTCCTGCCCCGGAAGCTCCGCAGATGTAAGGTTGATTTCCGTATATGTAAGAACAAGCCCCGCAGCTTAATCCTGCGGGGCTTTGTGCATTACCCGAGTTCCGATAAATCAATTTTGTAGTAGGTCGGGGCATCGTTTCTGCGCTCCAGGAACATAATCATGTAGATAGGGGCGTAAACGAGCTTGCCAACCAGTTGCAGATTATCGTTGTTGAAGATGATGGCCTTCGGCAGGTCATATTCACCACATTCCAAGATGTTGGCCAGAGCCCGGTGAACGGTATAATCCTTGCCGGATTTCACCTCGATGGGCAGTACCTTCCCGTTCTGCTCAATCACGAAATCCAGCTCACCGCGCTTTTTGCTGTTGTAGTAGTAGGGGGTAAGCCCATGCGCCACCAGCTCCTGAGCCACGGCGTTTTCGTAGACTGAACCGAAGTTGATATCCGCATCGCCCTGGATGATACGCAGCTGGATGCCCTCTGCATATTGCGCTGCCAGCAATCCTACATCGCTCTGGAATAATTTGAACAGATTGCGGGACCGCGCCAGCAATAACGGCATTTTGGGTTCCTCTACATTGTAGACAGGTAATGCAACGCCCGCGTGCTGAAGCCAGAGGAAGCTGTTCTCCATGCTCCTCATGCGGGCCTTATCATGCAGACTTTTCAGCACGAAACGCTTGTTGGCGGAGTTCAGCTCCGGAGGAATCAGGTTGAAGATTTCCTCGATATGCAGTTTGTTGTTCGGGTCGTATTGTGTAATATCACGCTTGTACAGCTGTAGTATATCCTGCTGAGCTTGCAGCACATTCTGCAGGTTGTTTGTTTCTACATAGCTGCAAACGGCAGCGGGCATACCGCCCACCACCAGATACAGACGGAATAGTTCCATCATTTTCCGGTGTATCACAGAATCAACCTCGTGGAGTTCTTCCCAGGATTTGCGTAGGGCGTCGATGACGGTTTCCGTTACTCCGATGTTGGTGATAAATTCCTCGAAATCCAGAGGAAACATTTCCTTGATTCCCATGTACCCCACCGGCTCAGACCTCAAATCCTTGAGCTCTACCCCCAGAAGGGAGCCACTCAGGATGTAACGGTAGGAACCTTCATCTACCAGAAACTTGATGGCTGTAACGATTTCCGGGCACAATTGAACTTCATCAAAGAAGATGAGTGTTTCGTTTTTAATCAGCGGGGCACCGGTCAAGGCAGAAAGGCGCAGCAGAATTTCTTCGCTGTTCCCTGCGCTGCGAAAGACTTCGACAGCCTGTGGCATTTCCACAAAGTTCACCTCGATGAAGCTCTTGAAATGTGTGCCGAATTGCCGGATGGAGTAGGTTTTTCCTATCTGGCGGGCGCCGGTGATAAGGAGTGCTTTTCTGGTTTCTTTGTAGAAATTTTGTATGTGCTTGTCTATCTTCCGTTTAAGCATATTTATAAGGATAAGATGCCACTTTTCCAAGGAAAATGTACCACGAAAATGCCACTTTTCCAAGAGAAAAATGGGGGTAAAATGCCACTTTTCCAAGAATTTGGTGCTGGGCAGGGGGGGGCAGATGCCGCAGCGCCCGGCAAAGCCTGTCCACTGGGGCGCTGCCGGCAAAATGCCGGAGCGCAAGGATGCTCACCAGCGCATGCTGGAGAAATACGATACCAACAAGGATGGCAAGCTGGATGAAGCTGAGCGCAAAGCCATGAGGAAGGATTAAGGATTAGGGATTAAGAATTAATTGAGCGGTAGCGCTCGCTTGCTTATCGAGGCACGGGACTTTAGTCCCGAATTCTCCCATGAAAACGCGCCATGCGGCGCGCATGAAAAGTGAAAACAGGCTTTGCCTGAGTGAAAACGCACGCCGTTCGCCGCGCGTGAGCGGGCAGGGACAGCATATTTTCTTTACATAGGGGCGCAAGGGGTGTATGCTAGGCGTGTACTAGTATACTTTTACCGCATTTTACATCACTATGATGACATCCGCGCAGATTCGCCAGAGTTTCCTCGACTTTTTCCAGGAAAAGCAGCATGCCGTAGTGCCTTCCGCCTCGCTCATGCCGCAGAGCCCGGGCCTGCTGTTCACGAACGCAGGCATGAACCAGTTTGTACCCTACTTCCTGGGCGTGTGGACCCCGCCGTGGAACCCCGCCCGCGCCACCGACATGCAGAAGTGCATCCGCGCCGGTGGTAAGCACAATGACCT
>JAFYWX010000066.1 GCA_017546445.1 Akkermansia sp. | reverse complement strand
CGGGTTCCTATTCCTTATTTTTTCTTTACGAGGGGTTACGCGCACCATGCTGACGCACGGTGCGCTCCACCGCCTCGCTATTGATAGGCCGCCCGTTTCACGGGCTTTTGAATTCCGCTCGCTGACGCGAGCCATCATCCCCACAAATCGCCATTTAGCGCATAAAGAGGGGGGCTGGCTCCAAAACGGTGTTAATAATGCAGTCAAATGTGAAAACTTTGGGACACATGTGCGGTGCCGGGCAATAACATATTTCAGCCTTTACAATCGCAGGCAAGGCAGCTATTATGAGAGGCATGAGCCACACTAAGGTATCTGATAATATGGAAGCGCTCATCAAGCTGGCGCTCGATGAAGATTTTGGCGATGGAGACGTGACCTCGCTTTACTTTGTACCCGCAGAACTGCAGGCACGCGCCCTGCTGCGCCCCCGCACCCAGGGTGTTCTCTCTGGTGTAGAGGTAGCGCGCGCCGTGTTCAAGGCCGTGGACCCCACGCTGAAGGTAGAGGTGTACCTGAACGATGGCGATGAGGTTTCCCCCGGCGCCGTGGTCATGATGATTGAAGGCAAGGCCCAGTCCATTCTGGGGGCTGAGCGCACCGCGCTCAACTTCATTCAGCGTCTTTCCGGCGTGGCCAGCATGACCCACAAGTATGTGAAGGCCATTGCCCACACCGACTGCAAGCTGCTGGATACCCGCAAGACCACCCCCGGCTACCGTCTGCTGGAGAAAGCTGCCGTGGTACACGGCGGCGGCAACAACCACCGCCTGGGTCTGTATGACCGCGCCATGGTGAAGGATAACCACCTCATGACCGATGGCGACACCGGCCACCTGCAGGACTGCATCGACAAGCTGAAGAGCGAGCGCCCCGGCGTGGAAGTGCAGCTGGAGGCCGATAACCTGCAGCAGGTGGAGGCATTCCTGAAGCTCAACGGCGTGGATTATATCCTGCTGGATAACATGAGCAACGATGACATGCGCAAGGCTGTGGAAATGCGCGGACAGAACTGCAAGCCCTACTTCGAGGCCTCCGGTGGTCTTACCCTCGCCACGGCTCCGGCCGCAGCCGAGACCGGCGTGGACTTCATGAGCTTCGGCTGCCTGACGCACTCCGTGCCGTCCCTTGACCTGGGGCTGGACTTCACTGTAGAACGTTAATTCTCCCATATGCTCACACCGCTTGAATCCCTTGTAACCCTCAACCTCATTCCCGGTCTCGGGTCCATGAGGATTCAAGCGCTGTTGGAATTTTTCGGCAGTGCCGAACTTGTGCTCAACGCCCCGGAGAACATGCTGGCCATGGTGCCCCGCATTGGACCCAGGCTGGCCAGAGCCATTGCCGATTGGCGGAACTGCACCAACGCACGGGCAGAGCTCCAATGCGCTGCAGATTACGGCGTGCGGGTGGTCACGATTCTGGACAGTGACTACCCGGCCGCCCTCCGCCGCATGAGCGACCCACCCATTGTGCTCTATGTGCGGGGCAGCTGGATTGCAGCAGATGATGAGCGCAGCGTGGCCATTGTGGGCACGCGCCAGGCCTCGCCCTACGGCAGCACCACCGCCCGCCGGTTCGGCCGAGAACTGGCAGATGCCGGCTGCACCATCATCTCCGGCCTGGCACGCGGTATCGACACCGCCGCCCATTGGGGCGCGCTTGATGCCGGCGGCCGCACCATTGCCGTGCTGGGATTCGGCATGGCAGAGCTTTACCCACAGGAAAATGCCGAGCTGGCAGACCGCATCTGTGCCGGACACGGCGCACTGGTGAGCGAGTTCCCCATGTACATGCGCCCGGCACGCACCACCTTCCCGCAGCGCAACCGCATTGTGGCCGCCTGGAGCCGCGCCACTCTCGTGGTGGAGGCGCCGCAGCGCAGCGGCTCGCTGCACACCGCCAGCATGGCCACCAGTGAATACGGCAACAGCGTATTCGCAATTCCCGGCCCTATCACCCAGATAAGCTCTTCCGGCTGCCATGCCCTCATTCGCGATGGCGCCACCCTCTGCACCTCGCCCGCCGAGCTGCTGGCCGATATGGGCTGGAACCAGTCCCCGCAGCAGATGGAGCTCTTTGCAGCCCCCGCATCCCAACCTGCTGCATCAGCTCCCCTGAGCGATGACACGGCCGAACTGCTGGTCGCCCTCCGCGCCGGGCATGATACGCTGGATGCCCTCTGCTCCGCCCTGGGCAAGGGAGCCCACAGCATCACTCCCCTTCTCATGCGCCTGCAGATTGAGCGGCGCATCCTCCCCCAGCCGGGTGGTCGCTTCACTCCCGTGGCATAATTGCAGTTTAGGCTTGCAAATAATGCACGGCTGAAATAGACTCCCCCGCCATGCGTTTCCTTGCCCTACTTCTGACGATCTGCACCTTGATTGCTGCCACTGCTCCGGCAGGGGCCTTTGTTCGCCAGAACCAGCCCATGACCGGGCACAAACCGGCACCGATTCCCCAGGGAGCCAGACACGTACGGCGGCCCTACCACAGCAGCCTGAATCCTTCCCGTCCGCTGCGCACTCCGGAAACCCCGGCTCCCCGCCCTGACTGCGCGGCTGTGTGCGTGATTGACCCCTACAACGGCAATGTGCTCTATGGCTACAATGCCAACACGCGTCGCCAGGTGGCCAGTACCCAGAAAATCATTACCGCACTCTGCGTGTGTGATACCAAGAACCTGGACAAGATGGTGACCATCAAGGCCTCCGACCGTCTGGCACCGCCCATCCGCCTGAATCTGAAAGCCGGCGAGCAATACTCCCGCCGCGACCTGCTGCAGGCCATGCTTACCGGCAGTTTCAATGACGTGGCCGTATCGCTCGCCCGCGACTGCGCCGGCAGCGTGGAGGCCTTTGTGGCCCGCATGAATGCCCGCGCCAAGCGCATGCGCATGCACAACACTCACTTTGCCAACCCGAATGGCCTGCCCGCCCAGCAGTACTCCACCGCCTATGATATGGCCCTGGCCGCCTGCTACGCATACAACAACAAGACCATCCGCGGCATGATCAATATCCCCGCGTATGAACTGCGCCGCAACGATGGTTCCATGCGCATGATTCGCTCCACCAACCGCCTGCTCACCTCCCACCCCTGGGTGCAGGGTATGAAAACCGGTTACACCAACCTGGCCGGCAAGTGCCTCATCTCCTGCGCCTCCAGCGGTGGACGCGCCGTCATCGTGGTGGTGCTCGGCAGCACCAGCCGCAAAATCTGGGGCGAATCGCTAAAGTATCTCCGCTGGGCGCTCTATAATGCGTGATAGGAGCAACAGCCCATCACTGCCGTGCGTTAACGCGGCAATTCAGACCACCTGCAGGGTGGATTCAGATGCCGAGCCAGAGGCAAATTCCTCTGCCGCAGGCAGATTTCGATGCAGGTGAATAAAGCTCCTGCCGGGCAGTGGTTACACATCCCTTGCATTTACGACCATGAAATCCCTTGACCCGCGGGGAGCTCTCATGTAAAATCACTTGCAAATGAAGAAGCCCATTGTCCGCAAAGTGGAACAGGTACCGGTAAGCCGGTTTTATGAGAAATACCGCAGCACGCTGGAGCTGCAGCTGCTGAACACGCCGCTGGGCATGGCGCGCCCGATTGTACAGCCGGCATTCAATCGTCCCGGTCTGGCGCTGGCGGGCTACTTCGGTTACTTTGCGCACGAGCGCATCCAGGTATTCGGCGCGGCAGAAATGGCCTATCTGGCCACCATGACCCAGACCGAACGCGAGGAACGCCTGGACCAGATTTGCAGTCAGGATACCCCATGCCTCATCTTTGCCCGCGGGGTGGATGTACCGGCAGATGTGCTGGCCATAGCAGACCGCTACAATGTCTGCGTGTTCCGCACGCCGCTGCTCACCATGGAGTTTGTAAACCGCGCCACCTTCATTCTCGAGAATGAGTTTGCGGACAGCACCACCATGCACGCCTGCATGGTCGACGTGCGCGGCGTGGGCGTGCTCATCACCGGCAAGGGAGGCGTAGGCAAGAGCGAAATCTCCCTGGGTCTGGTGGAACGCGGTTCCTCCCTGGTGGCCGATGACATGGTGCGCATCCGCAACCTGGGTGGCGATCTCATTGCCACCGCCCCGCCCCTGAGCAGCGGCTTCATCGAAATCCGCGGTCTGGGCATCATCAATGTGACCAACCTCTTCGGCCTGAAAGCCTACCGCAAGGAAAAGCGCATCGACCTGGTCATCAACCTGTTCAGCGGAGAGATGACCGAAATGGAACGACTGGGGCTGGAGCACAAGTATATCAACATCCTGGGCGTGGAGGTGGAACACCTGAACCTGCCCGTGGCACCTGGGCGTGATATGTGCCGTCTGGTGGAAGTGGCCGCCCTGGGCCGCTACCTGCGCGACAGCGGCTACGATATGGCCAGCGAGTTCAACCAGCGCCTGAACAAGGAAATCGCCAACCGCACCGTATACCCCGGCAACGCTGAATAATTTATGAATACTCCCCTTTCTGAGATTGTAACCCTGCTTGATACCACCCTGCGCGTAGCAGAGGTGCGCGATGCCTCCGTGGCCATGAACGGGCTTCAGGTGGAAAACAACGGCACTGTCACCAAGGTGGCACTGGCCGTGGATGGTTCCCAGAAGAGCATTGATGATGCCATTGCCGCCGGCGCCGACCTGCTGGTGCTGCACCATGGCATTTTCTGGTGCGGGCTGCAGGCCGTCAAGGGCTGGTGGAAGCAGAAGCTCGTTTCCTGCCTGAACAACAACCTGGCCATCTATTCCGCCCACCTGCCGCTGGATATGCACCCGGAGCTGGGCAACAACGCCGGTCTGGCCAAGGCGCTGGGGCTCACCGACCTGCAGCCGGAGGTGGATTACCACGGCACCAGCATCGGCCTTTCCGGCTTCTTCCCCGGCTCGGTGGATGAACTGCGCGCCAAATACGCCGAAATCACCGGTAGCGAGGTCACGGGCATTGTGCACGATGGCAGCCTGCCAGCCGGGCGTGTGGCCGTGTGCAGCGGTGGCGCGGGCGAAGAGATTTACCAGATGCACGCCAAGGGCTACGGCACCTATCTCACCGGCGAGGAGAACCACTGGGTGAGCAACGCCGCCCGCGATATGGGTATCAACATCCTCTTTGCAGGCCACTACGCCACCGAGACCTTCGGGGTGAAGGCGCTGGGCCAGCTGCTGGAGGAAAAGTTCGGGCTCCCCACGGTGTTCATCGATAACCCCACCGGCATGTAACATGCTCATCATTGTAGAAGACCAGCTCGGCACGCGCCTGGACCAGTATCTGGCAGCCCAGCTGCCGGAGCTCTCCCGCGCCCGCATTCAGGCCCTCATCAAGGACGGCGAAATCACCGTGAACGGCAAGGCCTGCAAGGCCAAGACCCCGGTGGAGCGAAACATGCGCATCGAGGTGAGCATCCCTGAGCCGGAACCCGCCGAGGCCCAGCCGCAGGATATCCCCCTTTCCGTGCTCTTTGAAGACAGCCACGTCATCGTCATCGACAAGGAGAGCGGCATGGTGGTGCACCCTGCAGCGGGTAACCCGGACGGCACGCTCGTGAACGCCGTGCTCTTCCACTGCGGCGATTTATCCGGCATCGGCGGTGTGGAGCGCCCCGGCATCGTGCACCGACTGGACAAGGACACCAGCGGCTGCATCGTGGTGGCCAAGAATGACCAGGCCCACCTCTCCCTCACCACCCAGTTCGCCGAGCGAGACACCGGCAAAATCTACCTGGCCGTGGTCCAGGGCTGCCCGAAGGAGCAGAAAGGCACCGTGTTCACCAACATCGGCCGCCACCCCGTCAACCGCCTGAAAATGGCCGTGGTGAACCCCGGCAGCGGCAAGCCCGCCATTACAGACTGGGAGGTGCTGCACTATGATGCCGCCACGGATTCCTCGCTGGTGATGTGCACCCTGCACACCGGGCGCACCCACCAGATCCGCGTGCACATGCTGCACCTGGGGCATCCCCTCATCGGTGACCCCATCTATGCGCACCCGCAGCGGCAGAAAGCCCGCCCCGGGCGCCTGATGCTGCATGCGTGGCGGCTGGCGTTCAACCACCCGGCAGATGGCCGGCGCATCGCTATTCAGTCCCCGATTCCGGCGGAATACACCCCCTGGCTCATCGGGCACGAGCTGCCGGAGTGGGAGGAGAAACGCACCAACTGACGGCTATGCTGAAATCCACCCTTACCCTTTCCCTCACCCTTCCCCTGCTTTTCTCAGGCTTGAATATGTGCAGTTCCCAGGCAGCAACAGACCGCGTGGCCACCGCCCGGCAGAATGTGCAGGAGGAATTCGGTGAGCATTTCGGCAAGCCGGTGTTCATCCGCATCATCAAGGATGACCGCGATTTAGAACTCTGGGTGCAGGAGGCAGACAAAAGCTGGCGCATCCTGAAAACCTACCACATCTTCGGCATGAGCGGTGACCTCGGCCCCAAGACCGCCGAGGGCGATGAACAGGCCCCGGAGGGTTTCTACCGGGTCTACCCCCGGAGCATGAACCCGCGCAGCAGCTACCACCTCTCCTTCAACATAGGCTACCCGAATGCCTACGACCTCAGTCTGGGGCGAACAGGCAGCTTCATCATGGTGCATGGGAACATTCTCTCCATAGGCTGCTTTGCCATGACAGATGCCCGCATTGAGGAAATCTACACCATGGTGAACGAAGCCTTCAAAGCCGGCACCAGTTACGTGCCCGTGCAGGTATATCCCTTCCGCATGACTCCTGAGCGCATGCTGGAGGAACAGGAAAACGAGCACTACGAATTCTGGCAGCACCTTCTGCCCGGCTGGCGGCACACCGAGGCCACCGACACCCCCTACCCGGATAAGGACAACGAATGATTCACCGCCTCACAGAACAGGCAGAAAGCAGGCGCTCCGTCATCCTTACCTGGGGCATCGCCACGCTGGTGCTCGGGCTTATCACGGGTGGCATCGCCTGGTGTAAGGACTGCAGTTTTCTTCTCTGGTTCGCCCCGGGTGCAGCGTTCGGCCTCTCCATCTGCTGGAATACGTATATTTCCGAAAGGGGACTTCCCAAATGGGATGGCATTCAGCAATACTGCCCGCACTGGCGCAGAACCAGAACAGGCATCCTGCTCTACGGCGATGCCCCGGAGAGCCCCGGCATCTTCCTGCCCTGGCTCAGCATCGAGAATGCCACCCGCACAGAAGATGGAATCCTTATCGAAACAAAGGAGGGCATTCCCTTTCATCTCCCGGCAGCGGCAGATGAAGCTCTGACCAGCATCCAGTCCCTGCTCACCCCCGGCTTCAATGATGACGATGCCTCGGTAACCAACCCGGCCTACCTGCAGAATATGCCCGAAGCCCCCGGTATCGGAGCTTATCTGAAGGTGGGCATCCCCTGGCTCGCTGCCGGCCTGATTCTCCCGTTTATCCCATCAAATGAAACTGAGCTGATGCTGCTCTGTCTCTGCTGTTTCGGCATGGCTGCATTACTCGTGCTGTTCGGCCACAGCGATTTCCGGGATGAATATGATATTGATACCTGGCTGGGCAGTGAATCACGCCACACCCGGCGGGGGCTGCATATTCGGGGGCTCTCCGGCTGGCATTACTTCCAGCCCTGGGCAGGCATCAGCGAATGTCTGGAGCTCGACACGCAGGAATACTTCCTGAAACTCTACGACAGCGCCAAAGGTATCAACATCGGCAGCGAGGGGAAGATTCTCCCCTTCTCCGTTGCCCGACGCGTCAAAGTGAAGACCCGCCGCTGGCGAACCGTCCTGAATTACACTCTCTGCGTCCTCTTCGTACTGCTTGGTTTGGCCTGGTGGCATTACTGGCACTGATTTTTCTCCCGATTTTCCGCCGTTTCTGCTTGAATTTCCCCCGAAAAATGGGTATGTTATCAGGTAAATGAGCGATTATCCCGAGCAGAGCAACGAGAAGCGCACCGTACCCGGAGTATTTGTGTGGGATATGGTGCGCAAAGCGTTGCGCGCTGCCGAGGAAGGGGTGTACTGCTGGTTGTTTGAGAATGATGAGATTTTCTACACCGAGCAATGCGTGAAAATGATGGGCATGACGATGAAGGACTGGGCACCCAACATCTTCACCGAACCGGAAAAGACCATTCATCCCGAAGATGTTGCCTTCTTCACCAACGCGATACAGCGCTATATCGACCGTCCGCGTCCCGGCGCAGCGCCGCTGCGCGTGGAAGTGCGCCTGCTCAACCAGCGCAGCCGCGCCTGGCGCTGGGTACGCATCAATGGCCTGCTGGAATTCGATGAGAACAAGAAACCGAGCCGCCTGGTGGGCGTGTGGGTGGATATCACCCGCCGCAAGATGGCTGATTTGCACGCCATGGAGGACCGCGACCTCTTCCGCACGCTGATTAACTACCTGCCGGACAACATCTACTTCAAGAACCGCGAGTCCCGATTCGTGATTGCCAATGAGGCCACCGCCAAAAAGATGAAGGTGCGCACACCTTCCGACCTCATCGGCAGCCGCGACAGTAATTTCTTTGACCCCGAAATGTGCGAAATTGCCCGCGCCGAAGAAGCCGACATCATGGCCACGGGCAAGCCCATCCTGAACCGCATTCACCATGAGAAGTGGAAGGGCGGCAAATCCACCTGGGGCAAGGTTTCCAAATTCCCCTGGTACGCCGCTGACGGTACGGTAAAGGGCATTGTGGGTATTTCCAGTGATGTTACCAAACTCATTGAAACCCAGCAGAAGTACCAGCGCATCGCCCGCCAGCTGGATGAGAAGAACAAGATTCTGGAAAAGGAGATAAACCTGGCCCGCGAGGTGCAGCAGGCTCTGCAGAACGGCTTTATCCCCGACCGCGAGTGGCGGCACAGCAGCGGCAGCACCCGCAAGGCCATGTTCCACCATGTCTACCTTCCCTCTGCCGGTGTGGCCGGTGACTGCTTCGAGGTATTCCCCGTGGGCCAGAGCGGCGTGGGCATGCTGATATGCGATGTGATGGGCCATGGCGTACGCGCCGCACTCATTGCCTCCATGATGCGCGGACTCATGGCCCAGCTGGCCAACCTGGCGGACACCCCCGCCCTCTTCCTTTCCTCCCTCAACCGCCAGATGTACCGCATTTTCAGCCAGGCAAACATCACCATGTTCGCTTCGGCCTGCTACGTCTACCTGGACCTGGACCGCCGCCGCCTCACCCTGGCCGGCGCCGGACACCCCGCCCCGATTGTACTGCCGACCAACGGCCGCGCTTTCCAGCCCGCCATTCCGCGCACCCCGGCGCTCGGGCTCATGGAGAACACCCTCTTCCGCGAAAGCGAAATCCGCCTGGAAAACGGCATGAAGCTCATGCTCTTCACCGATGGGCTCACCGAGGCCCAGGATGCCACCGGCGATGAGCTGGGAGCCCCGCGGATTATGGAATTCCTGCAGGAGCGCAACCCGCAGAGCATCCGCGAAATGCTGGATATTTCCCTGGCCGGCGTGCACCAGTTCACCGGCAGTGTGCAGCAGGATGACGACATCTGCCTGCTGGGTGTGGAGTTTATCGAGGAATAAGTGGCCGAATTCCGCTTATTTTCGCCTGTTCTACGTAAAAAATGATTGCATTGGCGTTCATTTCAGAGTAGTCTATTCAACAGTTACCAGTTAATCCATCCATGAGCGAAGAAAAGAACCAGGGGAATACCAATTCCCTCAATCTGTCGGACCTGGCAGATTTCCAGTTCGGGCCGGCCTGGGCACGCCCGGGCGCTGCCAGCACCCCTGCTTTCACCAGCGAACTGCGTGAGACCCGCGCACCGCGCCGCCGCGAATCCGGCGAGCGCCG
>JAFYWX010000021.1 GCA_017546445.1 Akkermansia sp. | reverse complement strand
GGCGGTTGCCGCACCTGTAAACAAAATTACCTGAGAAATCTCAGGTAATTTTCATTTCTTTGCGCGGCCGCCAGGCTGCGCACTAACTGCTTATTCTGCATTCTGCGTTCTGAAATCTGCATTCCTACAAATCGCCATTTGCAGGGAAGTCAGAATACATTTGTGCCGATGCGCGACGCAAAAATCCGCCTCCCTGGAGCAGGGAGGCGGATTTGTTGGTAAAGGGTGTTTATCCTGCGAGCGGATTACTTCACCAGACTGTGGCCGGTCATTTCGGCGGGCTGCTCGAGGCCGAGCAGGTGCAGCAGCGTGGGGGAGATGTCTGCCAGGATACCATCGCTCAGAGTGATGGAGTCCTGATCCGGGCCGCAGTAGATGAGGTCCACCAGGTTGGTGGTGTGAGCGGTGTTGGGAGAACCATCCGGGTTGAGCATGTTCTCGCAGTTGCCGTGGTCGGCGCAGATAAGGCAGCAGCCGCCAAGTTCAAGAATCTTGGTCACGCTCTTCTCCAGGGCTGCGTCCACAGCCTCACAGGCGGTGATACCGGCTTCGAGGTAACCGGTGTGGCCCACCATGTCCGGGTTAGCGAAGTTCATGATGGCGATGTCGTAGTTGCCGATGGCTTCCACGAACTTATCGGCCACTTCGCCCACGCTCATCTGGGGCTTCAGGTCGTAGGTAGCCACCTCGCGGGGGGAGGGCACCAGAATGCGGTCTTCGCCTTCGTACTGGGTCTCAACACCACCGTTGAAGAAGAAGGTCACGTGAGCGTACTTTTCCGTCTCAGCGATGCGGAGCTGCTTGAGGCCGGCCTTGGAGATAACCTCGCCCAGAATGTTGGTGAGCTGCTCCTGCTCGAACACCACCGGAGTGGGGTAGCAGGCCTCGTATTCGGACATGGTCACGTAGTGCACCTTGGGCTGCACGGTGCGGTCGAAACCGTCGAAGTCCTCGTAGATGAAGGCTCGGGAAAGTTCGCGGGCGCGGTCAGCACGGAAGTTGAAGAAGTACACCACATCCTCATCGCGCACGCGCTGCTGGTCAGCCTCCACAAATACGGCGGGCTTCATGAATTCGTCCGTCACGCCGTCCTCGTAGCTCTTGCGGGCATATTCGGAGGGAGTGCAGGTGCAGGACTCGCCCTTGCCGAGCACGATGGCATCCCAGCCAATCTGCACGCGGTCCCAGCGCTTGTCGCGGTCCATGGCGAAGAAACGGCCAACCACGGTGGCAATCTTGGCGCCGTAGGGAGCCACGGCTTCCTCAAGCTGCTGGAGGAACCCGGCACCGCTCTTCGGGTCGGTGTCGCGGCCGTCCATGATGGCGTGGATGAAGATGTCCTTCACGCCGGCCTCGGCGGCAATCTTCACCAGACCGATGAGGTGGTCGATATGGGAGTGCACACCGCCGTCGGACACAAGGCCCATGAGGTGCAGTCGGGTGGCAGCGGCCTTGCCGTAAGCTTCCACAATAACGGGATTCTTGGCAAGGGAACCATCATTGATGGCGTTGGTGATGCGGCAGAGGTCCTGGAACACCACGCGGCCGGCACCCAGATTCAGGTGACCCACCTCGGAGTTGCCCATCTGACCATCAGGCAGACCTACGTCCTGGCCGGAGGCACCCAGCATCATGTGCGGGCAGGTGGCCAGCAGTTTGTCGGTGAAAGGAGTCTTGGCGAGAACGGTAGCATCGCCGGTCTGAGCGGCGACTTCCGGGCCCTGCGGGTTGCGGCCCCAACCGTCGCGGATGATAAGTACTACGGGTTTATTTGCCATGGGCGTATTTTATCAGCTTTTTGAGCGCATGTGAAGCTAAATAACACAAAAACGCCCGGGATATTGCACCCGGGTGTGGAAAAATGATGTTCGGAGTCTGCTTTTTCTTGGGGGAGGTTGCCTGGAGGCAGGCGTGTTTCTCCATGTCGGGAATCTCTAAATCCCAATCAAGAGTGATTGTCTGCCAGACTGACCAAGGCCGCGTATTCCGGCAGTTCACAGATGGGGTGGCCGAGTTTGAATGATTTGCGCTCGGGCTGCACATTGAAATCATGCAGGGCATAGCCATCGTGCACGTTCATGGCGGTCTGTGTTGTTTCATCGCCCTTGCGCAGGGTGGCCTGGATAAGGCTTGAATGACGGGTAACCGTTTCCAGACTGAATCCGTTTGCCGTGATGTAGAATACGGCAGCAGGCATCAGGCGCCCATGGGTATCCGTATGGAGGTACCACAAAGTGAATGTCCCATTGTTTTCTGTTACAGATACGCAGCTCTTTTTGTTCTGGCTCCAGAACAGTCTGCCGCCTATGCGTTCGTGGTAGCGTTTCTCCCATTCCTCCAGCGTAACGGCGGGTTGTGCCACCTTGCTGCGGGCCTCGCTCAGCAGCTGGTTAATTTCCGGCGTGAGCTTGTTCTGCATTTTCTCCAGCGGGGGGTGATTGGGATTTGCGCCTTTCTCCAGCAAAGCCTGCACCAGGTCGGCATCCTTCCACTGGCAGGCCTGAACAAGCGGAGAATAGGTAAAGCCATCGTGCGCGGCTTCGTCGTTCACGCAATCATTCCTGTTCTCCTGAATCAGGCGCAAGGCCTTTTCCTTTTGCCCACGGTAGCGCATAGCTTCCATGAGCTCGCTTTTGTAGGAAACGAGTTCCTCCGGCGCATACTTTGCCGGTTGCGCCGGGAAATAACTGAGCTCTGCCATAATCGGCAGGGTTGATAAGGTAAATAGGGTAAGCAGATTTTTGAACATGAAAGTATTATAGAATCCTGCGCTCGTTTGTCAATAGGGAATTCTCGGAGTATGCACATGTGTTCCAATGATTTCACAATTGTCTGCATTATCAACACCGTTTTGGAGCCTGCTCCCCTCTTTATGCGCTAAAGCGATTTGGCGGGGGCTTGTGGCTCGCGTCAGCGAGCGGAATCCAAGAGCCCGTGAAACGGGCGGCCTATCAATAGCGAGTGGTGCAGCGGCGACAGCCGCGAAACCACTCGTTTTAGTGTAAAAAGTCATTAGAACCCGTGGAACGGGTGACAGAAACGCATGGCTTAAAAATCGCGTCAGGATGAACAAATAGCTATTCTTTCATAGAGAATTTATATTGAAATTAAGGCTCATATGTAGCAACTCTCTCTGTCACCCGTTTCACGGGTTCCTATTCCTTATTTTTCTTTACGAGGGGTTACGCGCACCATGCTGACGCACGGTGCGCTCCACCGCCTCGCTATTGTTATGTCGCCCGTTTCACGGGCTCTATTGAAGTTCCGCTCGCTGACGCGAGCCAGCTGCCCGGCAAACTCCAATTTGGCGCAGCAATCTTTGGGACATATGTGCGGAGTGTGGGACCTTAGTCCCGAATGCATAACTGGTGAGGGACTAAAGTCCCTCCGCACCGACAGGAATAACTCCCCGACAAATCGCCATTATGAGCTTTTTCCACCTGCCCCTATATCTCTTATTTTCCAAAGAGCCCGCGGCGCATGGCGGGGATATCGGGGGTGAGGCCGAACCAGTGCTCGAAGGCAATGGCTCCTTGCCAGAGCAGCATGCCCTGGCCGGTGGCGGCGCTGCAGCCGCGGGCGGTGGCGGCGCGGTGCAGGGCGGTTTCGTGGGTCACGATGTCGTATACCAACTGGCCGGGACTCAGTAAATCGGGGGAAATGGGCATGGGGTCGCCCTCATGCAGGCCCAGGCTGGTGGCGTTCACTATGAGGTCTGCCGCGGCTACGGCTGCGGGCAGCTCAGGGGAATCAAAATGCAGCGTCTCGATGGGTGCATTGCTGTTCGGCGCAAGGCGGGTGGCCAGTTCGGCCAGTTCCGGGCGCGGGCGGTTCACCAGGGTGATACCGGGGCAACTCTCCAGAGCGCACTGGCAGGCCAGGGCGCTGCCGGCGCCACCGCAGGCGCCCATGATGAGTACGCGGAGTTCTTTCAGCGGGCGGCCGCAGCATTCCTCGATAGCGCGGGAGAACCCGGGACCATCGGTGTTGTAGCCATGCCAGCCGTCATCCTTGCGTACCAGGGTGTTCACCGCGCCGCTGAGCCGGGCCAGCGGGTCGAGCTGCACGGCGGCATCATGCGCTTTCTTCTTGAACGGCACTGTCACGTTGACCCCAATGAACCCGCGCTCCGCCAGGGTGCAGAGCAGGGACTCGAAGGCGCCATCCTCTGTTCCGGCCATCAGGCGCACATAGCGGGCGGCAATGCCGGCGGCATTCAGCGCGGGCTGCTGCATCTGCGGGGATTTGGAGTGGGCAATCGGGTTGCCGATGACGCCCAGGCGGGCATCTGCCGGCAGGGTATCCAGCTGTTCTGCGGTGTAGAAAACTTGCATGATGAAAAAAAGATTAACGCAAAATGGCGCAGGGGCTCATTTTGCGTTAATTCATGTGTAAAGGGGGGGATTACTTCTTGTCGGCCTCAGCGGGGGCTTCCTTGGGGGTGGAGGAAACGATGCTGGCCTTGGCAATCTTGATGGTCACGCTCGGGGCGATTTCCATGCGCACGGCGTCCTGCTCCACCTTGGTGATGGTGCCGTAGATACCGCCGGCGGAAACAACCTTGTCACCGGGCTTCAGAGCATCCTGACGATCCTTGAGCTCCTTCTGCTGCTTGCGCTGGGGGCGGATGAGCAGGAAGTAGAAGATAACGCCGATAAGACCAAAGGTGATGAGCATGCTCATGGGGTCACCCTGCTGACCGGCTGCGGCCTGGGCAATGTAGATTGCGTTCATTGTATGTCGTTTGCTTGGTATCGCGAGATGAAGCTGCGCTTGAACGCAGCGAATTCACCGGCTGCAATGGCGCTTCTCGCTTGCGCCATGAGCCGCAGGTAAAAGTGAAGGTTCTGGAAGGAAAGCACGCGCAGGGCCAGCATTTCGCCGGCGCGGAAGAAGTGGCGCAGCGCAGCGCGGGAGAATCGGGTGACGTGCGGGTGCCCTTCCGGGTCCAGCGGTTTGGGGTCATCCTTCCAGCGCTGGTTCTTGATGTGGATGGGGCCATCCGGGGTCATGGCAATGCCGTGGCGTGCCAGTCGGGTGGGCATCACGCAGTCAAACATATCCACGCCGCGCTCAATCATCTCCAGAATCTGGGTGGGGGTGCCCAGGCCCATGGCATAGCGTGCCTTGTTCTGGGGCAGGTAGGGCGTGCTGTTCTCAATGGCTCGCAGCATTTCATGTTCCGGCTCGCCCACGGATACACCGCCGATGGCGTAGCCGTCGAAATCCATGGCTGCCAGCTCCTCGGCACAGGCACGGCGCAGGTCGGCATAGACCGAGCCCTGCACAATGCCGAAATGATTCTGCAGGCCGGGGCCGCTCATGGGCTGGTGAGCATCAATCCAGGCTTTGCAGCGTTTTGCCCAGCGCAGGGTGAGCCCCAGGGATTTTTCTGCATATTTGCGGTCGCAGGGGTAGGGCGGGCATTCGTCAAACAGCATGGCGATATCGCTGCCGAGGTTGGCCTGGATTTCCATGCTGCGCTCCGGGGTGAGCATCATGTACGAGCCGTCGATGTGGTTGCAGAAGCGCACGCCTTCCTCCGTAATCTTGCGCAGGCGGGCCAGGCTCCACACCTGGAAGCCGCCGGAATCCGTAAGCATGGGCTTGTTCCAGCCGGTGAAGGAATGCAGACCACCCAGGTTGCGGATGGCTTCATCTCCCGGGCGGAGGCAGAGGTGGTAGGTGTTGCCCAGGATAATCTGGGCACCCAGGGCCTCCAGATCCTCCGGGTGCAGGGTTTTCACCGTGCCCTGTGTGCCCACCGGCATGAAGATGGGGGTGGGTACATCGCCGTGCGGCAGGTGCAGCGTGCCCAGGCGGGCGCCGCTGGGGTCAACCTTGTGTAAATCAAAGCTCATCGTTCTTCACATAGCGTGCGGAGAAAATGGGTTTGCCCATTGCCTCCCATTGTTTCTGGAAATCGGTTTTGGGATAGAAGGGGGCATTCCACTCCTCCCGGCGGAACAGGGGAGAAGCATCCATGCGCTCGCATACCCACTGGAAATACTCCTCGTGGTCGGTCTTGAACAGCACCTCGCCACCGGGAGCCAGGGCGCGGTGCAGCACGGGGATGAAGCTGTCCTGCACCAGGCGGTTCTTGTGGTGCTTTTCCTTGGGCCAGGGGTCGGGGAAGAGGTAGTGCAGGCGGCTGATGCTGCCGGGGGCTACCATCCATTCCAGGAAATATCGGCTCTCTACGCGGAGCCCGCGTACATTGCTCAGCCCGCGGCGGGCGCTCTCGTTGCACACTTTGCGGATGCGGCCCAGCAGGCGCTCCACACCCAGAAATCGGGTCTCCGGGTAATGCTCTGCCATGGCCAGCAGGAAACCGCCGTCGCCGCAGCCCAAATCCACCTCGCAGGTCTCACCTGCGCCGAAAATATCGGCCACGCCGTAGCGTGCAAAATAATCTTCTGGTACAAAAGCCGTGTTCATCCTTGCCCGGGTATTCTACAGAAGCTCCTCGTATAAGTCAATGGAATTAGCTTGTGCGTACACACATGGGGGCACTCAGGTGCTGAAATGGCGCTCTGCCATGCGTATGACGGAGGCGTCCAGCTCTGCCTGGCGGTTTGCAAAGTCGTCCTTGCTCCACCAGCGCAGGTCGTCTGATTCGCTGGATATGCAGAAATCCTCGTGAGGTGCCTGCAGCAGGTAGCGCACGTCGTAGTGGTAATGTGCGGGCTCGCCCTTTGTGGTGTTCTCGGGGATGAGGTGGATGTCGATGTCGAAAATTTCTGTGTTTACAGGTGTTATGTTCGGAATTCCGCTTTCTTCCTCGGCTTCGCGCAGCGCGACTTTCAGGGTGTCCGGATTCCCATCGGCATGTCCCCCTGTCTGCATCCAGCGCTGCAACTTGTGGTGCAGGGTCAGCAGTACTTTGTCTCCTGCTGGATTGATGAGCCAGGCGGAACCCGTGAAATGCCCCGGCTTGCAGCTGCGCATGAAGCAATCCTCGTGGTTATGCATAAAGTCCAGCATCTGGTCGGCAGTGTGGTACTGCTCCGGGTGCTGTTTTGCAAAATGTTGAAGAGAAATTTGCAATTCCTCGCGCTTGTCTCCGGTGTTCTGGCTCATGGGAAGTTTATTTTAGTGACTTTTTGATTAAAATCAAGTCATACTGGACAAAAACGAATGCTAAGGAAAAGTTTATTATTGGCAAGATGGCAGGAAATGTGGTAGTATAAGTCCGGCGGGGTAGGGAATGCCTGAGGAACGGAACCCATCGGCCGCTTGAAAAACTATTACGATTATGATAAAGGAAATTTTTAAGCGTGTGACTCAGCTTGGGTTGGTTCTTGTGTGCATGACCTGTCTCACCTCATGCGGCATGATTACCGGGATGGTCAGCTTCCTGGTGTCTCTGCCTTTCCGCGTGGTAAATCAAATCTGTCCCTGATTATTCTTCTTATGTCCAGCACACGTCAGCTTGTACTTTGTCTGGTTGCTATGGTGGCATGCCTGTTGGTGTCCTGTCAGAGCAGCACGGCGATGAAGTATCATAACTTCCCGGATGCGGTAACCAATATCAACCAGGTTGACCCCGCATACCGTCAGTACTTTGCCGACCAGCAGGGTCGCAATTACAGCGCCGATGACCAGCGCAAGGCACTGGCCGCCGCTATTCGTACATCCCGCACGCCGGTGCCTGCCTATGTGCCGCGTTCTGCCATGGCCTCCAGCCAGAAGGCTGAAAGGCGCCGAGTCGTCACCCGTAAGCGTGCAGCGCACCGCAATGTCCGTTACGCTTCCAATAAGCGTAAGGTTTCAAGTGGCCGCCGCGTTGCTGCCAGAAAGACGACAAAGTCTGCACCCCGGAAGCGTGCTGTGGCAAAGAGCAAGACCACGAAGCGCCGCCGCGGTTAAGTAGTGGATTTTGAGGTAAGAGTTTCCAGCACCTGCCCATAATTGGGCAGGTGTTTTTCTTTCGCGCGCGCGCGAAAGAAATTCCCGGCATCATGAATAAAAATCCTTGACTTGCGGGCTCTTATAGTGCATTCTCCGCCCTGCAATGAAGACAGTACTCATTATCGGAGCCGGTGGTGTGGGGCACGTCGTGGCCCACAAGTGCGCCCAGATGTCGGATGTGTATGAGAGCATCCATCTGGCCTCCCGTACCAAGAGCAAGTGTGATGCCATTGCGGCAGACGTGCTTGCCCGCGAAGGTGTGACGATTACGACCCATGCGGTGGATGCCGATGATGTTGCTGCCACGGTGGCGCTCATCAAGGAGGTGAAGGCCGACCT
Source organism: Akkermansia sp. (assembly GCA_017546445.1). Lineage (GTDB taxonomy): Bacteria > Verrucomicrobiota > Verrucomicrobiia > Verrucomicrobiales > Akkermansiaceae > Akkermansia. The sequence continues at coordinate 19,863 of JAFYWX010000021.1, read as the reverse complement.
GGTGCTGAATGTGGCGCTGCCTTACCAGGATCTCCCCCTCATGGATGCCTGTCTGGAGGCCGGTGTGAACTACATGGACACCGCCAACTACGAGCCCCGCGATGTGGCTAAGTTCGAGTACAGCTGGCAGTGGGCCTACCAGGACCGCTTCAAGCAGGCTGGTCTGTATGCACTGCTGGGCTCCGGCTTTGACCCGGGTGTGACCAATGTATACACCGCCTGGGCGCTCAAGCACCACTTCGACGAAATCGAATACCTGGACATCATCGACGTGAACGGCGGTGACCACGGCCAGGCTTTCGCCACCAACTTCAACCCGGAAATCAACATCCGCGAAGTGAGCGCCCCCTGCCGCCACTGGGAGAACGGCGATTTCCAGGAAACCGGTGCCATGAGCATGCACCAGCCCTTCGCCTGCCCGGATGGCGTGGGCACCTACGAGATTTACCGCATGTACCACGAGGAGATGGAATCTCTGGTGAAGCACATTCCCACCATCAAGCGCGCCCAGTTCTGGATGAGCTTCTCCCCGAACTACATCAACCACCTTACCGTGCTCAAGAATGTGGGCATGACCCGCATTGACCCCGTTATGTATAACGGCGTGGAGATTATCCCCCTGCAGTTCCTGAAGGCAGTGCTGCCGGATCCCGGCGACCTGGGCAAGACCACGCATGGCCGCACCTGCATCGGCTGCGTTATCCAGGGTAAGAAGGACGGCCAGTACAAGGCTGTGTACATTTACAACATCTGCGACCACGAGGAGTGCTTCAAGGAAGTGGGTTCCCAGGCTATTTCCTACACCACAGGTGTGCCCGCCGCTATTGGTGGCCGCATGATTCTCACCGGCACGTGGAGCGGTGAGGGTGTGTTCAACATGGAGCAGAATGACCCCGATCCCTTCATGGAGGCTCTCAACAAGTACGGCCTCCCCTGGAACTGCATCGAGCTTACCCGAGAGCAGGCCGAGAGCCTGACCGTGGTCAAGTAATCACTTCGTTGAAAAATTAATCGAGGGGGCTTTCGCCCCCTCGCACACCACCGTACGTGCCATTTATGGTATACGGCGGTTTCACGGCGAGTGATTGGTCCCGGAACCTGAAGCTCCTGCCGCAACTCGTTTATCTTTCTTCGCCAGACTCCCTGTCAACCCCTCCGCCCCGTTTATGTGGATTCGGGCTTGCGCCGCTTTCCATCCCTCAGTCGAGGTTTCGTACATTTCAGTACTTCTTGGCTCTGCTGCTATAGGTTCTGAGATTTGAGTGGTTGCCCACGCCGTGATTCAGCCCTTCCCATCGGGGTTGTTCGTTTATGGCTTCTGCTGACTCCCTACAGACGGTGTATGCCGCAGCGCTTTCACGCTTTAGTAGGGGTTCACCGAATATGAATATGCTACTTTCCTCCCGCGCCGTCTGCATCTACCTTATGGACTCTAGATGATGTATTGGATTTCGGCACATGTTGCAACCTCGTCCATCCATCCGGCCTTATATGCAGTTTCTGTTTGCACAGTCGGGATTTCCCCTCGAACTTCCTATCCCTCGGTTCGTTACCTACCCGCAGTTGTTCTTCATGTCTGGGATTCCGCATCATCGCGGCTCTTTGCGGACTTTCACCGCAGTACTCATATCGCGTCGTTCGTACAACTAAAAAACAGGGAACCGGAAACGGTTCCCTGTTTTTTAGTTGTACGAACGAGAGCGGGAAGATTAGAAGCGGTAGCCAAGACCCAGCTGGATGACGGGGTAGACGAAGATGTCATCCGCAATCTTGAAGAAGTCCTTGCCTTCCTCACGAACAGCCTGCTCGGCGATGTTCTGGGTGATGTGGCCCAGGTCTTCACCATTGGGGCCCTTAACATTGGCGATGCCATCGATGGTGTTGATGCTGAACTTGCCGGAACCGATGAAGTTCACACCAATATCGAACGTGAAGTAGAGGGAGCGGTCGCCGTCACCGTCTGTAGACCAGCCGATACCCACATAGGGCTGCAGGTCTCTCCAGTCGTATTCGCCCTTGATGGTGGCGTCGTTGCCAACAACTTCGAAAGTGTAACCGCCCAGGTTATAGGTGCCTTCCAGGTTGTGGGTTGTGGTGGCTGTTGCGGTGAGGGTGCTCTTGGAGAAATTCAGGCCAGCGGAAAGATGGAATGAACCGCCAAACGGATGGTAGTCCAGGATGATACCGGCGTTGGAACCATCATAGCAGACCTCGCCATCACCGTCACCCCAGGTGTCGTTGTAGCTTAAATCCATGTAGGCGCCGCGGATTCGCATCTTGATATATTCGTTGAACTCGTATCCAAGGCTCATGCCGACACCCTGAGTACCCACATTGACATCGAAGGAGAGGCCGCAGGCATTTCTTTCGATTATTCTCTCCAGATCGATAGCAGGGGTGTTTGCCGCGGGCTGGCTTATTGCGGCGGTGGAGTCATACGAGGCAAGGCTGGGATCAACCACCGTAGTAGCGGTTGCGGTGCTTGCAACGGCTGCTAAGGCGATGATGGTGGAAAGATAGGTTTTCATGTTAAGTTATGTTGTTAGACAGGCCGTACTATACAGGATGTATTTGTGTTGTCAAGATGAAATGTTACGAATTATAAAAAACTTAAGAAATATACCACGTAGCGGATAGCTGAGCCTGCATTTTCAGCTTGAAGGGCGAGGCTCTGGATTTCAGCCGGGAGTGCCCCTCTCATACCTGGGTTTTGAGTACGACCGGCGCGATATGCGCACCGCGGTGAATGGCCGCAAGGAGTTGACGGAGTATCAGGCAGGGAGAGGCAGGAACTTCTGTCCCGCGGCTGAACTCATGCCTGAAAACTGCCGTATGCCATAAATGGAACGTACGGTGTAGAGCGGGGGGGGCGAAAGCCCCCCCCTACTCAGATGCAGATGGCGGGGTGCATCAGAGATAGATTTCCGGCTGCTTCGGTTCGGTGGCCACGGCGCTCAGGCGTTCGGTGAAAGCGGCCTGGGCAGGGGGCGGCAGCAGGCGGGCCTTGCGCGGGCAGATAGCCACGCAGCGCATGCAGAGAATGCAGCGGCTGGCATCGGTGCTGCGCGGGTTATCTGCCGGTATGGCTTCCACCGGGCACTTGATGGCGCACATGCCGCAGCCGCCGCAGGCCTCGGTAACCATGGGGGTGACAGGCATCTGGGGCAGGGGGCGGTATTCCTCATTGCCGGGAACGCTCACGGGGGCTGGCTGGCCGTTGGCGAGCTTGGCTGCAACCGCATTGCCGAAATCGACTGCGGCGGCAATGTCCGCGGAATCCGGGCGGCCGGGGGCGATGCTGCGCACGATGCTGTGCTCTGCAATGAAGGCAGCCGCGGCAATGACCTTGAATCCGGCACCGGTGAGGGTATTGCGGAGCTCCAGCAGGGCATCCTCATAAGCACGGTTGCCGTAGACTACTACGGCAATGGCCGGGCCGCCCTGGCCTTGCAGTGCGCGGAGCCGCTGCACGGCAATGGCCGGCAGACGCCCGCCGTATACCGGCAGCACGGCCAGAAGAGGTGTATCGGCTGCTACCTCGGCAGGAGCCTGCGGGGAGCAAAGATCAATGCGGGAACCCATGCGGGCACCGGCAATGCTGGTGGCGATTTTGGAGCATCCCCCGGTGGGGCTGAAAACGGCAGTAATCCAGTTGTTCATATCGCCGGTTATTCTAGCTTTTTTCTAACCGGAAATCAATGGAAAATGCGCTTGTGCACACATGTTCACCAATGATTTCGCAATCGATTGAATGGACATCATCGTTTTGAATTGCCCCCGATAAATGGGAGTTTGGCGGGCAACTGTTTTTGTCGGAGCAAGGGACTTTAGTCCCTCATCGCTTGAGTTTTCGGGACTGAAGTCCCGTGCTCCGATTGATTTCTAACCTCGCCAAATCGCCATTTGTCTGGCCACTTTATGCAATGATGCGCTGGTGCGGGGAAATCGCACCAGCGCATGGGGGAAATCAGGTGATAGTTGCTCGTTGGCCGGTTTAGTTTTCCTGAGCTTCGAGCAGGGCGTAGGCTTTTTCTTCGTCCGGGTCCGGGCCGTGGTGGCCCTTCTCGATTCTGGAGCGGAAGAGCTTCATGATGAACACGAAGGAGCAGGGAATGAAGAAAATGCCCAGTGCCGTGGCGATGCTCATGCCCACGACCACCACGATACCGATGGAGTTACGGGCCAGAGCACCGGAACCGGCTGCGGTCACCAGCGGCACACAACCCAGAATAAAGGCGAAGGAGGTCATGAGAATCGGACGCAGTCGCATGCGGGCGGCGGTTACTGCTGCTTCAATGAGCTCCTGACCACGCTCCATCTGCAGCACGGCGAATTCCACGATGAGAATGGCGTTCTTGGCTGCGAGACCCACCAGCATCACCAGACCAATCTGGGCGTACATGTTGAGGTCGAGCTTGGTCATCCACAGACCCACGAAGGCACCCAGCACGGCGATCGGCACCGTCATGAAGATGGCGAGGGGCAGGGTCCACTTCTCATACAGAGCCGCCATGATGAGGAAGGCAAACACGGCAGAGAGGGCGAAGATGGAGCCAAGGCCGAGGCCGTCCTGCACCTTCTTTTCCTGGAAGCTCATATCCACGTATTCCATGGCAAACTTGGTGGTATCCATGGTCTTGGCGAACACTTCTTCCACTGCAGCCATGGCCTGGGCAGAGGAGTACCCCTCGGCCGGTTTCACGGAAATCTTGGCTGCGTTGTAGTTGTTGTTACGCCACACGAATTCGGTGTCGGCAATGTCTTTGATGGTGACGAGCGTGCTGAGCGGCACGGAGTCCCCCTGAGCGTTGCTCACGTAGAAGTTGGCAATCTGCTCCGTATTGGTGCGGCTTACGCCGGCGGCCTGCATGTACACCTGCCACTGCTGGCCGAACTGCGTGTAATAGTTCACGAAGCTGGAGCCGTTGAAGCACTGCAGCAGCTGGTTGGCCGCGGCATAGTTCACGCCCTGGGCAAGGCATTTCTCTTTGTCGATGGCGATGCTCTTCTGCGGCACCTGCGGCAGCATCATGTCGGAGGCATTCTCAATGGCCGGGTGTGCCTTCAGGGCAGCCTCCAGGCGCTGGGCCTGCTCGTAGAGCACGGCAACGCCCTGGCCGTCGAGGTCTTCCAGAGCAAGGGAAATATCATTACCCACGCCCACGCCGGGGATGGCGGGCGGGCTTACCAGGAAGCTCACGCCGTCCACGCCGCACATGGCCAGCTTGGCCTGAACGCGCTTCTGCACATCATTTGCGGTGGGTATCTTGCCGTTTTCCATGACGGGACGTTCCGCATAGGGCTTGAGACAGCAGAAGAAGGAGAGTGCATTGGTGGTCTGCACGCCGATAACGAGGTTCATGCCGATAATGGACACGGCAACATCGGTGGTCGGGTCTTCCATCAGCACCTTTTCCACGGGCTTGACCTGCTCGGTAAGGCGCTGCAGGGAAACGCCCGGCTTCATGATGACGCCGCCGATGAGGAAGCCCTGGTCCTCTGCGGGAAGGAAGCCGCCCGGCACGCGGGACGACACGGGAATGACGCAGGCGGTGATGCCGGCCAGCAGAGCCATGGAGATGGTGAGGTGGCGGCAGAGCCAGCCGCAGGCTGCAGAGAACTTGTCGGCAAGGGCATCGTATACCTTATTGAAGGCATTATAGAAGGGCGTAAGCAGGGAGCGGTGCTCCTTCTTGGGCTTGAGCATAAGCGCCGACAATGCCGGAGACAGGGTCAGAGCGTTGAAGGCTGAAATCAACATGGATACGGCGATGGTCACTGCAAATTGCTGGAACAGCGTACCTGTGATGCCCGGCAGCAGGGCGGTGGGCAGGAACACTGCGGCCAGCACAAGGGCGATGGCCACCACGGGGCCGCTCACTTCCTTCATGGCGGCGAAGGTGGCCTGGCGCGGGGTCATACCATTCTCCATGTGCGCTTCCACTGCTTCCACCACCACGATGGCGTCGTCCACCACCAGACCGATGGCCAGCACCATGCCCAGAAGACAGATGGTGTTGAGCGAGAAGCCCAGCATGGGGAAGAAGATGAAGGTAGTAACCAGGGACACCGGTACGGCGATGAGCGGAATGAGCGTGGCGCGCCAGCCCTGCAGGAAGAGGAATACCACGAGAGCTACCAGCACCATGGCTTCGAAGAGCGTGTGGGCGATTTCGGAAATGGAGTCGCGCACGGTGGTGGTGGTATCCAGCGATACGAAACCTCGCATGCCTTCCGGCATTACCTTGGCTTTTTCATCCAGAAGCTTCTTCACGTTGTTCACCGTTTCGATAGCGTTGGAACCGGCGGCCTGGTAAACGGCGATGGCGGTGCCGGGGCGGCCGTTGATGCGGCTGGCAAGGGAGTAGCTCTGGGCGCCGAGTTCAATCTGGGCGATGTCCTTCAGGTATACGGCCTGGGTGCCCTGCTGGCGCACGATGATGGTGTTGAATTCCTCCACAGAGGTCATACGACCCTGGTTGCGGATGGTGTAGGTGAATTCCTGGCCGTCGGGCATGGGTTCAGCACCCACCGCACCACCGGGGTTGATGGCGTTCTGGGAGCTGATGGCATTGTACACCTCGCTCACGGAGATGCCCTTCTGGGCCATCTTGTCGGTATCGAGCCAGATACGCACGGCAAAGCGGGCACCGAACACCTGCACGTCGCCCACACCTTCCACACGCTTCAGCGGGTCCACCAGGTTCAGGAAGGCGTAGCCGGTGAGACTCACCGGTTCAAAGAAGCCCTCGGGGGAGTCCAGCGCATACATCAGGAGCGGCAGACCGGAGGACTGCTTGATGGTGATACCCATCTGGGACACCATGCTGGGCAGCTGGCTGGTGGCCTGGCTGTAGCGCATGTAGGTGTTCTGCTGGTCGGTGTTCGGGTTGGAGCCAGCCTCGAAGATAACATTGATGCCACAGGCACCGTTGTTGGAGGAGGTGGAGTTCATGTAATCCATCTTCTCCACGCCGGAGAGCTGCAGCTCAATGGGGGTGGCTACGGATTCGGCCACCTCAGTGGCGTTTGCGCCCGGATAGGCAGCGCTCATGGCGATGGTAACGGGAGCAATGTCCGGATACTGCGCAATGGGCAGCGCCATCATGCTGATAAGCCCCAGCAGGGTGGTTACCACTGCGATAACGCCGGCAATGATGGGGTGTTTAATAAAGAACGGAGACATAATTCTGTTGAATGGTAGGGCTTATTAGTACTGGGGAACTTCCTTGACCGGCTCGGCGGTGACGGAGGGGGTCACGGTCTTGGTGGGTTCGTAGATGAACGGCACGGGGGTGAGAGTGTTGGCGGGGGCTCCGGCTGCCTCGTTGGCGGCAAAGACCTGAGCTGCGGCAATGGAGCCTTCCACCACCACGGTTGCCTCTGTGGCGCTTTCAAAGCCCATGCCCTTCAGCACCATATCCAGCAGGGTCTTGCAACCCTGACCCATGGCCATGAGGTCCAGTTCATCCTTGGCGTTGGCCTGGCGCAGCACAAGCTCGCGGAAGTCGTTTGCGGCGGCCTTGCGCAGCAGCAGCTCGCCCCAGTCGCTCACGCCGGCTTTGGCGGGTGCGTCATCGGGTAGGGGCTGGCCTGCCTGCTTCTCCAGAAGCGCGCGGAAGCTGTCGGCCCCGGCGTTCTTCAGGATGAGCTCGCCCCAATCCTTCACCTTGGCTCCACCCAGAATGATGGATTCGAGGTTGGGTGCCTGGGTCTTGGCCAGGATACCGCCGGCCACAATCTCGCGGTTCGGTTCAATTACCTGCATAGGCTGCAGCATTTCCTTGCCGTCGCCGTTGTCAAGCATCAGGTTAATAATCGGCCCCTTGGTGATGGGCAGCATCTGCGGCGTGTTATCCGGGCGGAGCAGCACAAGCAAATCCATGCCCTTGGCATTCAAGGGGGCGCGGGCAGGCACGAGGCAGGCGTTCAGGATGGGTTTCATCTTGGCTCGTACGGTGACGGCCATGCCGCTGCGCAGCATGGCATCATCGTTTTCCACATGGCCAATGACATCCAGTGTGCCAGTGCTGGTGTTCAGCGTGTTGTTCGCCGTCACGACATGGCCCTTCTTGGGATAGAGCACATTGTCGTCCAGAATGAGATCGAATTCCTGTACGGCGGCGTTCGGGGTAGCCTGGCGCACTCGGTAATTGGCAAAGCCCTGGATGGCGCCGCGGCCGCTCATGCCGAAGTCCACGCGCATGGGGTTCACGGAAGAAAGCGTTACCAGCGGCTGCGGGTCGCTGGAGCTTACCAATGCGCCGATGGAGGCTTTGTGAATACCGATACGGCCATCGAAGGGTGCGGTGATGGTGGTGTATCCCAGGTTGATTTCAGCCTGGTGCACGGCTGCCTGCATCTGGGCAATGGCTGCTTCTGCCTTTCGCAGGGCGGCTTCATTGGTGGCCACGAGCGTTTCACTGTCGGTCACCACCTTGTCGGAAACTGCACCGGGGGTGGTTTCGCGCAGCTTCACATAACGCTCCAGGTTCTGGCGGCTCATGGTGAGCTGCGCATCGGCCTGCTCACGGGCAGCCCTGGCTGCCACGAGGTTGGCGCGGGCTTCATCGAGCGTGGCCTGGTAGGGTGCGGGGTCGATGGTGAAGAGCACATCACCGGCCTTGACCATGGAGCCGTCTCTGAAATGCTGTTCCAGCAGGAAGCCGCTCACCTGCGGGCGGATGTCGGTTTCATCCACACCGCGCAGAGAGCCGAACCAGGTGCCGGTTTCGGCTACATCCTGCTGGCGGATTTTGCATACCTTCACCGGGAAGGGGGGCATTGTGGCCTTGGGTGCAGGCTCGTCTGTTGCCTTTTCGGCCTCTTTATCTGCCTTCTCAACCTTCGCCAGAGCAGGATTGGGTGCCGGCTTGAAGGTGAAGGCCTCCGTCTTGATGGCGGTCGGCTTCTCGCCCTTGGGCAGGCGGCTGTTGGCAGAGGAGATGTTCACGGCGTGTACTGCGTTGACGCTGTCGGTCACCACCAGGGCATCGGCCGGGTTCTCGTAGCCCATTTCCTTGATTTTCTCAATGAGAGAAATGCTGCCGTAATCCCTTACGGAAACCATGGTCTGGGTGGAGTGGTAGCCGTTCTCCTCATCAACGCGAAGCTGGTACTCGCCGCCAATATGCACCGGAATCATGTGCGGCACGCTTTCCTTGTCCACCACGATGATGAAGTTGTTGAGCAGCACGTTACGGATGGCCAGCTTGGGTACAAGCAGGGATTGGGCGGTGTGCAGCGGAATCTTCACGCGCACGGGCATGCCGCCGCGCAGCACGTTGTCCGGGTTCGGGATGGTACCCTGAACATTCACCAGACCGGCGGGGGAAAGCACGCTGTCCATGGCCACCAGGGTGCCCTTGTGCGGCAGGGCGGAACCATCCTCCATGAGCAGCTGGAACTGCGGGGCTGCCGGAGCATTCGCGCTGTTGGTGCCGATGTTGCCGTACTTGCTGAAGATGTTGATAAGGTGATCTCCGTTGATGGAGAAGTCCACCCGGATGGGATCAATGGAGGTGATGTTGGTCAGCTTGCTGGCCGGACTTACCAGGTCACCGATGGATACGCTTGCCGTGCCCACGATGCCGTCATACGGTGCGCGGATGACGGTGTAGTCCAGGTTAATCTTAGCTTTTTGTACGGCGGCCTCCTGCTGCCCAATCTGGGCCTTGGCGGCCTCTACCTGGGCGTTGGCGGCCTTCAGGGTCTGCTGGGCATCGGTCAGGTCCTTCTCAGAAACGGAGCCGGAGGTAATCAGCTGGGTGTATCGCTTCACGTCCAGCTGGGCCTTGGCTGCGGTGGCTTCTGCTGCGGTCAGGGATGCCCTGGCTGCCTGCAGGTTGGCTTGGCAGCGCTCCAGCTCAGCCTGGAAGAGTTTGGGGTCAATGCGGAAGAGTACATCACCGGCCTTGACCCGGGTGCCGTTCTTGTACTCCTGGGAAATAAGGAAGCCGGAAATACGGGGGTGAATATCCGTATCCTGTTCACCTTTCAGGTAGCCGAACCATTCTCCGTAGTCGGTTACCTCCTGGTGGCGCAGATTGAAGACCTTGATGGCAGGGGTGTTTTCCTGTGCCGTTGTGTTGTTATCGGCCTGGGGATTACAGGCCGGAAGCACACAGAGCGAGCAGCTGCCCAAGGCAAGTGCAAGAATTGTGTTGCGCGTCATGGTTTGGGTTAATGTTTTGTGTTTGTAAAATGTATCAGGTGCAGGAGCGTATCAGCATGATGATGCCGATGAGGGAGAAGATGACGATGCCCATGCCTATGTTGCCTTCTTCTTCCTGAGGTTTCGTTTTCTTTGCTCCTGGGGGCGGGGCGCTGTAGCGCGTGGGTTGCTCTCTTTTCGGGCTGGCCTGCGGTTCTTTTCTGGTAACTGGTTGCGGAGGCGTGACGGGCGTATAAACCGGGGCCGGGGCAGGCGCCTTGGCCTGGGGCTCCGGTGCCGGCATGTTGAGAACGGGAGCGGCAGGTGTGGGCAGGGTGCTGTGGTGCGTGGCGGCAAAATCGCGCCCGCGCTGCTCCTGCTCCTGAATCATGAGGTTGAGCTTGCGGACCAGCTCGTTGGACATCGCCTCCAGTGCCTGTCGCTGTGCCTCTGTGCTTACGTTCTGGTCAGCGTTCTGCATATGGGTGCGTTCAGGCGTTGTGGGTTTCCTGGCCGGGGGCGGGCTGGGCTGAACCGTGGGTGCGCATGGCGTTGAGCACGGCGCTTACCAGACGCTGGCGGTCGCTGCGTACGGAGGCGGCCAGCTGCAGGAAATCTGCCAGGTGAAAATCGCCGTGTGTGCGCAGGAATTCGCGGTCTTTTTCATCGCCATACATGATATCGGCCGCCAGGGTGCCATAAAGTTTGGCTTCTGCTTTGCGAATGATACGGGGGAGATAGGGGATTTCCTGGAATTCCTCTGTCTCTGCCGGCAAATCGGCGGCGGTGATGGGTTTTGCATTGCCGGAAATGCCGCGCATGGAGTTCAGGAAATAGCTGCGGCGCACGGCTGCTATAAGCAGGGCTGTGCTGGGGCTGGGGGCGCCTTTTTCGGCATATTCCACCACATATCCGTGCATCTCAGCCGGTTGGTAACCGATGGTGCCCAGGAATTGCTGCTCTTCGGGCAGATAGAAGCGGTCTGCAGGAATATGAGGGCTCAGCAGATAGCGCTCGACAGCCTCCCTGAAAAGTGCCATGAATCGGTCATTCCATTCCATATCAGGGTCATTATAGAGGGCTCACGGGTGCATGGCAAGCTGAAATCATGCCTGCCGTGGATATAACATCAAATAACAGCAGCAGAGCGGCTTTTCTGCCTTATTTTGCCCGCCACAAGAGCCGGATAATGCTGTATACAAGCAGTCCGGCGGCGCCGCTGGTCAGGATGCATCCCAACAGCAGTTCCGCACTCAGAATCCAGAGGTTGACCTGGCCGAGCACCTGGAGCATGGCTGCCAGCCCCTGCGGGGCGGCTTCTGCCGCAGCGCGGATGAGGTTCATATCGACTCCGCTGCTCATGCTGATGCTGCCCAGCAGGGCTGCTCCGGCCCACCACTGCAGCGGCCAGAGAATAACCTGGTACCCCGGAAAGGAAACCCAGCAGCTCACCACGGCGATGGGGATATTCCCGCGAGTGGCAGCACTGCTGAGCACAGCAAAGATGGTCTGCATGGGCACCGGGGCAAATGCCCAGAATACCCCCCAGCCGGCACCAATGGCAACCCCGCGTGGCTCCCACAGCCAGAGCGAGGGGGTAAACAATTTCTCCGGCAGCAGGCTGTTCCACAGCCGGCTGGAGCTGCGCCTGGTGCGCAGGTAGGTATCTACCTTGCTTACGAGCTGGTTGTAGTTGAACTTCATGCCTGGTACAGCGTTTCCACCAGCTCCACCGTGCGACGAGTGGCGCCGGAGTGTACGTGCAGGGCGTTGAAGGCGCGCTGGGTGCGTTCCTGAATGGCAGGCGTGTTGCTGAGTGCCTTGCGGATTTCTGCAGTCAGCTCGCCGGCTTCGCAGCAGACGATGGCGTCATCTGCCTTCAACAGGGCCACCAGGTCTGCAAAGTTGGTCATATCCGGGCCGGTAATCACCGGCTTGCGGGCGGCAATGGCTTCCACCGGGTTCTGCCCTCCCTTTGCCAGGAAGCTTTTGCCGATAATCACAGCATCGGCCAGGGCGGTCCAGTCGCGCAGCTCGCCTGTGGTATCGGCCACATAGCATACGTTGGCGGGTATTTCAGCAGGAATCTCACCGGCAGTGCGCAGCAGCGGGGTGAAGCCGGCCTGCAGCAGGTCTGCTGTTACCTGGGGGCGGCGCTCAGCGTGGCGCGGTACAATGAGCGGGAAGGCTCCGGCCTCGCGGATGGCTGTGGCGATGAGGGCTTCTTCTCCGGCGTGGGTGCTGGCGGCAAGTACAACGGGTTTCCCACCGCGCAGGGTGTCGAGTATGCTGCGGAAATCCTCGCGGATTTCCTTCGGCGCATCACCCATCACGTCGAATTTGATGCTGCCGGGGGCGGTGATGATATCCGGGTTCACGCCGATGCGGGCAAAGCGGCCCTTGTCATTTTCATTCTGGGCGGCAAGTGCCGTAAGTCGCTCGAACAGAAGCTGGGTGATGCCGCGTACCTTGGCGTAGCGGCCTTCACTGCGCGGGGAGAGGCGCGCATTCACCATAACCATGGGAATCTTGCGGCTGTGGCAGGCCTCGGCAAAATTGGGCCAGAGCTCTGCTTCGATGAGAACCACAGCCTTGGGCTTGAAGCGGTCCAGACAGCGCCCGGAAAGTCCCGGTACATCCAGCGGGGAATAGAGCGGACGAACCTGGGGAAGTGCGGCATCTCTGGCCACCTGGTGGCCGGTGGCGGTGCTGGTGGCCAGAATGACGGGCTCACTGTGCGTTTTGCACCATTCGCGGATGAATTTGAGGGCAATGAAGGTTTCGCCCACGCTCACGGCATGCACGTAGAGCCCACCCTGGGGCTCCTGAGAGGCCGGCTTGCGGTAGATGCCGAAGCGCTCGGACAAGCCGGTGCCGAAACCTCCGCGCTTTTTCATCTTGATGAGGTATCCCGGAATGGAGATGACCAGGAATACGGGCAGCAGCAGGTTGTAAATCAGGAGAAAGATAAAGCGTTTCATATGCTTTCAACTTGGTAGAAGAGAATCACGTTCTTGCCGTAGTAGCGGGCATCGACCAGTTTCCAGCCGGGGAATTCGCGGCTGTGGGAATCACCTACGCCGTAGCCTTCCTGCGCCTCGGCAATGAAGTAGCCCCCCTCTGCCAGCAGTTCATGCAGGCGGTCGGTCATCAGCTCTGCTATCATATCGCGGTCGCCTATGGCCTTGGCATAGGGCGGGTCTGCAAAGATGTAGTCATATTTACCCGCATCTCGCTTCACGAATTGCAGGCAGTCGCTCTGAACCACGCTGCCGCCCTGCAGGCGCGAGCGCTCCAGATTCTGCCGGGCCATGGCGCAGGAGGGGCGCGCGGCATCGACCATGCGTGCACTGGCTGCCCCGCGGCTCAGCGCCTCGATGCCGACGGAGCCGGAACCACAGAATAAATCAAGGATGCGGGCACCCTGAATGGTGGGCCCCAGAATGTTGAAGAGGGCCTCGCGCACTCGGTCCTGGGTGGGGCGCACCTCGCCCTGCGGCACGCGGATGGGGAGGCCTTTAGCTGCTCCTGCAATGATTCTCATGGTAATATCAAGGAAAGCAACGGGAGCCTGTAGCAATGTGCCTTCAGACTCCCGTTTTGTGGTTAAGTGTTGCCCGTTGGTTTACTTCTGGCCGGGGCGTGTGGTCTGAGCGCTGGCAGAGGTAATGGGGAAGATGATGGTATAGCCGTGGTTGGCGATGACCGTGCCGCTGATGGAGGAGCGCTCGGTGAGGCTGTAGAAAAGGAATACGGCCTTGCCGTCGGTACGCTTGGTCAGGCGAATCATTTCGCTGAGCTGGGAGAGGGAGTCCCTCTTTTCCAGTTTCCATTCGTTGCCGGTCTGGGCACCGTAATCAAAGGTTTCATCTGCGCTGAAGGAGGAGCCGGTGAGGGTGCCGTTGTTGGACATCCATACGTTCTTGTTGCCGTCGTAACGCAGGGACCCGATGGTCAGGGGCAGGGAGTTGCCATTGGACATGCGGGTGGCGGAAATGACGCTGTAGATATTGTTGCCATCGTGCTTGAGTCCCACGCGCACATCGGCCATGCGGATCATCTGGGTCTTCTTCCATGCCGCTGCATAGCTCTCGTATTCTGCTTTATCCGGCCACAGGTCAGCATCATATTCCATGAGGTGGTCAGGAGTGCTCTTGGCGTTGATTGCTTCCTGCTTCTCCTTGGGCAGCTGGGCAAAGCGCTGAAATGCCGCGCGGTGCAGTTCTACAAAAGAAGCATCACGTGCCGGGCGAATGACGGAGCCTGCAATCGTGCCACCGTTGCTGGGCAGATAACCGGTAATAGCCTCGGGGGCTGCTTCTGCGTACCCAGCGCTGCAGATGACTGCAGGCACTGCCAGTAATGCAAGAATGGAATGGGACAAGTTCATAACTGATGCGCTTTACTCTAGCATTGTTTTTTTTTCTTGGCAAGCATGAAATTCGATGGTATTGTCATGCACGCATGAGTGCCTTTCGCCCTATTTCTCTATTACTGGTGAGTCTGCTTGTTGGAGTGCAGGTGGCTTGTCAGTCTGTGACTCCGACGGATAGAATCGGCTCGAATCCCGTTATGTTCCGCATGTTGCCCCCGGAGCAGCAGACTCTGGTGCAGCAGGGGCGCATTTGCGAGGGTATGTCGAAGGATGCCGTATACCTCGCCTGGGGGAACCCGAATGCTGCGCCCGTGATGGGGCAGCAGAATGGAACCAGTTATGAGAAATGGGTTTATCTCCAATACCAGCCGGTGGTGGTTGATACCTTCGGTTTCAGAGCTGGTTGTGGTTTCCATGGCCCGTTGTATTGCGGCAGCGGTATGGGCACTGCCACCACCATGGTGCCCAGGGAGGTTGCCTGGGTTATGTTTCAGAACAATGTCGTGACGGCGTGGGAAAGCCGCAGATAACAATTTTTTTATGGATACATCTATTTATACCCTCACAACACCGGAGCTGACGGTGCGTATCACCAATTTCGGGGCGCGGGTGCTCAGCTGCATTTATCAGGAGGTCGATTGCCTTTATGGTCCCAAGACGCTGGAGGAACTGGCGGAAGATACCTGCTATTGCGGCAGTATCTGCGGGCGTGTGGCAAACCGCATTGCCGGCGGCTCCTTTGAGCTGGATGGCGCTACCTACGAACTGGCAGTGAATAATGGCCCGAATCATCTGCACGGTGGCCTGAAGGGCTTTTCTGATATGCCCTGGACGGTGGAGGAAGCCACGGACACCCGCCTGGTGATGAGCCTTGTCTCCCCGGATGGTGATGAGAATTACCCCGGCACGGTGACGGTGCGCGCCATTTACACGGTGGAGGGCCGCCGGCTCACGCTTGAGATGGAGGGCAGCACCGATGCTCCCACCTTGCTGAACCTGACGAACCACGCCTACTGGAATCTCACCGGCAGCGGCACGGTGGATACGCACTGCCTGCAGGTGCTTGCCACGGCCTACACGCCCATGGTGGCCAATATCCCGACGGGTTACATTGCCCCGGTGGAGGGAACGTTGTATGACCTGCGTCGCCCGGCGTCTCTGGGTGAGCGTAATGCTGCCGATGCTATTTCCGGCGGGTATGATGATAATTATGTGCTGCCGGCCACCCCTGGGGTGAAGCTGGCTGCTGTGCTGACCAACGGCCGCCGCACGCTGCGTGTGCTTACTGATGCCCCCGGCATGCAGGTCTACACCGGCGATTATCTGCCGCTGAAGCGGGGCGGCGTGGCGTTGGAGGCGCAGAATTATCCGGATTCCCCGCACCACCCGCATTTCCCCAGCATTGTGCTGCGCCCGGGTGAACGCTATGCCCGCACCATTGCCTGGGAGATTGATTGATTCGCCCTGCTGATTTTTTTACACGCAGAACCGCATTGGCCGTCCTGACCAATGCGGTTCTTTCTTTGCGGGGGAGCTCTAAATGGGAGTTTGGCGAGCTGGAACAGCTCGTCGTTGCTGCGGTGTAACCGCAGCAATTTAGACCACTTTCAAGTGGATTTAGATGCCTCGTAAGAGGCAATTTCATCTGCCAAAGGCAGATTTCGATGCAGCTCATAAGAGCTGCAATGCAGGTGAAATAAGTTCCTGCGGGCCATAGGCCCGCACTATCTCTAAACAACTTACATTGCAGGGCAGAATGCCCTGCAGAGAAATTGCGGGCAGAGGCCCGCAATGAAATCCGCCACTGTCGTGACGGTCTAAATCCGGTTATCACCGGTCTAAATTGCCCGGCTTCCGCCGGGCAGTGTTTCATTCCTACAAATCGCCATTTGTCGCGGAGGGAGCTCAGAGCATTCAGTCTTCCGCTTTTATGCGCAATTCCAGGGCAGATTCAATGGATGCGAGCAGAATCTGCAGGTAGCCCAGCAGCTCAATGGGTTCTTCCATGATGCGGCGCACCAGGTGGGAATCGATATCCGGGGCACCCAGCAGGTCCTCCAGGAAACTGCGGTGGCCCAGGCATTGGGCGATGGGAATAATGACGATGAGGGCCGTCATCATCATGTGGAAGGAGTGGGAGCGCAGGAAGTGGGTGAACGTGGAGGGCTCCTCCCGCAGCTGGCGAATGAGGATAACCAGGCCGGTAATCGGGAAAAGCCAGCACCAGGTCCAGCCTATGTAAGGGATTTTTTCGTCCAGGTAGGCATCCTGTTCGCGTATCAGGGCCGCCAGTGCCAGGCCGCAGAGCAGAATCAGAATGGCGCGGTAGGTTTTATTCCTGGCGGCCTGAATGCCGAAGGAAAGGGCAATGAGGAAAAGGACGACAGACTGAGCCGTTTCGAACATGCCGTATTCCTGCACCGTGGAGGATTTGTACACGTCACCTACCTGCCAGAACAGGAATACAATCAGCGTCAGGATGACCAGATAGATTCCCTGCCGGATGGTTGCTCTATATGTTTTTTTGTCGTCCATACTCCGCAAGCATATCAGAAAGAGCAGGCGGATTCAAGGTTGTTCTTCTGTTAATCCCGCATGGGGCGGCGGTCGGCATGGGTGCCGGTCTTGCCTTCCTCGCGCTCCATGGCGCGCTGTTTCCAGAGGGGAATGTGGGATTTGCGGGCCTTGCGGCGCTTTCGGGCTGCCACGCGTTCGCGGTGGCGTTCCTGCTCCTCTGCCAGTTTGCGGGCTTTGGCCTGCTCGCTCTGGGCTAGTTCCATACGCTTGCGGATGCGGGCAGAGTGGTCATTACCGGCCGGGGTGATGCTCCAGGGGCCGGCACCGCCGGATTCGGTGATGGGCAGGCAGAGCATCTGCGGGTCAATGAAGCGCATCTGCCGGTAAAGTAAATCGCGGATGGTGGAGAGCAGGGCCTTGGGCGGGAACAGCCCGGTGTTGCCAAGCTCAATGGTGAAGGCAAGGCGTATGTGCTTTGCCTGCAGGCTCATGCGGGCCATTTCCCGCAGGGAGATGCCTTCCTCCGGTTCTTCCTCCGGGGCACACAGGGCCGCCGTGCGCAGCAGGAAAAGGCAGTCTCGCACCTTTCGGCAAAGCTTTTCCACCAGTTCGCGCACCTTGGGGCGGGCGTTGAAGCGGTAGTCCTTCACCTCGATGAGCCAGAGCTCCTTCTTGCCGGGGTGGTAGAGCACAAAATCCATCTCCTTGCAGCTGTTGCAGAAGTTCTGGGCGTGGTGGGAGTAGAAGGGGGAGCACTCAAAGCGGCACACGTAGTAGCCCGCCTCAAAATTGAAGCGGTGCAGCCCTTCCACACAGCTGGTTCCTGCCTGAAACACGGTTAGATATCGTCGCTGAGTTGTGGCATGAGGCTCAGGTAGCGGTCTGCCTGCTCCTGTTCGGCTTCCAGACTATCCAGGTGAGCCAGTTTGTCAAGTTCATCGGCCTCGCTCACGCGCGGGCCATCCACTCGCCCGGCCTGCAGACCGAAAAAGCGGCGGCTGGTGCCTTTGTTCTGCAGCTCGGCCAGCTGGATGACCAGCTCGCGCAGCAGGAAAAGGCTGTGGGTGGTGAGCACCAGCTGCACGCCTGCGCGGCAGAGGGTGAGCATCAGGTTCACCAGCAGGGGCAGGTGCCCGGCATTCAGGTTCATTTCCGGTTCGTCCCAGAACAGGGCGGTGCCGCTGCGCACGGTGCCGTTGTTAATGAGCAGCCCCAGGGTGCCGATGCGTTTGAATCCTTCGGCTATGAGGTTGAGCTCCAGGGCTTCCTGGCCGGGGCGCTGCAGGTAGAAGCGGCCATTGCGGCGCTGCAGTTTGCCGCCCAGCAGTTTCTCTATCTGCTGCACCACATAGCGCAGCACCTGGGGCAGGGGGGCGCTGGGCTCCGTCTCCAGCGCGCGGCAGAGTTCCCAGCTGGCGGAATCCAGCAGCTCCGGGTAGCGTTTGCCGGCCTGCATGTAGCAGGGGTAAAT
Source organism: Akkermansia sp. (assembly GCA_017546445.1). Lineage (GTDB taxonomy): Bacteria > Verrucomicrobiota > Verrucomicrobiia > Verrucomicrobiales > Akkermansiaceae > Akkermansia. The sequence continues at coordinate 1,347 of JAFYWX010000021.1, read as the reverse complement.
GGAGAGCACCTCGCGCGGGGAGAGGAACACGGCATTGCTGCTCAGGTAGCGCTCCGGCATGGTCTGGATATGCAGCCCCTCTTCCTCGCAATGCGCCCGGAAGCTGAACGCCACATCTGCCGTGCCGGCGGGCACTTTGTCGCCCTCCAGTGAGGCCTTGACCCTGGCCACCGCATTCCTGCCGGCGCTGCGGGAGGTGAGGCTGGTTAAATCCCGCGTGCCGAACACGCGCAGCAAATCCTGCCGTAGTCGCTTTTCCTCTGCCCACACCTCAGGCAAATCCCGCCTGCTGCCGCCGCAGCCCCATTTGCTGATGGCGTAGCAGAGCTTCATCAAGTGGCTTTTGCCAGAGTCGTTCCCGCCGACGATGATGTTGATTCCCGGGACAAAGTGAAAGGCTTCCGGGCGTTGAAACACCGTCATGCCCTCCACTGTCAGCTTGCGTATCATATTGCCCTTCACTCTACCAGATTCTTTCTTCCGGTGCAAGCATGTAATTTGTGCTTGCGCGTATGCGCGTGTTTGCGTTAAACTATGCGTCATGAAAAGCACTCTTTATGTCTCCGTCCTTGCCATGCTTCTTGTATCCTGTGCCGGTACCAAGAAGTTCACCATCTTCACTACCCCTGAGGGGGCGGATATTACCGTAAATGGCGAATACGTAGGTAAGAGTGAGACGATGATTAACCTGGAGGATGATGGTGAGGAGGCTGGTGAGGGGAGGAGTGCGTGGGGAATTGAAATCAATATTGAGCAGGACAAGACGCTTGGTATTGTGGCTCACAAGAGCGGGTACGAGGTGGCCAGCGTCACGATCAGGCCAGTCACCAGCAAGTTCCTCTCTTTTATCTGGACGGAGAGCCATTCCCGCTCGAAGCGCATTGCGGAGGATTCGGTGCATCTTACCCTGCGCAAGCTTCAGACCCCGGCTTCCTATACCCCCAGAGCCATGCCTCCTTACACTGGCGGCGGTGGCCCCACCTCTGCCGTCGTTCCCGCCGCTCCGGAGCTCCGCCCTATGCCGGATTTTGACTGATTTTCTCTCCCCTGGAGGTGAAAATGCGGCTGAATGGGGGTGACAAATCCCAAAATTACCCAAAGTTGTAATTTTTTGCACGATTATGCTTGCCAAAAGTCAAAAAGCGAGTAGAATGTGCGCCGACAAATTGCCACCGCGCGGTGGCAGACACTAAACACTACAATATAAACACACCACTATGGCTCGTCTTTTCGGTATCGAAATTCCCAACGAGAAGCGCGTTGAGGCCTCCCTGTGCTACATCTACGGCATCGGGCCCTCCACGGCTAAGAAGGTGCTTGAGCAGGCCGGTATCTCCCCGGACCTTC
>JAFYWX010000020.1 GCA_017546445.1 Akkermansia sp. | reverse complement strand
TGAACTTTTTTATTAGCTCATTTCAATTCTGACAGTGCCGTGTTACCCCGCTCCGAAGTTCCGAAGAACTTCATCTCGGCGTTGGCCACGGCACGCGTCACGACCTTTTCCTTCCCTCTCTTTATCCTCTCCGGCGCCCCGCCTGGCAGGTTGTTAGCCAGCGAGCTTGCTTTTCAGCCGCTCTCGGCGCCTCGGAAAGTCATACTTGGAAAATTGCCTTGCCCGGCCAGTCAGTAAGCGTTGCTCGCTTTCCTTTCGGGCTGCCCCGTAGTGGGGTGCGGGGCAAAGCTTATCACAACCACAGCTTCACGTCAAGCACATTTTTGCAAAAAAGTTTGAGAATTTTCCACACCCCTACCCTAACCTGCACGAAATCCAGCATGTTACAGCGGAAAATTATTTTTGCACTTTTTTTAATACACTCACAGATTCCTCCCAAGGCAGCAGCCAAAACACGCCAGAGGCCCCCTCCTGGTTCCCATGCAGCAGAATTCCCTGCGGATTCCAGGATGCAACACTCCAAGCCACGCGACATCCAAAAAAGTCATCGAATTCAGTCCCATCAAAACACAGGACAGGACGCGACGATGATAGTTTGTATAACAGCACCCGATTCTTCCTGCTTGCGAAGTTATCGAACACAAGCAGGTACTGCGGTGTCTGCCGGCACACCGCATAGCCAAAAGTCCGCTCACCCTCCACCAACAGCACCAACTCTCCCGCAGCGTTCCGGCAGGCCAGACATTTCGAACATTCACCGTCCGCTTGCTCCACTACCAGCAATTCATGCCGGCCATCGGGAAGAGGATACCCTTTACCGAGTTCCATATAGGCTTCCTCTTCATATTCCCAGGATCTTTCCACCAGCCACCAGGCCTCCATTGGAGTACATTCAAAAATCACCTTTGAGCAGGCACACCCGGACAGAAGCACAACCAGCACCCAAAGAGCACAAATTTTCATCTTCGGAATCATGATTCGCACATCTTTATTATATAAAACAGTGCACCCGCGAATCAAGCTCAAAGCTCAAAGCACCTGCCCTGCATCCTGTTTCTTGGATTGACGCCCACGAGCTCTTTTGCTAGAATGCCAGAGTTATGAAACTGAGTTCCATTTTTACAGCAATGGCCGCCATGTTCTGCATGGGCACTGCCCTGGGTGCAGATACCCGGCCGAATTTGCTGTTCATTATTACGGATGACCACTCGCCGGAGGTGCTGGGCAGCTGCGATGCTGACACGCCGATGCCGATGCCGGGTTTCCGCCGACTGGCAAATGAAGGCATGGTGTTTGACCGCTCGTATTGCGCGAATTCACTTTGCGGACCTTCCCGTGCATGTATGCTGACGGGACGCCACTCGCATAACAATGGTTTCCTGTATAACTACGGCGGCCCGGCATTCAACGGCGCACAGCCGACTTACCCGAAGATGCTGCAGGCTGCCGGGTACCAGACGGGTATTGTGGGCAAGTGGCACCTTATCTCCCAGCCAACGGGTTTTGATTCCTGGCAGGTATTCCCGAGCCAGGGCGATTATTGGAACCCCACCTTCCACCAGCCGGGGGTGAATGGCCGCACCACGCACCACCAGGACCGCGGCTATGTGACTGACCTGGTGACCACCAAGGCTATCGACTGGATGGAGAACCGCGACAAGAGCAAGCCTTTCGCTCTGATTGTGGGTCACAAGGCCCCGCACCGCAACTGGATTCCGGCTCCGCGCCACCTGAAAGCGGTGAAGGAGTATGTTTCCAAGCTGACTCCGCCGGATACGCTGATGGACGACTACGCCAACCGCCCCGAGTTCCTGCGCCACAACCGCCAGAGCGTGCTTTGGGATATGTGCAACTGGAATGACAACCACCTGATGCAGAAGGCAATTCCCTTCGATGTGATGAAGGAGATTGTGCCGAAGTGGGCCCTGCGCAACATGGTGAAGAACGGCGTGTTCAAGGATAACGGCGGTGTGCCGGCTGATTTCAACTGGGAGGCCCACACACCCAAGTTCCCGGCCCGCAATAATTTCGGCTGGGGACTGGATTTCCTGGACCCTGGCCTGCGCGATGTGTATGAGGATTTCTTCACCACCCGCACGCGCGAGTTCGTGGAGGCATTCCGCGCCGGCAAGGTGCAGACGGAGCACGATATGGCCGTGCTGCGCTGGCGCTGGTATATGGAGGACTACCTGGGCACCCTGCTCTCGGTGGACCAGTCTATCTCCAGTCTGCTGGATTACCTGGACCGCCACGGGCTTTCCGAGAATACGCTGGTTATCTATGTGGGAGACCAGGGCTTCTACCTGGGTGAGCATGGCTTATACGACAAGCGCTGGATTTTTGAGCAAAGCTTCCGTATGCCGCTGGTGATGCGCTGGAAGGGCAAGATTGCCGCTGGCAAGCGCTCCCAGGCCATGGTGCAGAACATCGACTACGCCCCCACGATTCTGGAGATTGCCGGGGTGAACACGCCGGAGAATACCCGCACGATGGAGGGTGTGTCGCTGACGCCGCTGTTCCAGACCGGCGAGGCTCCGGAATTCGTGGACCGTCCGCTGTACTATGCGTTCTACGAGCAGCCGGGTGAGCACAATGCCCCCCGCCACGATGGTCTGCGCACGCAGCGCTACACCTTCGCCCGCATCTGGACACCCCTGGATGCTGAGCGCAAGAGCGGCGCCCGCAAGCCGGAGAATGAGTGGATGCTCATCGATAACGAAAAGGACCCGAAGCAGATGCGCAATGTGGCCCAGGACCCCGAGTATGCCGAGGTAATGAAGCAGCTGACGGAAACCTACTACAAACTGCGCGAGCAGTACCGCGTGCCTGCCGACTGCCCGGGCAGCGGCAACCGCATCCCGGATTTCAAGCCCTCCTGGGGTCCGGGCGAGGATGACCGCATCAAGTAACCCCATTCCACCTATTTCTGTTCACACGCCTTCCCTGCCCCGGGGAAGGCGTGTTTTTTCTTGATTTTCCGGTGGGTGGGAGTAGACTGTGGGGCAGGATGAAGACGAAGGTTGAGCTCATTTGCGAGTATCTGAATCAGTTTTACCGCCCTGAGGAGTGGCCCACGCTGCTCTGGCAGGCAGAGGAATGGAGCCGCACGCAGCCGCTGGCCGGGCTGCGGATACTGGACGGCACACCCATGTACCGCAACACGCTGGGCAAATACATGGCGCTGCTGGCCGCCGGGGCAGAGTTGTGGGTGCCGGCCAGGCCAGCCATGCCCTGCGATAGGGCCATTTTCCCGCTGCTGGAGGGTTTCGGCATACGCCAGGCACCGCGTGGCATGGATGATTTTGATATGATTCTGGATTGCTCCGGGCAATTCCGGGAACTGCACCCCCGCCTGGGATTTGCAGAGCTGACCCGCACCGGGGCACACCGCTTTGAGCACACCCATTACCCGGTTATTCTGGCGGATTCCGGGCGCATCAAGCGCATTGAGACCGTGCTGGGCACCGGGGAGGGCTTTTTCCGCGCCATGCAGCAGCTGGGGTACACGGAGATGGCCGGAAAGGAGCTGCTCATCATCGGCTATGGCAAGGTGGGCCGCGGCGTGCTGCACTATGCCCTGAAACACGGCATGAAGCCCACAGTGGCCGATGTGGCCGATGTGCGCGATGCCCTGCCCGCGCAGGTACCTTTCGTGGATGCAAACAACGGTGAGGCACTCAGCAGAGCGATTCAGAACTCCTGGTGCACGGTGACGGTGACCGGGCATGTGGCAGCGCTGCGCCATGTGCCGCACCAGGCCGACATTGCGGCCTCGGAGACAATCCTGGCGAATCTGGGTGTGGAGGATGAGTTCGGCCCCCATATTCCGGAGGCTCGTGTGCTGAACCGCAAGCATCCGCTGAATTTCCTGCTGGATGAACCGACCTCCATGCGTTTCATGGAGACCACCATGGCGCTGCACAATGCCTGCGCGCTGGAGCTGCTCACCACTGACCTGCCGCACCGCTGCATGCCCCCTGCCCCGGATGTGGAGGAGCGTCTGCTGCATATCGCCTGCACCCGCGGCCTCATCGGGGATGATGTGAAGCAGCTGCAGTGCGACCACGAGAACAGAGCAGATGCTTGACACCAGGAAGGCAGCGGCTTACAATAGCGATACCGATGCTGGATAAACTCTTCCTGTTCTTCCGTTTTCTTTTCTGCCTGGTGGGGGCAGCGGCCTTGCTGTATACCTTCTCCTACCCGGATGCTCTGCTGCCGCCGAACCCGATTCTGGAGGACGCGGCGGGATTTACGCTGTATAAGCTGAAACCGCTTATCTGGGTAGCCCCGATTCTGTTCATGGAGCTGGTGGGCGCCTGCGGCCCGAGGCGAAACCTGGTCTGGTTCGGCGCGTTGTTCACCGTGCTGGTGGTGGCGCTGGTGGCCTACCCGGTGCTGGCCGCTCAGTGGCCGGAGTACGTTTCCCCCACGTTCAGCTACCAGGGCGGCATGCTGGCCACCGGGCTTGCGCACTATGTGGCTTTCCTGGGCGTGACCTTCGTTTTCCGCAAAGTGCTGCTCAGCTACATGTTCCCGCCGGAGGAGCTGCAGGAGCAGATGGAGGTGGGCTTTGTTTCCGCCACAGCGCTGAACCCCGCCAGCGCCCGCACGCTGAAGGAAATTGCCGCCGAGCCCAGGAAGGCGCAGCATAACTTTCAATTCAAATCCGGCAATGAGCGTATGGCGCTCCGCTGGCGGCTCATTATGCGCCGCATGGTGCTGAAGAGCCGTCTGGCGAATACCTGCGCTGCGGCCGCTCTGGTGGCGCTGGCGCTGTGGTTCCTGTGCTACCCGCAGCCCACGGCTGAAGAGGCCCTGCAGCGCGATATGAGCCGCATGTTCACGCACCGCATCAATGCCAAGGGACAGCCACTGGCCACCACTGCAGCCGTGCACGCCGCCGCCAGGGTGATGAAGCACATTTCCGACTACGAATCCCTGGCAGGCATGACCCGCGAAGAAGCCGAAGCCTGGCTGGGCATGGACAAGGTGCCGGAGGGCTACCGCGCCTGGCTGCGCGATGAACGCGCCATCAAACTGGCCTCCACCGATAGTCTTCACGAAAACCGCACCCGATTCCTGACCGTGACAAACGGCCGCCAGATCTGCGTGCTCTACATCCGCACCAATGAGGCGGACGAAAGCATCGTGGTCTCCGAATTACAGGATGCGGGCTGGGATGCGGTGGCCGACGAGAACCGCCGCCGCATCGGCAACGACTGGGGAGCTCTTTACCGCTGATTCACGACCATGCCCACCTTCACTTACAAACGCCGCATTGCTTTTCACGAGACCGACGCCGCAGGAGTGGTCTATTTTGCCAACTTCTTCCGCCTGGCAGAAGAAGCCGAAACACATGCTCTGGCCTCACTGGGGAGTATAGTCACCCGCGATGGGTACCTTTACCCCCGCGTTCATGCCGAGGCAGACTACCTTGCACCGCTGCGCTTCTTTGACGAGGTAGCAGTACACTGCTACATCACCCGTATAGGCTCCAGCTCAGCACACTGGAAATTTGAGATAGTGGGACCTGAGAGAATTTGCGCCGTGGTTCAGACTATCTCTTCGAGGAGGAAACGGGATGGTTCAGCAGCCCCTTATACGCCGGAGGAACGCGCCGCTTACGCAGCCTTGTTACTTTGACCGCCGGGTGCTTCTCCGCATACTCGCCCAGGATGCGCTTCATGTCGTTTGCGGTCTCGATGCAGTCCTGCACCGAATGGTCCGCGGGTACGATGGTTTCTGTACCCCATGCGATATGGCTTGACCAGTAAGGCACTACGCCATCTGATGACTTAGGGGTATTCCCCTTACCGGAGTCACCGATAATGGAATGAGTAGGTACATTGCGCACCTTCAGCCCCTGAAGACCGGCAATGGAATAGCTGTCCGGCTTGAGCTGGTTCACGCTGGTAAACCAGAGGTACGCATCCTGCGGATTCAGCAGGAAGATATCCTGCTGCAGAGTCGCAAGATTATAAGCCTCTTTGAGTAAGGTTTGCGGCAAGGTGACTAACTTGGATAAAATGGTGACTAAACGGTACTTTGCAACCGGTGCGCCGCGGTGGGGAGTGGCCATGTAAACAACCATGCCAGCTTCAACCGGGCGAAAGAAGTAATCCTTGCGCAGCGGCTCCAAAGAAGCTTCCTCAAACGGCTTGTCGACGTACTTGGATTTCAGATAAGGCTCCAGCTCCTTCTGGGGAATATCCGATGCACGGAGAAGATTCCAGGGCTCGAGGCACTGACTGTAGTGCGTAATAAGGCCGCCCATGGAGTGACCGACCACCACCATGTTGTCCCAGTTCGGATTAGTGTGATTCGGGTCCACTGTGGCGCGCAAATTTCGAAGCGCCTCACGATATGCACGGGCAGAGACCGTCCACGCGACTCCTGTGGGGTAGTTGAAATACCAGAATTGGTAATTTTTACGAATTTCGGGGTCTGCGTAAAGTCGATTGACAAGATTATCAAAGGTATCTGCAGAGGAAGCGAGGCCGTGGGTAAGAATAACAGGAATTTTGTCAGGCGAGTAAGCCTGGATGCAGGACAGCCCCGTGGTGCTGCGCAGTTTCTGCGGCTGAAGCAGGCCGAGGATACGCTCCTCCTTCACACGGGTCAGATCCCAGTACACTTCCAGCAGCGCGCTCCAGTCTGCAGCAAGGGGGTATTCCAGCCTGCCCACCGTGACGGTATGCTCCAGCTGGCGGGGAACAACCATGAAGCGCGGTTTACCCTCCTTCGGGAAGGTCATGACGGCGGTGAGCGCACTCACCATACCGCGGGAGGAGATGCTGAACATATCATCCGCCGCTCCTGGGGTTTTGTGCGGCGGAATCACGCCGACCATAGGCACACCCACGCCGGGCAACGTGTAGCGCTCCTTCAGCGCAGACAACTTCACATCCGATGCCGGAATGATGTCCTCGTGCAGCCCGATGAAGTTCCGCACGTGCGGGGATAGCTGGTGGTTCATCTCAAATGCCTCATAGGTGGGCAGCGTGCCGGATTGGTGCGCATCATGGCGCAGGCGCTGCACCAGCACACGCAGGGCTGCATTGTAATCGCGCAGGGCGGTGGTGCGCTCCATGTCGCCCAGGTCCGGGTTCTCCAGCTGCTCCCATGCAGCGCGCATGCGCCCCAGCAAATCTGCATCCCCCTGGTTCTGGCGGGATGGCACTGGCAGCGTTGCCGGCGGCACAAGCGGCGCAGAACACGCCCCCAGCACGAGCACCAGGACCAGACTGAAAAGTACACGAAGCATACGCATACGCGTATTTTACAGGGCAATACCGGGCGTGTCAAAAGTATATTAGCGTGGTGACAGAAACATAAGAGCAAACCGCTCTGCAATGAAATCCGCGTATCACCGGTCTGAACTGCCCGGCATTGCCGGGCAGTTCATTTGTTTTGGAGCAAAGCAAAAAAAAGCGGCAGGTTCCGGAGAACCTGCCACTTTTTTGTAAGGTGTGTGGAAGTGATAAACTTCAACAAATACCCTTCCGCCTTACAGCACCTCGGGAGCGAGGGACACGATCTTCATGAAACCTTTTTCACGAAGCTCGCGAGCCACCGGCCCGAAGATACGGGTACCACGCGGGTTGTTATCCTTGTCGATAACCACCACGGCGTTGGAGTCGAAACGAAGCACGGAGCCGTCGTCGCGACGGATGGGGGCGGCGGTACGCACCACCACAGCCTTCACCACCGTACCCTTCTTCACAGAAGCGGTCGGGATGGATTCGCGGATGTGGCAGGTGATGATATCACCGATGTGAGCCTGGTCAGCACCGCTCTTGCCGATCACGCCAATCATCTTGGCGGTACGGGCGCCGGTGTTGTCGGCCACCTGAACGAGGGATTCCATCTGGAGCATAGTAGGTAATGTCCTTTCTGGTTAGAATTAGTGTTTCAGGATTTCCACGAGCTCCCAACGCTTCAGCGCGGAAAGCGGGCGGGTTTCACGGATACGCACCTTGTCGCCAATCTTGGCGGTCTCGTTCTCGTCGTGAGCATAGAACTTCTTGCTCTTCTTCACGATCTTCTTGAACACGGGGTGCGGAACGCGGGCTACGTACTCCACAACGATGGTCTTGCTCATCTTGTCAGAGACAACAACGCCGACGCGTGTCTTACGAAGGCCCTGGGGCTTGGTCGTAGTATTTTCTTCGCTCATATTCTAAGTCCTTGGGTTTTCGTTTGATTTAGGCCTCGGCAGTGGCGCTGCCCTCGCCCTGAACAGTCAGGGCGCAGGCGAGCTCCTTACGGACGATGCGGATGCGCTGGTTGTTTTCCAGCTGGCCAGTGGCCTGCTGGATGCGCAGGTTGAAGTACTCCTCGCGCAGACCACGGATGTGGGCGGCGAGCTCCTTGGCGGGCATACCGCGGAAGTCTTTAGCTTTCTTTACAGGCATAATAATGTAATTTTTGAATGGTTACTAGTTTTAGGCCTGGGGCTCAACACCCTGGCGATAGACGAAACGAGTGCGGATACCCAGCTTGTTGGAGGCGAGGCGGAGAGCCTCACGAGCAGCGGACTCAGTCACACCACCCACCTCGAACATGATGTTGCCGGGACGGCATACGGCCACCCAACCTTCCACGGCACCCTTACCCTTACCCATACGGGTGTCCGGCGGACGCTTGGTGAAGGACTTCTGCGGGAAGATACGGATGTACACGCGGCCCTTACGGCGCAGGTAACGGTTGATAGCGATACGGCAAGCCTCGATCTGGTTGTTGGTCACCCAGCCGCGGGTGAGAACCTGCAGACCAAAGTCACCAAAGGCAACATAGTCACCGCTCGTTGCATTGCCACCGCGGTTACCGCGGTGCATCTTGCGGTGGTTGTCCTTAATACGTTTGGGCATTAAAGGCATAGTCTTATTCTCCTATTGTTAAAGTTTCGTGTTAGACATTAGGCGTCGCGGCGGGAATCGCGGCGGGGACGCTGGGGACGGTTAGGACGGCCACCCATCTGGGGAGCACCGGCAACCTCGGGGCGCTTGTTGATCCAGCACTTGATACCGATGATACCGTACAGGGTACGGGCCTCGGCAAAGCCGTAATCAATCGGGGCGCGCAGAGTCTGCAACGGCACCTTACCCTCGCGGTACTGCTCAGCACGGGCGATATCAGCACCACCCAGACGACCAGCGCAACGAACGCGGATACCCTCGGCACCGAAGTCCATGGCAACCTGCACGGCACGCTTCATGGCGCGACGGAAGGACACGCGGCGCTCAAGCTGAGTGGCGATGTTCTCGGCCACAAGCTGGGCGTCGAGCTCCGGCTGGCGGATTTCCATGATGTCGAGCTTGACCTGAGCGCCACTGCACAGCTTGGAGAGGGCGGCGGTCATTTCCTCGATGTTCTTGCCCTTGGGCCCGATGATGAGGCCGGGACGAGCGGTGGCGATAGTCACGCGGACGCTGTTCCAGGCGCGCTCGATGGTGATGCGGGAAATCGCAGGCGTGGAGCCCTTGAGATCCTTGTTGAGGTCCGCGGTGTAGTCCTTGATGAACTTGCGGATCTTGAGGTCCTCGTGGAGCTTCGTGGCATAGTCCTTGCCCGTAGCATACCACTTGGAGCGCCAGTCTTTAGTAACGGCAAGACGGAAGCCGATAGGATTTACTTTCTGACCCATAGTGTTATGTTAGTTTGTTATGGTTATGCCTCTTTGTTAGCGAGGATGATAGTAATGTGGGAGGTGCGCTTGCGGATCATGTTAGCGGAACCGCGGGCGCGGGCCATCGTACGGCGGAAGGTGGGACCTTCGTCCACCATCACGCTCTTAAGCACGAGCTCATCAGCGGACAGGCCGTTGTTGTTCTCGGCGTTGGCCACAGCGGCCTTCAGGGTCTTATTCAGGAGATAAGCGCCCTTCTTGGGGGTGTAGCTCAGCACGTCGGTAGCCTGGGTTACAGACATACCCTGGACGGCGGCGGCTACGTCGCGCATCTTCTTCGCAGAGATGCGAGCATTCTTGTATACTGCTTTCACTTCCATTGTTATGGTATTTGTTGAAGAATTAGTCGTTTGTTTTTACGGACACACGGTCACCTACAGCGATGCTGAGCACCGGGTTGAGGTGGCGCTGAACCAGCAGACCGGAAACGCTCTTGCGAACGTCTGTCACCATGGTAGTGGCAATCACCTGGTCGCCGCGGAAGATTTCCATGGGTATGCCCACTTCCACCCCGCCCTTGCGGCCGGCGTTGATGACGATAAGCCCGGATTCGGAATCGATGCTGAGCACCTTAGCCTCATCGAGCGTGCCGTCAAACTCGCTCTGCTGTTTCTGGCGCAGCCCCAGGGCTACCTCCAGTTCCTGCAGGGCGGTCTCCAGCGTCTGCCGGGCAGTTTCGTCCTCCACCATCGCGCTGCGCTTGTATTCTGCCACAGCGGCGGCGAGTCGGAGGCTGCCCTGGCGCACCTCGTCCAGCTCGGTCCGGGTGGATTCGAGCATGGCAGCGGTTTCGATGAGCTTTTCCTCCTGCCCACCCAGGGCGGTGCCACCAAGCGCCTCGAGACGCACGCTGACTTCCCTGAGCTGCTTGCGGGCGGAATCAGCATCTGCCCGTGCAAGCATGTAGCTTTCGCGGAGACTGGCCACCTGGCGTTCCAGTTGGTCAATTCTGCGGTCCGTAGCACCATTGGCGCCCTCACCAGCACCGGCACAGGTACCCGCAGCCAGAGCGGCCAGGGTCACAAGGCAGGAGCTGAGGTGAGCAGCGTTCATGGTTCAGTTTCGGTTAATCTTATTACTTCTTGCCGATGCCGCCGTGAGCCTTGAAGATTCGCGTAGGAGCGAATTCGCCGAGCTTGTGGCCCACCATGTTCTCCGTCACGTACACCGTGGCGAAAGACTTACCGGTGTGCACCAGGAAAGTGAGACCGACGAAATCCGGAATCACCATGGAGGCGCGGCTCCAGGTCTTGATCGGCTTGCGATCCCCGCTCTGCAGCTGGGCGTCAACCTTGTCGAGAAGAGGCTGGCTTACGAAGGGTCCTTTTTTGAGGGAACGTCCCATTGTTGTATGAAATATTAGTGGTTAAAGATTACTTGGCTTTGCGGCGCTGCACGATGAACACATCGGAGGGCTTGCGGAGACGGCGAGTCTTCTGGCCCTTGACGTGACCCCACGGGGACTTCAGGTGCTGACGACCACCACCGGACTTGGACTTACCTTCACCACCACCGTTGGGGTGGTCGACGGGGTTCATACACATACCGCGTACGGTCGGACGGATGCCCATCCAACGGGTACGACCGGCCTTACCGGAGGACTCGTTCATGTGCTGAGCGTTGCCCACCTGACCGATGGTGCAGTAGCACTCTACACGGAACTTGCGGATTTCGCCGGAAGGCATCTTAACCAGAGCGTACTCACCATCACGGTTGGAGAGCACAGCCTGCTGACCGGCGGAGCGAGCAATCTTACCACCGGAACCGGGACGAATCTCGATGTTGTGAATAGCAGTACCCAGGGGTACATTCTTGAGGGGCATAGCGTTGCCCACCTTGGGGGCTACGTTCTCACCGCTCTGAACCGTCATACCTACGGTCAGACCCACAGGAGCCAGGATGTAGCTCTTGGTGCCATCCGTGTACTGGATGAGGGCGATACGGCAGGTACGGTTCGGATCGTACTCAATACCGAGCACCGTGGCGGCTTCCGTGCGGGTGCGGCGGAAGTCCACGAGACGGTAGTGGTACTTGTGACCACCGCCGATGTGGCGGGTGGTGATGCGGCCGTTGTTGTTGCGGCCACCGCTCTTGCGGATGGGCTGCAGGAGGCTCTTCTCCGGCTTGGACTTGGTGATCTCGTCGAAAGAGGGCAGAACCTTGTAGCGGTTGGACGGAGTGGTAGGCTTAAATGACTTGAGGGACATGATAGCTTACTTTCTAGTTACGTGTTCCAATCAATATTAGACAAGGTCCAGGGACTCACCGTCGGCCAGACGCACGAAAGCCTTCTTCCAGGCGGGTGCGTTGCCGGCATCCTTCGTGCGCTTGCGGCGCACCTTGCCATCATAGTTAGCGGTGCGGACGGAGGCAACCTTCTTGCCGAAGGCCTTCTCCACAGCCTGCTTAACCTCGATCTTAGTGGCCTTCACCGCCACTTCGAGCGTAAGCACGCCGTTCTCCTCGTGCATCACGGTTGCCTTTTCGGAAACACGCGGCTTCTTGATTACGTCGTAGATATCGTTCATGATTACTTGGTGCGGTTGGCGATGATTTCCATAGCGGAGTCAACGAGAACGACCTTGCGGGCGTCCAGCAGCTGCTCCACGTTCACCTCAGCGGCGGTCATGAGAAGCACCTCGGCCACGTTGCGGCCAGCGCGCTTGGTCATTTCGTCGAAGCTGTCGGCGATGATGAGGATCTTCTTACCCTCGGCGATCTCGGATACAGCAGCAACGAAAGACTTCGTCTTGCCGTCCTCGATGGAGAAGGAGGGAACGGTCACGACCTTACCACCGGTGATGATGTCGCCCAGCACGCGGCGCAGAGCCAGCTTACGGGTGGACTTGTTCACCTTCTTGGAGTAGTCGCAGGGGCGGGGACCAAACACCACGCCACCACCCACGAAGATGGGGGACTGGTGGTCGCCGTGACGGGCATTACCCGTGCCTTTCTGGCGGTAGATCTTGCGGTTGTTACCAGCAACCTCACCGCGGGTCTTAGTATTGGCAGAGCCGGTGCGGCGGTTGGCGCGATAAGCGGTAACCAGGTCGTGTACGGCCTGGCTACCCTTCTCGGGCCCTACCGTCACAAGACCGGCGGCATTAGCTGCCTCGATTGTCAGTGTAGTAGCGGACATAGATAGGTTTTCCTAGTTCGTTTGTTTATTTACCGTTCTTCTTCTTAGCCGGACGGACCACAACGTAGGAACCCTTGGCGCCGGGCACGGGGCCAGACACAAGAATCACGTTGTCATCCTTGCGCACCTGAACGACCTTCAGGTTCTGCACGGTCTTACGCTCGGCACCCATGTGGCCGGGCATCTTCTGGCCCTTCCACACGCGGGACGGCGTTGCGCAGGCGCCCACACCACCGGTACGGCGGTGCATCATGGAGCCGTGCGTCATGGGAGAGCCACTGAAGTTATGACGACGCATAACACCCTGGAAGCCCTTACCCTTGGACGTGCCGATCACGTCCACCCAGGCACCCTCCTCGAAGAGGCTGCAACCGGGATGCTCAGCGCCCTCTGCGGGCAGCTCGGCGGCGTCCACGCGGAACTCCTTGAGGAGCTTGGCGGGGGCGATACCCAGCTTCTTGAAGTGGCCAGCAACCGGCTTGGAAAGGCGGCTCTCCTTCTGAGCGTCGAAAGCCACCTGGATGGCGCAGTAACCATCCTTCTCCTCGGTCTTGATCTGGCCGTAAGTGTTGCCGGTCACGTCGATAACCGTGACGGGAATCATGGCGCCGGTCTCCTTGTTGAAGACGCGGGTCATGCCAACCTTCTTACCAATAAGTCCTAAAGACATGTTATTAAAAAATCTGTGTTAAGGTTCGTAATTAAACGGGCGATGATCAGATCTTGATCGTGATGTCCACACCAGCGGGCAGGTTGAGCTTCTTGAGCTCTTCCACCGTGCGGGAGGTCGGCTCAACGATGTCGAGCAGGCGCTTGTGGGTACGGATTTCGAACTGGTCGGCAGATTTCTTATTAACATGGACCGAGCGGTTCACAGAGAACTTCTCGATACGAGTCGGCAAAGGAATCGGCCCGGCGACTTTTGCACCTGTACGCTTAGCGGTCTCGACGATCTCGGAAGCGGAACGGTCGATAGCGCGGCTGTCAAATGCACGGAGACGGATGCGGATTTTGGGACTTTGCATGAACGTGCGGTTATGTTTAGGTTAATATTGTTTGGTTGGTTTACTTGTTACCACCGCGAGCCTTGACGATTTCGTTGACAAGGTTCTGGGGTACTTGTTCGAAGTGAGAGGGTTCCATGGAGTAGGAGGCCAGACCCTTGGAAAGGGTACGGATGTCGGTGGAGTAACCGAACATTTCAGCCAGCGGCACATCGGCGGTGAGTACGCACTCAGCACCCTTGTGCTCCATGTTCTTCACCATGGCGCGGCGGCGGTTAAGGTCGCCCATGATATCGCCCTGGTTTTCAGCGGGGGTCACCACTTCCACAGCCATGATGGGCTCCAGCAGCACGGGGCTGCACTTGGCAAAGGCGTTCTTCATAGCGAAGATAGCAGCCATCTTGAAGGCGTTTTCGTTGGAGTCCACTTCGTGGTAGGAGCCGTCAATCACGTCCACTTCCACGTCCTCCACGGGGTAACCCGCAACAGAACCGGAGTTCATGGCTTCGTTCAGACCGGCGTACACAGCGTTCATGTACTCCTTGGGAATGGCACCACCAACAATCTTGTTGGCAATCTTGAGACCGGTACCGCGCTCACCGGGACGCATGGCAATCACCACGTCACCGTACTGACCACGACCACCGGACTGCTTCACCAGCTTACCCTGCACACGGTCAGCAGAACCGGTGATGGTTTCGCGGTAGGCAATCTGGGGCTTGCCGGTGTTGGCCTCTACCTTGAACTCGCGCTTGAGGCGGTCCACGATAATGTCGAGGTGAAGCTCACCCATGCCGGCGATGATGGTCTGACCAGTTTCCTCGTCAGTCTTCACGCGGAAGGTGGGGTCTTCAGCAGAGAGGCGCTGCAGAGCGTTGGACATCTTCTCCTGGTCGCCCTTGGTAAGGGGTTCCACAGCCATGGAAATCACGGTGTCCGGGAAGGTCGGGGGCTCAAGAGTGTAGTCGAAGTCGTCGGAAGCCAGGGTGTCACCCGTGGTGGCGTTCTTCAGACCCACGATAGCGGCGATATCGCCGGAGTATACTGCGTCCACGTCGGTGTGCACATTGGCCTGAATCTGGAGCAGACGGCCCACGCGCTCACGCTTACGGGTACGGGGGTTGTACACGGTGTCGCCCTTGCGCACCACGCCGGTGTATACGCGGATGAACACGAGGGAACCCACGAACTTGTCGGCCCAGAGCTTGAATGCCAGCACCACGGGCTTGTCGTTGTCGGAGGGGTTGATCTCCTTCACGTCGAACACCTCGTAGCCGTTCTCGTCGAGACCGGAGGCAATCGTGCTGGTCACAGTGGCCTGCTTACACTCGAGGGGGCTGGGGAGGTAGTCCACCACAGCGTCCAGGAGGCCCTGCACACCCTTGTTCTTGAAAGCGGAACCACCGGCCACGGGGATGAACTTGTTGGCGATGGTAGCGCGGCGGATAGCCTGCTTCAGCGTGGGGGCATCGATGGGTTCTTCCATGAGGAAGAGTTCACCCAGCTCGTCGTCCACGTTGGCTACGCACTCCTTGAGTTCCTCGAGGTAGGCCTCGCCGATTTCCTTGAGCTCGCCTTCCAGCTCCTTCACCTCATAGGTGGAACCCTGGCGGTCGGAGTCAGCGTAGAAGATAGCCTTCTGGTTCACCACGTCAATCTGGCCGCAAAGCTGGTCCTCGGCGCCGATGGGCACCAGAATGGGTGCAGCGTTGGCACCCAGCTTGGTGCGGATGTCGTTGAGCACGTTGGCGAAGTTAGCGCCGGTGCGGTCCATCTTGTTCACGAAGCACAGACGGGGCACCTCGTACTTGTTGGCCTGGCGCCACACCGTCTGGGTCTGGGGCTGCACGCCGGCAACACCACAGAACACCACGATAGCGCCGTCGAGCACGCGCAGGGAACGCTCCACCTCAGCGGTGAAGTCCACGTGCCCGGGAGTATCGATAACGTTGAGCTGGAAGTTCTCGTTCTCGAAAAGCTTGTGGCAGCCCTCAGCGGGCAGCTGCTTCCAGTTAGTTGTAACGGCAGCGGAGGTAATGGTAATACCACGCTCCTGCTCCTGCTCCATCCAGTCGGTCGTCGCAGAACCCTCGTGGGTCTCGCCGATCTTGTGGATCATGCCGGTGTAGAACAGGATACGCTCGGAAAGCGTGGTCTTGCCGCCGTCAATGTGGGCGGCGATACCGAAGTTACGGTAGCGCTCAAGCGGAGCCTTGCGGTCAGGGCTGCTATAGTTATTAGCCATATAGTAATATGAATATTTTAAAGTTCAGAGATTACATCAAAACTTCCAGCGCGGCGGTCTTACCAGCGGAAGTGAGCGAAGGCACGGTTGGCCTGAGCCATCTTGTGCACATCATCACGCTTGCGCACGGCGGCACCCTGGTTGGCAGCGGCTTCCTTGATTTCGTTAGCCAGAGCCTTAGCCATGGGGATACCCTTGCGGTTGCGGGCGTAGTTGATGATCCAACGCATTGCGAGAGCCTCGGAACGATCGGGAGCCACTTCCAACGGAACCTGGTAGGTAGCACCACCCACGCGGCGGCTCTTCACCTCCACACGGGGCTTGGCGTTCTCAATGGCGCGGGTCAGAACCTCGAGCGGGCTCACAGTGTCGGTACCCTCGTTGGCAAGGTCGATAGCCTTGTAAACGATACGCTCAGCCAGGGAGCGCTTGCCGTCGAGCATCACCTTGCAAATCAGGCGGCCAACGAGCACGGAATCGTAACGGGAGTCACGACGTTCAATCTTCTTATAGACGCGTTTGCGACGAGCCATAGTATTAAATTAAGTAGTTCAGGGTTAATTCTTAGCGCTTCTTAGCGGGAGCGGCGGCGGCACCGGCCTTCGGGCGCTTGGCACCGTACTTCGAGCGGCCACGGCGGCGCTTGTCAACGCCAAGGCAGTCAAGAGCACCACGAACGATATGATAACGAACACCGGGAAGGTCCTTCACACGACCACCACGCACAAGCACGATGGAGTGCTCCTGGAGGTTGTGGCCTTCACCACCGATGTAGGCGATCACTTCTTCACCGTTGGTAAGGCGAACCTTAGCAACTTTACGAAGAGCGGAGTTCGGCTTCTTCGGGGTACGGGTCATCACCTGCAGGCAAACGCCACGGCGCTGCGGGCAGCTGTGAAGAGCGCGAGACTTCGACTTCTCTTCCGGTACTGTACGTCCCTTGCGGACGAGCTGATTAATAGTCGGCATGTTACTTATTTATGATTTTGTTTTTCAAGGTTTTACGGCTCGTGTCACCTATCCCTCATCCCTTGAGGAACACAGTTTTTCACGTCACCGGTTTACCCGATAGTGACCAGTGGACAATACATCCCTGTACAGTCCGCGGGTCGGAGTATTCTACTCCAAATTTCCCACAATGCAAGCCTTTTCTGTGAATTTTCAATGATTTTTTCGAATTTTTCAGCCCTGAAAATGCCCTGTTTGCCACAGGTTCACGAATTCAGAAAAAAATCATTATTTTGCAGAACATGACAGAGAAAATTCTCCGTCTCCACCCCCGCCGGGGGCGAAAAAGGGGCCGCTTGCGGGTCTGCAAACGCCCCTTTCCGGAACCCTCAGCGGGCAAATCCGGCAGCCTCCGGCACCGGAATCCGGCCCCCTTTACCCTGCGGAATGGTGCCCCCACCCCGCAGGTCGAAGCGGTCATTTACGCCTGGTCAGCATGCGGAAAATAGCCAGCAGCAGCACCAGCCAGACCACCTGCACCACAGAACAGGCTTGCACCAGTTCGATGCGGTCTGCATCGCACATATGGAGATGCGCCATCATGGCGAGTAGCTCCCAGGACGGCACCGGCAGCAGCCCGGCCACCATGTTATCCAGGCCCTGCACCACCACTCCCAGCATCAGCACCGCGGCAAAGACACCCGCACTGTGGCGACGGAAAATCTGGCTCAGTAGCAGCGCCGCCAGCACACCCACCAGCAGGGTAAGCCAGGCATAGGCATACACCGTCAGCAAATCATACACGGGAGGCAGCGGCTTGGAAATATAGGCCAGTGTATGCCACTTCTGATAGGCTGTCCACAGCAACGGCAGCCCGACCAGCATGCACACACCCACCGCCACAGAAAACCAGACCACACCGCCCCACATACCGGATTTACCGGAAATCAGCAGCCCGCGGTGGCTGCCAATCACAGGATGCAGCACCTCCCACACCGCCATACCCAGCACAAACCACACAGCCCAGCCATAGCAGCCCCAGGAGTAATCCCCCAGCAACCCGGCCTGATTCAGCAGCAGAGCTGCACCATACAGCACCACCGCCAGCATACTGAACCAGCGCACCGGCGTCACACAATCCTCTGCCGGGTGGGCATACTGCCGCCTGGCCTCGGCCAGCAGAGTGAGCAGCATCACCCCGAGCGCGGCCACCGAAAGCAGGTACATGCCGGCAAACTGACTCACCTGTTCACGCAGCAACACCCTCACCATTTCGTAATCCATACCGCAGATACTGCCCAGCAGCGACACGAACACAAACAAACGCAGCACCATGGGCAGCGACGAGCTGGCCTGCGCCAGCGCCACCATCGTCCACCCCTGCAGCACCAGCAGCAGAAGCAGCAGCAAGTGCGCTGCCAGGTGCAGCCCTTCCTGGCCCGCCGGGGCATGCCCCATGCGCAGCATCACCAGCGGCAGCGCCAGCAAGGCCAGCATCACCACCTGCACCGCGCCCGAAAGCCAGGTACCCCACACCACCTGCCACGAACTCAGCGGCGTCAGGCGGATGAAGTTGGTACCGGGGTTCTTCGTCTCGCCCTCCACCGTCTGGCTCACGCGGGCCGGCACCAGACCACAGAGCACCACAGTCCCCATCATCACAAAAGGCATATAGCTCGCCTTATACAGCACCTCACTCTCCGGCGGCAGCAGAAAACCGAAACTCAGCAAGCCCAGCGCCAGCAGCCCCAGCATAAAAAGCGGGGTGCGCAGCATCTGCCGCCAATCCTTCACCAGCGCCGGCGGCAACCAATCCGGAATACTATCCTTATAATTCTTATTCATGACCGTTCATCAAATCAATTACAGTTTCCTCCAAAGAGACCTGCCTGCAGGCAGCCTGCACCAGCAAATGCTCCGCAGCCAGCGTGCGCAACTGCAGCGCCAGCGGCTCACCCGGCTCGCCGGCATACACCGCCCGCACCGCATCCGGTGCCAGCAGCTCCACCTGCTCCCACTCCGGCAGCGCCTCCAGCGCCTGCTGCAGCGCCCCAGCCCCGGCACCCGCCAGGCGGAACTCATATACCAGCCGCTGCGCCGCAGAACCCGCCGCGCGCATCTCCTCGCAGCCCTCGTGGCGCAGCACCTGCCCCTTATCCATCAGGATAAACGAATCGCACATCTCCGCCAGCTCCGAGATAATGTGAGAGGAGATTAAGAGCGTCTTGCCCTGCCGAACCAGCTCGCGCACACAATGCTTAAACTCCAGGCGCGCGCGCGGGTCAAGCCCCGCCGCCGGCTCATCCATCACCACCAGCTCCGGGTCACCAATCAGCATGCGCGCCATATTCGCCCGCTGCTGCTCACCCTTCGAAAGCTTATCCACGCGGCGCTCCTGCAGCTCCTTCAGCCCGCAGAACTCCAGCACACGCGTCACCTCCGCATCGCGCTTCTCCCCGCGCAGCCCGAATGCCCGCGCAAAGAAATCCACATACTCCCACACCGTGGTATTCGCCGGCGGGTTGAACGCATCCGGCATCCAGCCGATGCGCCCGCGCAGCTTCTGCGGCTCCTTCTCCATTGCCACGCCATCAAAGCAGATGCTGCCCGCATCCTGCAAATCCAGCCCCACCAGAATCCGCATCATCGTCGTCTTACCCGCGCCATTCGCGCCAATCACACCCACCGACTGCCCCCGCTCCAGCTCAAACGATACATCACGCACCGCCTGAACCTCGCCAAACGCACGCTGCAACCCACGTACACTCAATAAAGCATTTGCCATACCCCTGCATTCTACCACACACACACAAGTAAGCAAGTACGAATTACAATGTGCGAAGTAATTCATCTCGCGGCCACCGCCCGCGAAATTCTCTCCGCTCTAGCGGAAATTCTCTCTGCTAGCAGAGCAGATAATCTACAAATTCATACACGCGCACGCGCGCGAAACTCCGCCCATTTCTCCTCCGGCTTTCAAAAGTCGTGCAGAAAATGTGTGAGCAAACGGCAAAAGTCGTGCAGAAAATGTGTGAGCAGACGGCAAAAGTCGTACAGAAAATGTGGGGACATCTCTATTTTCTATTGACTTTCAATAAAAAACACGTTACCCTCTTTTCCGAGAAAAAGACAGCATGTTACGAGAGCGAATTTCAGACCTGAAGACATGGGCAGAAAACCCAAATCGAAAGCCGCTGTTGCTACTGGGAGCCCGCCAGGTAGGCAAGACCTGGCTCATGCAGGAATTCGGTGCACAACACTACAAAAACATTGCCTACATTCGCTTCGACCTGGATACCGAAATCAAGCAAAACTTCGAGCAGGACCTGAACATCAAACGCCTTCTCATGGTCATCCAACTACATGCCGGATTCCCACTGGAGGCAGGTAAGACACTAATCATATTCGATGAAATCCAGGAATGCCCCCATGCGCTCACCTCACTCAAATACTTCTGCGAGGAAGCCCGCGAACACCACATCATCGCGGCAGGCTCTCTTCTAGGACTTTACGAACATAAAGGCACAGGATTCCCGGTAGGCAAGGTGGATATGCTTCACCTGTACCCCATGAGTTTCCGGGAATTCCTTATTGCCAGTGGCCATCAGCTGTATGCAGACCTGCTGGCCAGCCACGACCAGGCACTCAGCAACAATTTTTCCGGCAAGCTAGCAGAGCTGCTCAAAATATACTACTTCGTTGGCGGCATGCCCGAAGCTGTTGCAACTTACATCAATACTGGCGATTTTAATCAGGTACGATACATACAGCAAACCCTGCTCAACGGTTATCAGAGAGACTTTACCAAGCATGCCCCCAAGGAAATCGCACCGCGACTATCACTCATCTGGGACTCCATCCCCAGACAACTTTCCAAGGAAAATAAGAAATTCATCTGCAAGGAGGTGCAGCCTAACTTCCGCATGCGTGACCTGGAACTTGCCCTGCAATGGCTGCAGGATGCCGGACTCATTCTCCTGGTTAACAGAGTTGCGAAGCCTGCTATGCCGCTATCAGCCTATCAGGAGCAGGCATTCAAGGCCTTTTTCCTGGACGTAGGACTCCTTACCGCCAAGGCAGAACTCTCCCCCAGAATCCTCCTGGAGGGAAACCGTATTTTCACCGAGTTCAAGGGAGCCCTTGCAGAACAATACGTACAGCAGGAGCTGCGAACATCCTGCCAGCTCACTCCTTTCTACTGGGCCTCAGACAACGGGCGCGGTGAAATCGATTTCCTTATTCAGTTCGACATGGAGATCATCCCCATCGAAGTAAAGGCAGAGACTAACCTTCAATCCAAAAGCCTGAAGGCCTACTGCCACAAACACATGTGCCCCAGCGCGGTGCGCACCTCACTGGCAGGCTGGAATGAACAGCAGCTTCCGCTCAGTGATACCGGCTCTACCTGCCGTCTGCTCAACCTGCCGCTCTTTGCCATCCACCAGTTAACCGCTCTGCTCTAATCAGGCTCCCCCCTTAGAGCACCCCTCGTCTCCGTTCGGCTCATTTCCGTTCCGAAATGAGCCGGGTCCAGCCCTATTTTGAGCCGAAACAACCCTACACCACATCAAAAATACTCCCCTGGCTGTTGGAATTTCAGCCAGGGGAGCAGATTACTACCGAGGGAGGGATTGGGCTTGTGACTTATTGAAAAAAAGACTTATGCCAGCGTGATGGGCTGGTAGCGCTCCGAATTGAGCACCGAGAGCATGAAATCCTCCGGGGTTTTGCCGGAAAGAAGCTGCTCGAACATGCCGGGCTTGCAGCCACCCACCAGCATGGTGCCCTGCTGGTCATACCGCACCGGCACATTGCCGTAATTCCGCTGCGCCACATTCCAGAACACCAGACGGGGCATAGCATAACCCGCGGCCTCAAAGCGCTGGCGAATCATCTCATAGGCAGAGGGATTCCCGGCGCCCTCCACGCAGCTGTCGAACTGCATATCGGAAATGATGATGATACACTGCGGCATCTGCTCCGCCGGCAGAGCAGCCTGCACCGCGGCATCCAGCACCAGGCGGAACACTGCCTCCAGATTCGTGTTCATCCCCCAGTCCATGTCCAGCATATACTCCACCTTCTGCTTCAGCGGCCAGGCGGGGTCCACCTCCACCAGCTGCGGCGAGGCGGAGAAGGTAATCATCTTATCCTTGAAGATACCCGTGTTGCGCTCGGCCACATACAGACCCAGCGACATCGCCACATCGATGGGGTAAGGAATACCGCCCCAGGTCATGGAGCCGGAAACATCCACCACCGCCAGCCAGTTGGCACCTGCCGCCTCGCCGAAATAATCCGGCAGAGAGCGCCACATATTATCCAGCTGCATGCACTCCGTGGCATCCAGCGCGCCATAGCGGAACTTGTTCATGATATCGTAGGGATACAGCGTGCCCACGTTCACCTTCACATCCTCCACGGCGCAGTTCTGCACACAAAGCACATTGTGCAGAGACTCCACATAAGCCTTGTAGCGCTCACCATCATTCCGCATGAAAGCCTTGCGGTACTTCAGCCCCGCGTTGGAAGGCACCGCGCTGTAGCGGAAAGTGTAGTCCCGGCGGCTCAGGCGCGTCTCCAGCACATCAATCTGGCGGCGCAGGGCGGTGAGCACCTGGCGGTACTCCTTCTCGCTGAAGCGCAGGGTGCGGTAAATCCGCTTTGCCAGCGCCCGCGTGGTGGCAGAGGACGTATTGCAGGAAGGCAGCCACTTGGCCAGCAGCGAAACCTGCGCCTTCTTCCCCTGCTCTGCCAGCGCCGCACAGTCGGCCTTCAGCTGCTCTGCCACCAGGGAAAACACCGCCGCATCCAGCTCGCGGCTCACATCCAGCAGGCAGAACACATCATCCCACCGGCCATAGAACGGAATCTGCTTAATCACCCCGCTGCGCACAAAAAGCTCCGTATCCAGCTCTGCCACCGTGCGGATACCCGCGCGGAACACCGCGCGCTCGCCCTGCCCGCCGTTGCCGCGGATATCGCGCAGGTAGAACAAGCAGCGCAGCGTGCCCAGCTTATCCTCCCGGTAAGCAGCGCGCACCGCCTGGGGCACCTGCTCCGGCGTCTTACGCAGCGATGCACCGCCCATGAATAAATCCAGCAGCGCCGAAAGCGTGGAACGGCAGGCGGTCATGCCGTTGGTGGTCTGTGTCGTGTTATCGCACGCCTTCATGGCGGCAAAAAGTGAATTATTGGTCATGATGATATTGAAGTTTGAGTTGTATATAGGTATGGCTGTGGTGGTAGTTGCAGGCAAATCCGCTTTCTTCTGGAAATATCATCCGCCTATCTTACTGGCTCGGGCGCTGCTTCGCAGCAGGACCCTTCCGCTTGCTCGGTAGTGGGGTGCACATCCTCAGATGAGAAACAAATCGCCAAGACACCGGGGCATGCGCACCGGGCGCATAACCCCATGTTCAACTATTTAACAGATAGAGGCTATCAAGGATAGTTGCTGTATGTGTCTTTGTGCTTTTTTTCTTGGGGTGACAAGACTCCGTTCTTTCTCCTGCTCTGCCAACTGAGCTACTCCCCGCGTCTCCGCAGAAAGATGGGATTCGAACCCATGACCAAGATATTGTATCGCTGTTGGAGTCCTTGTAAGGGGGGCTCTCCGCCGCTCTCGCGGCAGGAAAGGTTAAGGGTTAGCGGGATAATGGTGGGATTGTATCAAGACTCATTGTTTTCGGCTCTTCCACAGAGCAACGCCCAACCCATATTATCGGGTATGTACGGGGTTGGGGAGGGATTCGAACCCTCAATCTCGGTATGAGTTGCTGTCTGAGTCTTTGGATTGTGGGGAGCAGATGGCACAAGACACTTAGTGCCTGTCGCACACGGAGCATTTTACAGAGTTGGAACCTGATGCATGTCTGGATTGCTGGAGAGGTGTCTTTCAGCCATCTGCAGATATTGTGCCAGCTACAAGACTCACCTGGGTTCCCTAAGCCCGGCGGGAGGATTTCTCCGCCCCTCGGAGCAGCCCGGCCACACATGGCAACCGGTAAGAGGATATCTCGGAATTGCAGTTGGAGTCTTTCACTCGCTGGCATTGTTTTCCACCACTGAACCAGGACACACGGCAGCTATGCCTGCTGCCAGAATGTTCAGGTGCCATGCACCCGAGTCGGCAGTCGTATGGCTGTTTGTGCCTTTTCTCAGCGGCTATAGGGGGATTGGGCAAAACTCGTCATTCATTTCAGCTGCTCTACCATTGAGCTACATCCGCCAGGTGCTATCTTTCGACAGCGCAGATGATGGGATTCGAACCCACAACACGCTTACCTTGCTGTAAGAGTCTTCATTCCGCTCTGCTCACTGCCCTCTCTGCACAAGAGTCCAATGCCCACAAAGCGCACATTCATTCAACAAAAGTCTTTGGTAGTTGTTGGGGAGTAATAGGGTATTCCTTTCGCAATATCTCGTCCTCAAATCAAACGAATGCACGCAAAATGTAGCACACCTCCATCCATTGTCAAGCGTTTTTTGAAAAATTTCACTTTTTTGTGCAGAAAAACAAAAAAATTAACCCCCGCTTATTCAGCAGGGGTATGTATGGAGTCACACTTTTACCGTGAAAACTTACCTTTTTATCTGCGGAGTAATTCAACGCAGATTAAAAGCTCAAACTTACCCATATTCCCTACCCCAGACATCCAACGAGTGGCACTTCCGGCTGCAGAGTTTCAGTGCCGAGGTGATTCCGCCATTCAGTATCACAGGCAACGAGTGGCACCTGACGTGAGCGTGGCCGGGTGGCGCGATTTCTGCCGCCATTCAGTATCACAGGCATCAACGAGTGGCACCGCCGAGGCGGGACTAAAGTCCCGCGCTGCGATTTCCGCCATTCAGTATCACAGGCATCAACGAGTGGCACAGCGGCGTGCGCTGAAGGCGATGATTGATGGGCAGCCGCCATTCAGTATCACAGGCATCAACGAGTGGCACACTTCTCCATTCATCGCGGTGGAAGTGCTATATCACCGCCATTCAGTATCACAGGCATCAACGAGTGGCACAGGTAGCCGCAGCCGGGGTACCTGCGGAGGGGCTGCCCCGCCATTCAGTATCACAGGCATCAACGAGTGGCACTCAAAAATGGGCGCCAGCTCGAGGAGGGTGGTGTTCCGCCATTCAGTATCACAGGCATCAACGAGTGGCACCGGTTTTCAATGCCTTGCTGTTCTCCGGGGTCTCCCGCCATTCAGTATCACAGGCATCAACGAGTGGCACAGAAATGCGCGAAAGAGTACACGCGAAATACGGCGCCGCCATTCAGTATCACAGGCATCAACGAGTGGCACGCTTGAAAAAAATAGCGCAATAAGCATTTTGAGAGCCGCCATTCAGTATCACAGGCATCAACGAGTGGCACGCAGCATGGGCACGCAATGTTGAGAAAGAATTCGACCGCCATTCAGTATCACAGGCATCAACGAGTGGCACAGCAATGCCCATATACAGGTCACCGCCGGGGCTGTTCCGCCATTCAGTATCACAGGCATCAACGAGTGGCACTAGCGTGCTTGCAGTTGCAGACGCTTCAACCCATTCTGTCGCCGCCATTCAGTATCACAGGCATCAACGAGTGGCACAGTTCTTTAACGCGGCGACTTGAGATTCGATACTGTCAACCGCCATTCAGTATCACAGGCATCAACGAGTGGCACTTCTATGCTTGAAACACCATTACCAGACTTCTTGCCGCCATTCAGTATCACAGGCATCAACGAGTGGCACGAAATCACCGGGGAGGATGTGAAGGTCTTGTAGGGCCCGCCATTCAGTATCACAGGCATCAACGAGTGGCACTGTTGAAACGATTTGTGATGATGCACACCGCATTTCTGCCGCCATTCAGTATCACAGGCATCAATGAGTGGCACCATTGCAGCTGCATTCCTAGTCATGAAAGCACCTATCCGCCATTCAGTATCACAGGCATCAACGAGTGGCACTTCGATTAAGTCCAGCAGCAGGAGCTGACCACCCCGCCATTCAGTATCACAGGCATCAACGAGTGGCACCAAGCAGGTCATCAATCGCGTCACTCAGCTCACACGCCGCCATTCAGTATCACAGGCATCAACGAGTGGCACCCATCGGTACGGGTTCGCTGCAAAATCGGCAAGGCTGCCGCCATTCAGTATCACAGGCATCAACGAGTGGCACAGATATCCACCCAATCAGTTTCAGAAGCCTCATTTGCCGCCATTCAGTATCACAGGCATCAACGAGTGGCACCAGCAATCTACAGGTTGAACCGATTGTACCTTATGTCCGCCATTCAGTATCACAGGCATCAACGAGTGGCACTAACCGTGTACTTTTTCTTTGTAGAGAATACTTTCGCCGCCATTCAGTATCACAGGCACCAACGAGTGGCACATATTCGGCATGCCGGTGTCCTTGCCGTACTTCTCCCGCCATTCAGTATCACAGGCATCAACGAGTGGCACAGGGTCTGCGGGGTCTTTAAGTCCAGCGTTTCAACAACCGCCATTCAGTATCACAGGCATCAACGAGTGGCACACTTCTTCGACCATGATTTCCGCTTCGTTCAGTTCCCCGCCATTCAGTATCACAGGCATCAACGAGTGGCACATATCTTATCTGGGTTTTCCAGCTTGTTCAGCTTGGCCCGCCATTCAGTATCACAGACATCAACGAGTGGCACGGCACGTGTCTCCGTCGGCGGCTCGTTGGCGAACTCCACCGCCATTCAGTATCACAGGCATCAACGAGTGGCACCAAGCCGGAACTTCACTGACGTTGCAGAAATGCTTCCGCCATTCAGTATCACAGGCATCAACGAGTGGCACGCTTGTCGCGTGCCATAGCGCATTACACGCCGGGGTCCGCCATTCAGTATCACAGGCATCAACGAGTGGCACGAGAATGCCTACCCAATCTATGACTGGCAAGATGCACCGCCATTCAGAATCACAGGCATCAACGAGTGGCACTTATACTGCACCACATCAAGATTCTGCGGCAGGCCGCCATTCAGTATCACAGGCATCAACGAGTGGCACGACAATCCTGCACTCAACACGATAGCTAATGGTGTGGACCCGCCATTCAGTATCACAGGCATCAACGAGTGGCACACACCCCTGCCGCCCGTTCAGGAATGGGGATATTGTTCCCGCCATTCAGTATCACAGGCATCAACGAGTGGCACTTCTCTTATTTGACCTTGAATGGATATGAAGGTCCGCCATTCAGTATCACAGGCATCAACGAGTGGCACGTATAGTCAGACGCTATGGAATAATTCACCCACGCCGCCATTCAGTATCACAGGCATCAACGAGTGGCACCCCAGCTGCCATCTCCGGCACGAACTCCCGCGCGACCGCCATTCAGTATCACAGGCATCAACGAGTGGCACCACAACCGCTTTGCGCCGTGGAATGCCAATCGACATCCGCCATTCAGTATCACAGGCATCAACGAGTGGCACGTGTTTGAGGTGCTGCGTGTGACGGGCTGGGCTTATCCGCCATTCAGTATCACAGGCATCAACGAGTGGCACCTTACAGGAAAGACGGTAGGAACCAAAACATGCCCGCCATTCAGTATCACAGGCATCAACGAGTGGCACAATCTGCGGAGCGAGCTGCCCGTATTCCATGCGGCCCGCCATTCAGTATCACAGGCATCAACGAGTGGCACCACCTGTCCGACCCGACAGCGCGCGCCACGTTGCAACCGCCATTCAGTATCACAGGCATCAACGAGTGGCACCTATTGAGGCGCAGCAAGCTATGAACAATGCGCACCGCCATTCAGTATCACAGGCATCAACGAGTGGCACCGTTCTTTTCGGTGTCCGGGTCGTCGACAAGACGCTTCCGCCATTCAGTATCACAGGCATCAACGAGTGGCACCGAGCCGCAGGAGGTATCTTTCATTGACTCCATCCCGCCATTCAGTATCACAGGCATCAACGAGTGGCACCGCAAAAAGGCAACTTCCCGGCAACGCCCCCGGTGTGCCCGCCATTCAGTATCACAGGCATCAACTAGTGTCACGAGCGTGCCTGTGTTGTTTACGTCAAAGTCGTACCACCGCCATTCAGTATCACAGGCATCAACGAGTGGCACCACCCGGAACGAGTGGGCATTCCGAGACCGCTACTGCCCCGCCATTCAGTATCACAGGCATCAACGAGTGGCACAGCCCAGGCGCAGGAGCTGGACTGTGAGTTCCTGGACCCGCCATTCAGTATCACAGGCATCAACGAGTGGCACAAGCCCGCGCAGAGGTGGTTCGTGAGGTGTTTGCTACCGCCATTCAGTATCACAGGCATCAACGAGTGGCACGCACGGAAGGGAGCGGAGCATATTCTGCGCCGCCTGCCGCCATTCAGTATCACAGGCATCAACGAGTGGCACTTTATTGTAGGTTGACGGGGCTTTTATACCCTGTCTTTCCCGCCATTCAGTATCACAGGCATCAACGAGTGGCACTGCTTGTTTCCTAACTAGCAGAACAGCAATAATTACACACGTTGTCGACGAGTATCCAAGGCGCACTAACCGTATACGAAGCACAGACAAGCAGCCTTAACACGCATTAACTCAATGACAATCAAGGGCCGCGAGCATCGTCTAGGAAAGGCGCAGTCATTAGCGCACTCGCAGATGTCAATATACTGAAGTTTGGCCGAAGGCGGAGGCAAACGAGAAACGGATGATACCGAGGAGGATGTTACACCCAAGCGTATAAAAAGTCAACTAAATAATCGTAACGCGAATACGTTTCAAATAAGGCAAACCGAGATATTCAATATTCAGAGGAGTGGATTCGTCATCTATCCCCATATCGACAAAGAGGATTTGGTCGCAGGAATGATTTATGACTGCATCCAGCTCCATTTTCAAACGAGCAAGCATGGTTGAATCCAAAGACGCTTCGAAAACAGAACATTGTAAGCGAGAGCCAAAAGATTCACATACTTTTGCCGTGCAACGCAACCTCTTTGGGTCTGCAATATCATAGCAAACCAGATATCGTCTTCTCCGACTCATCGTGTTGTAAATCCATAAAAAGTTTTCGACTCCCCCCTGCAAAAGCGCCAAAGCTGACGCATCTGCACCTCCATCATGCGACGATAACTCATTTTATACCCAAATGTAGGATGCGTAATCTCCGTATCCAGCCTACGAGTCCAAGCCCTCCAGAATTGACGACGGCCAGAATCATTTAAAAGAGTACCTCGCGAAGTTACGGTAAAATCGGACAACGAAACCTCCCCACGATTTATCAAGGTCAGGACGACAGAATCAACGATTAGAGGTCTGAACTCCTCCATCATATCCAATGCTAAAGCAGGCCGACCATATCTTGGGCTGTGAAAGAACCCAAGAAAGGGATCCAGACCTACAGTATATGCTATACCTGAAAGTTCCTTTGCGAGGACAGAATACCCAAGAGAAAGCAATGCATTTACCGGATCCTTCGGAGGCCGTCTATTTCGGGAACTGAATTCAAACCCCATTTTATCCTTCAGCATAGTCGAAAAATAAGAAAAGTAGAGTGCAGCCGCAGCCCCCTCCACACCGCGCAAAGATTCCAGACTAAGCTGTTTCTGGCAAGAATCCCGCAAGCGAGCTAATTCCCGCAAAACAGAATCCGGCACGCTACCATTACGCATCAGTATTACACGTTGATTATGAATCTTGGATTTAATAATTTCCGCAGCAAGAACCAAACGCTTAACAGGCGATGACCACATATTATATTGTCCTATACGAGCATCTACACCAGATAATGGCAATCCCCCAGCCATACCAATGAATCTACCAGCTGAACTAAAATAAGAAACAGGGACAGAATGCTCAATAAGTGCAGACATTGCCTGAGCACTCACCTGTACCGGTCCATACAAATAAACAGCATAGAGTTGATGTAAAGGATGACGAGCAACTAATTCTCCCTCTAAGCGAACCTGTATCTCCCCCCCTTTTATACCGACAACAGCTCTATTATTCTGCACAATGAGGATTTCACCGTGGTCGCCATCCGGTCGCGGGGGCCTGAGTTCGGGAGCATTATTATTCCCATTATCACATTCATCGGCCCACATCTTACTCTCCCATGGCAAGCAAACAGGATAAGCAGAACACGCCAGGCATCGAGAAGAATAATCCAAAGGAGGAGGACACGCACCACGTTTCGCCACATCCAAGGCTTCTGCGATAAACGCCTTACACCTTTTTCTCAATTCTTCAGTCAAATCTACTGCAACATGCCGTTTGATAGCAGCATAATACACACTTGCAGAACTAACAGATATACCAGTTTCTTCAAGCAACAAAGCATAAGCTGCCAATTGTATGGCATCATTCTCCTTTACCTCCCATTCACCTGAATCACTCCTTACGGGGCTTCCTTTTTTATAATCGACAAGCCTGGTGTTACCTTCAGCATCATGCTCCAATAAATCAATAACCCCCGTTATCCGCAATACATCAGATGACAAAGCAATAGAACGCAGAGTTCCGCCTTCCGATGTCAAAGCTTCATTTTTCAGACGAGTAGGATCATCCACTTTAGAATGCACAGCATCCCCAGCCACCGTATCTTCATTCGGAACAAAGATATCCTCTACCCACTGCAAATAGAACAAGCGCGGGCAATATACATAGTTATGAAGACGGCGGACAGGTAAAAGAGGTACATCCTCACTCATCACATAGGAATATCATCAAGGCTATCAGTTTCTTCCTCAATCAAAAGCTGCTCAATCAAACGAGTTTCGATTCCGGCCTTCTTCAACTGAAGAATATTGTACTTGTGACACATTGACCAATGCATCTTCTTCATAATGCCCCAGAGAACCTTGCCATGGCAAAGATGATACTGAGTCTCTGAATCACCATATGTAGCAAATACCTTTTTATCCCAATCTGGAGATACCGCGAAAGCAGAAATCTTACTACCTTCAGTCTGTACTGAACCCAGCGGATTCAATTTCCAAACCTTTTTCACTCCCTTTTCTCTCTCATTGCCATAAGTAGGCACAACCCCTGATTTCTTAACATCCATTCGGACACGATGCAACAAATGCAATGATTCGGGAGCAGCCACGCCGCGCCATACAATATTCGTTGCTGCGTTCATGTCAGCGTTACGCAGGGTCAATTTGCCTCTTTGCTGAGATAAGAAATACTCACCACCATTGGCATGATGCGGCTGCAACAAGGTGACCTTCGCCTGTTTTCCAGCCTTTACAACTTGTTCCCAAACTGCCAGATACACCCCGGCTGATTTCTTCTCATGACCACCTTTTGTTTCTTGTTTCTGTATCCACTCCAGGTGTTCTATATTCAAGGGTGAAGGGCGGAATCCCGGTTCAGATGTCAGGGAATCAAATCGAGAAGTATACTGCGCGTGAGTAAAAATAACAGGTATACCAAATACCTCTTCAAGCAACTGTTTAACCTTAGCCACAATCTGGCGATGAGCCCAGCGCATCAGACTGGAGTTTTCATCCGGGGTGCGATCCAGAGATGTCATGTAACGACTCAGATTTTCGAGGACTACAAAATCTACTGGCCTGCGACCAGGTATAAGTTCATATTCGCCATGAATTACATCCAGCCCATCAGCATTTTTCCCATCTCGAGAAGGAAGCAGACGAACACCCAACGTCTGCGCCACAATATTGTGAGCAATCAGATTCACACGCTGCTCACGCATGTTCTCTATTTTTTCCAGGATTTCAGGGCACGGGTCTATAATATTTTGGTTTTTCAAGTCCCTCCCAAATGTAACAAGCTCACCGGGAACAAAGTACAACACCTTACTCATAGATTGAAGCAGCTGACGCAAAGTTTCTAACTGAGTCAACCGAGCCACAGACAAACCACCACGATGATAAACAGGACGGCGGGTTTCATCTTTTCCCTCCAGGAGGCACATCTTTCCAGAGCCTTGCCATCCATCCCTTCGCTCAGGAACCCATTCCCAGTGGCCATGCTTGCGCGGCAAAATCAGACTGGTCAGAGATTCCGCCAACGACGGCATTTCTGATTTTATCTTCTCAACCTCCGTGTACACTAAGTCATACGCACGAGTCGTATCCACCTCCTTTAAGGAATCCAAAATGCCAGGAATCGTCTCAGCATAGGAGAAATAGTCATGGATACGCTTCCGTACATCTTCCTTTCGTTCGGTATCATTAAGTCCCGCAAGGAATGAAAGATATGTCTTCAAGCGACTCATGAGACGCTTGAAGGCTTTCAATGTTCTATTTCCCAGCTGTAGAACATCACAATCATCATCAATAGGAACCGCACCTCCAACAGCATCAAATATCCTCCTGGCCAACTTCTTATCCTGCTCCGATGGCAGTGATGCGGCACCCACCTTCTTCCCCGAAACATCCCGTACCCCTTCCCCTGGAATACGAGAAAGTCCCTGTTTCAAAACATAGCCATACCACTTAGCATTCCCGCTATCCCCTATGATACAGCCCGAAACTTCCTCACCTCTTGCACTCTTTACAGTGGGCTGATTATTCAGCCCCACCAATGACCATGCAAAAGAGCACCGAAGGCCTAAATCAATACCCAGAACAGTCACGCCATGCTCCAGCACATCTTTGTTCAACCACCATGCAGACTTGTTCCCCTTATAGGTTGCTGGCCAATGCAAATGCAGTTTTTCATCATTTCCGCCAAGGAATTGTCTCTGCCATATAGATGCCTTACCTATTGATTGGTGTAACGATTCCATGTCAAGCGTTACAGGAAAATTCAGATAAAAACGCGCTTCATTCCCCTGACCTTTAATCTGTAAACCTACCGCAGGGTCATGCCCCAACCGAACAGGAGCCACATCTTGTCCCAATGCTTTCATCATCGGCTGCAACCAAGGCAAAGTTGTATTCTCCCCTTTCTTGGGAACCATCCAATTACCGGCATCAATTCCCAGCTCATCGCGAATGAAGCGCGGCGCAGAGAACCGTACCTTAATAGGAGCAGACTCCCATCTTCCCTTTTCATTACGAACCAATACCTGCAAACGCAAACCACCACGACATCCGGATATCAGCTCACTACCTTTTCCGTTGCCAAGACTCATTATATCAGAATACAGCATCTGACGGGGAGACACAACCGCATCTGCTGCGGTTACATGAACAGGTCTCGTGTATTTTTCTCTTTGTTCGTTCAAGTATTGCCAATTTGAAAAATCACGCAACATATTAGAGGAACGAGGAAACTTTCCTTTCTGAGCTGGCTCGCAATCGTGCCAGATAGGGCGATATTTATCCTGACACAACGCTTCAAATAAAACCTGCGAACCAAAGCGGCGGCTTTTTGCCTGATACTCACGAACTATTTTAACCAGTTCCTGACTATCACATTCTGACTCAGTCTCACGTTTCTGCCACTGCTCACGAACCGCCTCATAATCATTTAGGGTTCTCGTGGAAATATGATATTCTGTTTCTGCATCGGGTGATAATTCCTTTACCAATGATTTAAGCAACTCGAAGCGTGTATCTCCACCTAAAACTGCGGTAGATATTTCCTCATCAGAATTGTCCTCCTCAACCCCTTTTACCTTTACACCTTCTTCAATATACTTTATCTGCGCCTCATACTTCGCGCGCTCGATTTCACGTTCTTTCGTCTTGAGTTCAAACCCGTGTAATGTCTTTAAGGCCTCTTTAAACGCAAGAATATCGAATTCCTTGGAATACATCTGCTCACCTTGCGTTTCCCAATTTGGCAAAGCTGTATACCCCCTATATACATACCCCCGTGTACCTCGAGTCAGAATCAGAGGATCATTATCCAATACGCTAAAGTCATAATCACCAGTTGACTCCTCCTTCTTTTCCTTTCCCAATTTTGCAGCCAACATTCCAGCGGACAAATGACAAGGATAAAACATAAAGAATATGGCGGCCTGCTTCAATTCAGCAGCAGTCTTATTATTTTTCTGCAACGAACGGCGCAAAGGTGTATTATCCAACTCTTTCTTGACCATTTCATGCAAATTCTGAACACCTGCATTTTCAGCATACTTATTCCAAGCGGCATCAGATTTACTCCTCACAACCTCACACATTGCAAGAATAGTCTCAGCTACCTGTTGATGAACCTCTGTTTCATCATATTCAAGAGCTCCATCCTGTGCATCATTCGGTTGTGTTTTTATACCAGCCCATGATAAATCCATTTCTTGGGCTAGAGCTACTAATTCCTCATGACTAATATCGACTCGATTGAGTTCGTGCTGTAATCTTTTCTTGCCTTCAACAGCCTTTTTCTCTTTTATTGAGTAGGGAAAGTTTCCTTTAAATGAAGGATCGCAAATTTTGGGTAGGATTTCTCGACCTTGCTGCTGAATGGCTCCCTCACCCTTTTGCGTTTGCTCAATTATATAGTGTTGAACATACGGCAAAACATCCTTTCTCTCGCAGCCATCATATATATCAGCCACAGCATCGTCTATGCTTACATTACTGGGCAGGTTCAAGATTCTCGCAATCGACTTCTGCAACGTACAGGCGCCAGCCTTTCCTCGGGGCAATTCCTCCCATATACAGCGAATCTGTTTCTTAAAACGTGAGCCAAGAGTATTTTTATCATCTTCTGCCATAGCCGCTAAGGCAACAAGATGATAATTCACGGCATCTTGAAAAAGACGATTTGTGGTTTCCAATGCAGCCAACGCAGATTCCGTATCCTGCGGCATATTTTCATCCTCAAAACGAGCCTCTACTATACGACCTTGATAAATTCGGGTAGCCATAATTTCTCTATACTTGAAACACGATATTAATACTATCGTGACACTAACACAAATTTCCGGGGAAAGCAATTAAAAACTCTAACATTCAAACAAGCATTCAAACAAGGTGCCAGGCTTTCGGCATACGCCCATATCTGTGCTTCCCCTTAACACCCTGCCGAGGCAACAGCAGAACGAATCTCAGCATACCAACAAGGGAACGAGGGTATACCCTCACATCAGCACCATGAGCAGCAGGGCGCTGGTGATGCCGATGATGGCTATGAGCCAGCCGAAGAGGAAATGAGGGTTTCCTTTATAAAGCCAATCTTCATGCACACCGAGAAACAGCATGCTGGAAATAAAGAGCAATGCCAGGAGGAAGGTAAGCATAGGGGTGGTGGATAGGTGTAGTTGATTCAGGTTCCCGAGAACGGGGGAGATTATATCAACCGCCTCAGTATGCGGCAAGAGCTTTCCTGCATTATTGGCGACAAAACAGCGATTTCAGCCAACCCGGCCAGGCATTATAAGGCAAATATACCAAAATATAGCTACGTATAGCAACTTTTTGCTATATAGCCATATATTCCACTATATTTCACTATATTTGGGTATATTTTGTCCTATTTACCCCCTTTTTGAAGCCATTTATGGGAAAATATAGCGAAATATAGTGCTATATAGCGAGTTTTGCTTATATGGCACTATACATCACCCGCGGGCATCGGAGCGAGGTGCTGCCGCAAGTGAATTTTCCGGTTAATCAAGCACCGATTGTCAATGGTCAATCGTCAATAGTCAATCGATTGGGTTCAGTTAGGGCTTGACTTTGGGGAATTGGTGGGTATACTCTCCGCGGGGAGAGTATACAACAAGCCCCCGGTTATAATCATGGAACCTATTTACGAAGGCAAAGCCAAGAGACTGTTCACGACGGAAGATCCGAATGTTCTGCGCATGGAGTACAAGGACTCCGCCACCGCATTCAACGGTGTAAAGAAGGAAGACTTCGAGAACAAGGGCCGTTTTAACAAGGCTATCACCCTCATCATTTACCGCATGCTCGAGGAGAAGGGCGTGAAGACGCACCTGGTGGATGATGTGGACGACATCAACCTGCTGGTGAAGAAGGTTTCCATCATGCCGCTGGAGGTTATCGTGCGCAACGTGGCCGCCGGTTCTTTCTCCAAGCGCATGGGCGTGGCCGAGGGCACGGAGTTCAAGAAGCCCATCGTGGAGTTCTCTTACAAGGACGACGCGCTGAACGACCCGTTCATCAACGATGACTACGCCCGCGAAATGGGCGCCGCCACCGAGGAGGAGTGCGCTTCCATCAAGAACATGGCTCTCATCATCAACGAGACGCTCAAGGAGTTCTTCATGACCGCCAACCTGCGCCTCATCGACTTCAAGATTGAGTTCGGCCGCCTTTCCAGCGACCCGAGCCAGATTGTGCTGGCCGACGAGATTTCCCCGGACACCTGCCGTCTGTGGGACGTGGCCACGGGCAAGAAGATGGACAAGGACCGCTTCCGCCAGGGTCTGGGTGGTTTCATGGAGGCCTACGCCGACGTGCTTGACCGCCTGCAGAAGTAAATTTTCCAACCGGCCACCGGTGGCAGAATGCCCGCCGGTGGCCTTTTTACCTTATCGCGCGCCCGCGCAAACCACAAGAAAACAAACCATATGGCAACACTGACGTTTGAAGTATTCAGCCGATTCCAGTCGGCCACGGACGCCAACAAGCTGCTCTACACACCGATTGCAGACCAGCTCACGTACAACCACACCCGCCTGTACACCATTGAGTGCGAGGGCGATACCGAAGCCGCCGCAGCCTATATGCGCAGCGTGCTGGTGGATTCCATCTCCCAGAAGGTGCAGGAGGACGGCACCCCGGCGCTGAGCGGCGAGCTGTTCAGCATTTCCTACGGCATCAAGAAGGGTGCTCTGGACCTGGAGAAGGAGGCTATTCTGACCAATTACCGCGGCCGCAAGGGACTTCCCTTCGACATCACCGCGCTGACCATCACGCAGAAGATTTATGTATTCGGCGAGGGCGATGCCGCCGCGCTTTCCGCACGTTTCTGCAAGGACGTGTGCAACCCCGCCATCCACACCTGGCACATTAACTGAAATCCCAATTGTCAATAGTCAATTGTCAATAGTAAATTCTTAATACCATGGCTACTTATCGTACCATTCCTGTTCGTAATCTGAGCGAAGGCGAGCTGACGGCGCTGAGCCAGAACATGAAGCTTTCCCTCTCCACCGAGGATATGCTGGTGGTGCAGCAGATTTTCTGCGAGATTGACCGCGACCCAACGGATGTGGAGCTCGAGGTAATCGCCCAGACCTGGTCTGAGCACTGCAAGCACCGCATTTTCGCCGCCACCATTCAGCACACGGTGGACGGCCAGACGGAGGAAATCAAGAGCATGTACAAGACCTTCATCCAGAGCACCACGAAGGAGCTCATGGCCAAGAAGCCCGGTTTTGTGCTGAGCTGCTTTGTGGACAACGCCGGCTTCATCAAGCTGGACGACAAGCTCTCCGTGTGCCTGAAGGCCGAGACGCACAACCACCCCTCCGCCATTGAGCCCTACGCCGGTGCCAACACGGGCCTGGGCGGCGTGATCCGCGATATTCTGGGCGCCGGCAAGGGTGCCAAGCCCATCGCTAACCTGGATGTATTCTGCTTCGGCGCCCCCGATACGCCGCAGGAGATGGTGGAAGGCCACAACATCATTCACCCGCTGGGCATCATGCGCGGCGTGGTGCACGGCGTGCGCGACTACGGCAACCGCATGGGTATTCCCACCACGAGCGGTGCCATCCAGTTCGACCCCACCTACATTTACAACCCGCTTGTATTCTGCGGCACCGCCGGTGTGATTCCGCAGGAAGACATCGCCAAGGAGATGAAGCCCGGCCTGGCCGTGGTGGTCATCGGCGGCCGCACCGGTAAGGACGGCCTGCACGGCGCTACCTTCTCTTCCGCCGCCATGGGCGAGGCCTCTGCCGAGGAAGACCAGCAGGCTGTGCAGATTGGCAACCCCATCGAGGAAAAGAAGACGCTCGATGTGATTCTGGAGGCCCGCGAGCGCGGCCTTATCGAGTTCGTGACAGACTGCGGCGCCGGTGGTTTCTCCTCCGCTGCAGGTGAAATGCTTTCCGAGACCGGCGGCAACCTGTACCTGGAGCGCGCCCCGCTCAAGGAAACCAACATGCTTTCCTGGCAGATTTTCCTTTCCGAGTCCCAAGAGCGTATGGTGCTGGCTGTGAAGCCGGAGAACCTGGACGAGCTGCAGAAGCTGGCCGATACCTTCCAGACGGAGATGACCGTGCTGGGTGAGTCCAACGACAGCGGCGTGCTGCGCGTGTGGCACAACGGCGAGTGCGTGGTGGAGATGGATAACTCCAAGCTGCACGATGCCCCCGTGAAGAAGCTTACCTCCGTGTTCACCAAGGGCGATGCCAAGACCGGCCTGGCTCTGGATGACAGCAACCTGGCTGGCGACCTGAAGCAGCTCTTCGGTGATTTCGCCATCGTTTCCCGCGAGCCCATCATCCGCGAATACGACCACGAGGTGCAGGGCAACACCGTGCTGAAGCCCCTGGCCGGCGCCAGCGCCGATGCCCCGCAGGATGCCTCCGTCATCGATATCGACGGCTCCGATAAGCTCATGTCCCTGGCTCTGGCCATTCTGCCGGAGTGGGGCAAGACCGACCCCTACGCCATGGGCACCGGCACCGTGGATGAGACCGTGCGCCAGCTGGTGCTGGCCGGTACCAACCCGGACAAGATTGCCCTGCTGGATAACTTCTGCATGGGCAACCCCGAGGAACCCACCGAGCTGGGCCGCATCGTGGAATGCGCCAAGGGTATCCGCGAGGCCGCTCTGGCCTACGGCGCTCCCTACGTATCCGGTAAGGACAGCTTCTACAACTACTTCGAGACCGAGGACGGCCCGGTGAACATCCCCGTGACCTTCCTTTGCTCCGGCTTCGGTGTGGTGGAGGATGCCTCCCACGTGCGTGGCGCTTCCCTGCGCCGCAGCAACAGCGCCATCTTCATGGTGGGCAACACCGAGGACGAAATGGGTGCCTCTGTCTATGCCCGCGTGAAGGGTATCTCCGGCGCCAAGGTGCCGCAGACCGACTGCACGAAGAACTACGAGCTCTACAAGGCCTACTACGACAAGGCTCTCACCCAGGGTCTGGTGCTTTCCGCACACGACCTCTCCGAGGGTGGTCTCGCCGTGGCCGCTGCTGAAATGGCCTTCTCCGGCATCGGCGGCATGAAGATTGACCTGGACGCCCTGCCCACCGTGAACGGCTGGCAGAACAACGCCGTGCCCTGCTTCTCCGAAAGCACCGGCCGCTTCCTCGTGGAAGTGGACGAGGACATGGCCGCTGAGTTCGAGGCCGCCATGGCCGGCTTCCCCTGCGCCCGCATCGGCTCCGCCACCACCGACGGTCAGCTCACCATCACCGCCAAGGGCAGCACCGTGCTGCAGGCTGAGATTGCCGAGCTGAAGAGCATCTGGAAGAATGGTCTTACACCCTTCTATTGATAGAACCGCGAATCGAATCCTCAATTCGTCAATCGTAAATTGTAAATCGTCAATCCATTTATGCCTCACGCATTACTTCTCAAATACCCCGGCACCAACTGCGACGTGGAAACCGCACGCGCCCTGAACGCAGCCGGTTTCTCCACCCAGGTGCAGCCCATCGCCACCGCCACCCCGGCCCATGTGGCCAAGGCCCAGCTCGTCGTGTTCTCCGGCGGCTTCTCCTACGGTGACTACGTGATGAGCGGCCGCCTGGCCCAGCTGGAAACCGAGCGTTTCCTGGGCGATGCCCTGCAGAAGCACTACGAAAACGGCGGCTTCCTGTTCGGTATCTGCAACGGCTTCCAGATTCTCACCAAGCTGGGCATTCTGCCCAAGGCTTCCCTCATCTGGAACAAGAGCGAGCGCTTCGAGTGCATGTGGGACAAGCTGGTGAAGGTGGCCCCGAACTGCCCCTACACCACCTACCTGCCCGAGAACTTCGAGCTCCCCTCTGCCCACGCTGAAGGCCGCCTCGTGTGCGACCCCGGCGATGCCCAGAAATACCTCGATTCCGGTTGCGTTGCCCTGCAGTATGCCGATAACCACAACGGCTCCGAGCTCCGCATCGCCGGCCTCATGGACCCCACCGGCCGCGCCATGGGTCTCATGCCCCACCCGGAACGCTTCCTGAAGCCCCGCCACCACTATGACCCGGACTGGTCCGGTGACCCCGATTGGGGCTGGGGTTACTACTTCTTCAAGGGCGCCTATGATGCCATCAAGTGAATAATGAAGAAGTGAATAAGGAATAATTATCCTGATATCCGCCGCAGTTCAATTGAGCTGCGGCGGATTTTTTATGGAATTCTGCTTGATATTTTGATTTTTCTGCAGTACGCTTTGACGTATCACCATCTATCCGATAACACCCATGAATAACACTGTTCTCCTTAAAGATTATTTTTCTGTATATTTCTCCCGATTCCTGCGCCAGGATGAAGGAATCATCAGCAGCGAGCGAGCCGAAAATGACCCGCGCAATCTGTTTGCCAGAGCTCTCCGGGCTCTCCGCAGAAAGGAACTGGATGGAG
Organism: Akkermansia sp.; assembly: GCA_017546445.1. Lineage (GTDB taxonomy): Bacteria > Verrucomicrobiota > Verrucomicrobiia > Verrucomicrobiales > Akkermansiaceae > Akkermansia. Next base: position 43,532 of record JAFYWX010000020.1, on the reverse strand, counting down.
CGATGGCTCTGCTTCTGCAGGCTGCCGAAAGCGGGCATGCTCAAGCCGCCTTCGGCATAGGGATCTGCAAGGTTCTCATAGCTCAGGTTCAGAAATCCCGTGAGGCGGGTGATTATGCGGATGCCGCCATGTGGCTTTCCTACGCCGCCGATTTAGATCTAGTGGAGGCCATGGTGGCTCTGGCGTTCTTCCACCTGGCGGAGGATAACCCCTTATATAACCTGGAGCATTCTGCTCTGTGGTTTCAGCGCGCTGCCGAGGCCGGTGATACGGAGGGTATTTATGAATACGGCTGCTGCTTTCTGAGCGGGCGAGGTGTTGAACAGGATTTTGTCCAGGCTGCCTACTGGTTTGAAAAGGGCGCCGCTATGGATGATACCATGTCGCAATTCGAATTGGGTGTGCAGTATGTAGAGGGTGAAGGGGTTGAGAAAGATATTGCCCGCGCGGTGAGCCTGTTTGAAAAAGCTGTTGAAAAAAATCACCCCGGTGCCATGGCGGCACTCGCTCAATTATATTACACCGGCGAAGGGCTTGAAAAGGATTACAGCAAGGCATATGAGCTGTACTTCAAGTGCTACAAGCTCGGGAATCCGAAAGGTAACCTGGGGCTGGCTCGTATGTATCTTGATAACGAAGCGATAGCTTGTGATTGGCAGACTGCCCTGCAGCTGCTCAGTACAGATGCTGCAGAAAATTTCCAGCATACTCGCCAGCTGAAGAGCGATATACTCGAGCAGCTCACGGAAGGCATGAAGAAAGGCGACGCTTTCTCCTGTGTTCAGCTGGGGTGGGCCATGCTGAACGGTCACACTTACACCGGCGATAAGGCCAAGGCGTTCAGCCTTATTTCAATGGCTGCCAGAAAAGATGACCCGCTGGCTCGCTGTCTGCTCCGCTGCTATTTCAGCGACCAACCCAATCCGAATACTGCCAGCATTGACGAATGCGCCGAGTTTTTCCGGACTCAGATGGAACATGGCCAGGCCTGGGCTGCCAGGGAACTGCTGCTCATGGTTCTGCGTGATGAACTCGAGCTTTCTGCCGATGAGACCAGCCAGTTGTTTCAGCAGGTATACTCCATGGGCGACCTCAGCACCAGAGAATTCATTTACGACCGGGAGCAGGAGGAGAGCGCTGGTAATTAATCAATCGTCAATCCGCCGCAGTTCGTTTGAGCTGCGGCGGATTTGTTTTGAGGTATTGAACCTGTCCTTTGTGCATTCTTTCGGCTCATTTCACCCGAATTTACGGCTCATATTCACCCCCAAATGAGCCGATTACAAGCCTGTTTTGAGCCGAAACGCCCTCCGGCGCACATGCGAACCAAAGATTGCAGAAGCAACTGGCACCCGAATTCCCCCGCAAAAAAAACAATCAAAAGGTGGGCATGGATAAACGTGGCGCGGCAGGAGATGAAGGGAGACGCGGGTCCAATCGTCAAACGTCGTTTGTCAAGCCCTTGACAAAGGCGGGTGGCTGGGCTAGACTGGCAGCATCGCAGAGCAAAGCCCTACATTTTCGTTGAGCCTGGCCGGTGGGCGGCTGGGTGTGGTGCCGGCGGGGGCGTTTCCCCGGCTGGAGCGGGCGTTTGCGCGCAGCGCCGGGGCGGGCATGCTGGATTTGCTGCGGCATGGGCTTCCGCTGGGCGCGGGGGCGTTTCCGGCATGGCTGCGGGAGAAGGCGCAAGAGCTCCTGATGGCGCATCTGCGCCGCTTGCGACGCGGGGAAGATGCCGCACCGCAGCTTTCGCAGCCACAGGCAGCGGCCTGGCTGGAGGGCATGCCGCCCGTTTATGGCGGCACAGTGACCACCGGCATGCTCGTCGAATGGTTCGGCACGCTGGGTGAGGCGCTGGCCTGGCAGGCGGAGCGCGAGCTCACCACGCCGGAGAAATGGCTTGCCTCCCTGGGCGAGGGCTGGCAGCAGCTGGGTACCCTGTGCTTCCACCTGGCCGAAAACGGCGGTGAGGGGGCCGAATCGCATCCCTTTGCCTTCCTGGCCACCTTCATTCACCGCGCCGGGCAGGACGGCAAGCCCCGCCATGCGCCGCTGGCACTGGCCCGCCAGCTGTACGCGAATGATGTGGATTCCCTCACGGCCCTGCTGAGGCCGCTGCAGCAGGCGGCTGCGGGCAATTCCTTCCTGCATGAGCTCATCAACAGCGGCGCGGTCTACAAGCCCTGCGCCTGGGGCCCCCGGCAGGCATACGATTTTCTGGAAAGCCTGCCCCTGCTGGAGCAGGCCGGCATCGAAACCCGCATGGTGAACCTGTGGCAGAGCCGCCCGCCCCGCGTGGAGCTGGAGGTGCAGCTGCAGCCCGCCGGCAGCGGCGAGGGGCAGAAACCCGACCGCGCCCCGGCGCTGAATATCTCCACCCTGCTGCGTTTCAGCCCCCGCGTGGTGCTAGGCAACTACGAGCTCACCGAGGCCGAGCTGGAGGAACTGCTGGCCGGGGAAGACGGCCTCATCCGCTTCCGCGGCGAATGGGTGCGGCTGGATAAGGAAAAGCTCGAAAAGCTGCTCAACAGCTGGCGGCAGGCCACGCGCATGGCCGCGGGCGGCATCCCCCTGCTGGCGGGGCTTCGCTGGCTGCTCGGCAAGCACAGCACCGCCCTGCCCAACATTCCACCGCCGGAGGAAGACGGCATGCGCGCCATGGCCGCCCCCGCCCTGCAGGAAGCCCTGAAGCAGCTCTGCATCAGCCACCAGGAACCGCAGCTACCCGAAAAACTGGCCGGCACCCTGCGCCCCTACCAGAAAGATGGCGTGCGTTTCCTGCTAGGCGTGACCGGGGCCGGTTTCGGCGCCTGCCTGGCGGATGATATGGGCTTAGGAAAAACCCTGCAGGTCATCGCCTGGCTGGCGCATCTGCACGCCACCGGCGCGCTGGCAGAACGCGCCGCGCTCATCGTGGCCCCAGCATCGCTGCTCACCAACTGGCAGGACGAACTGCGCAAATTCGCCCCGCAGCTCAATACCCTGGTGCTGCACCCCTATGCCCTGAACCGGCAGGATAGCGACTACCTGCAGAAGAACCCGGGCTGGCTGCTGAAGCGGGCACATGTGGCGCTCACCACCTACGGCATGGCCACCCGTCTGGCCGAACTGCTGGCGGCAGAGCCCCTGCCCGCCCTGGTGCTGGATGAGGCGCAGGCCATCAAGAATGCGGACTCCCAGCGCACACGCAGCCTGCTGCTGCTCAACTCCCCGCGCCGCGTTGCCCTCACCGGCACACCGGTGGAGAACTCGCTCAGCGAGCTGCGCAGCCTGTTCCATTTCCTCACCCCCGGCCTGCTGGGCACGGAGAAAGAATTCAACGCCATGGTGCAGAAAATGGGCACCGATTACAGTCCGCTGCGCAAGCTGGTGCGGCCCTTCATGCTGCGCCGCCTGAAAACCGACCCCGCCCTGCTGCCCGAGCTGCCGCCCAAGACCGAGCAGCCCGCCTACTGCCTGCTCACCCCGGAGCAGACCCGCCTCTATGCCCGCGAGGTGGAGAAGCTGCAGGCCATTGTGCACGAGCCCGACCCGCAGACGCGCCTCACCCTGCTGCTGCCCATCCTGAGCCACCTGAAGCAAATCTGCAACCACCCTGCCCAGTACCTGGGCGAAAGCTACTACGACCCCGCCCAGAGCGGCAAAATGACCCGCCTGGGCCACCTGGCGCAGCAGATTGCCGCCGCGGGAGATGCCGCGCTCATCTTCACCCAGTACCGCAGCATGATGGAACCGCTGCACGACTTCCTGGCCGGCATCTTCGGCGCACCCGGGCTCGTGCTGCACGGCGGCACCCCCATTGCCGAGCGCCAGCAGCTCGTGCAGCAATTCCAGCATCCCGCCGGCCCGCCCTTCTTCCTGCTCTCCCTCAAAGCCGCCGGCACCGGCCTCACCCTCACCCGCGCCCGCCACGTCATCCACTTCGACCGCTGGTGGAACCCCGCCGTGGAAAACCAGGCCAGCGACCGCGCCTACCGCATCGGCCAGAAAAACCCGGTCATCATTCACCCCCTCATCTGCCGCGGCACCATCGAGGAAAATATCCACACCATGCTCACCCGCAAGCGCGATATGGCCGATAAACTCCTCGCCGGCGGGCTGGAGAAACTCCTCCTCCACCTCCCGCCGGAGGAACTGCTGCAACTCGTAGGCGGCAGCACCGGTGGCCTGTGATAAATGACGATTTGAATGACTGCTGTTTTTGTCGAAGCGGAGGGACTTTAGTCCCTCATCGGTTATGTTTTCGGGACTAAAGTCCCGTGCTCCGATGACTTTGCGACCCTGCCATACTGCAATTCACCGAATGCGCATACTGCGCTGCAGGCCTGGCACGCTCTAGCGTGCCAGGCCCTGAAATCAGGCGGGAAACCGCTCGTGCGGCTTACTTCCTGCGGCGGCGGGCGCAGAGGCCGGCCAGAGCCAGCAGGCTCAGCGTGCTTGTGGTCGGCTCCGGCACATTCAGGCCATTGATGGTGATGATGGTACCCACGCTACCCGTGCTGTAGCTCACGCCGGTGGAAGCGCCACCGCCGGCCACTGCAGCTTCACCTGCTGCAACCTTGCTGATGCTGATTTCCACATTGGCATTGTTGCTCTGGGCCAGCAGCTTGCCCAGCCAACTGTCAGAAGCAAAGAGAACGCTGGCACTGCCATCCACCATCTGGAAACCATCCAGCAGAATGGTGATATCATACACACCCGGGCCCATGGCGGTTACCTGACTCAGATCTCCCAGGTTCAGCGTAATGCTGGCATCACCAGCTGCACCCAGCGTAAATCCACTGTAGGAAGAGGTGGAGAAATCGCATGCGCTGCCACCCCTGCCCACATTGGCCTGGTCTTGCACAGTGAAAGCACCCTTGGCAAGCGTTACCAGGCTGTCGGCACCCACGCTCACGTTGCTCAAATCCACCTTGGTATCCACCGTTGCAGCGGTGATAGTGGTATTCGTCAGCGTCATGTCGGCAATAGTGAAGGAAGCATCAGCAGCCAGCTGGGCAATCTGCACATCGGCGTTCGACATGCTGCCCTTGGTGCCGTCCGTAGCAGCACCGGAGATACCCGTGCTGCTCATCTCAGCCTTGGTCATGGAGACCTTCTGGCCATCCTTGCCGTTGATGGTTGCAGCATCGGCAATCACCACCGAGCCAGCAGTCAACGTTGAATTGATGGCGGCGGTCTTCCCACTGTTCACCGTCAACTTAGTAGCCGTTACATCCCTATTAAAGTCCGTATTGCCCTGCACCGTCACATTAAGAGTACCGCCACCATTATTGGCAATAGCGCCATTCATGGTTACATCTGCCTCAGCCGTTGCACCTCTGCCGATGTTGACATTCACCTCACCGCTACGATTGTGGGTGATACCGTCATTTTCCGTGGCGGAAAAAATAGTCGAGCCGTTCAAATTAAGCTCCACAGTGGGGGTGTTGTTTCGTACATTATTCGGGTAAACAACATCGCTGTTGTACGATGAACTAACAATAATCCCACCCCTCCACGCAGCTGTATCCCCGTTAAAGGTATATTTAGACAATGAATTTGCACGAGTGGCCACCTCAAAATCACCGCTGCCTTCGATGGAACCATTAAAGATATATTCATTTCCATCACTGCTATCAGCAACAATGAACGCAGAACGGTCAGCGCTGTAATTTTCAAGTATCAGATTGGTATTGATATTCTTGTGGCTTGTGTGCATCCAGGTACTGAGGCCATTGAGGAGAACTTTCGAAAGCGGATTACCCAGATTATCAAAGTCAATACCCATGACATGGGAATTAGAAATCTTGATTGTACCTGTCCAGTCGCTTTGTTTCTGCGCAGCGTTATACACAGCCAGAGTCACACCGCTCGGCAAGAGGTTGCCTTCATTGATCTTGTCTTTTTGCCACAAATCATTCACAACCTGATACGTACCTTCGCCGGTAAGAGTAATAGAACCAGATCCCGCCTTTGCAAAAGTATTCAAGGTAGAACCCTGAGCAAGGTTAATCGTGCTGGCACCAAGCGCAGTGATAGTTACATTGGAGCCTGTCGAGGCCCCCGTCGCAAGATTCATGGTAGTGCCTGCGCCAAGCTCATAGCCAGTGGCGCGTCCTGCAGCCGCGGCATTCACCTCAACATTACCCGTGGCTGCATCGTTATTTCTGACGTAGAAAATAGTACCGGTCTGGGAATCTACCAGGAAATAGTAGTTGCCCGTATTTGTTTCGCCGTCACCACCGTCGTCCTTATACAGATAATATTCCCCACCCTGATCGTGTTTTACAATGGTCACGCCCTCGGTAATATCCAGATTCGTAGTACCGGTGCTGGATACACTGGTCAGCCAATAACCGCCATCCGCCTTCATGAACCCATTGTCACCCGAGCTGATGGAACCATCTGCCTGGACATAGGACACCTTGGCGTTGCTGCATTGTTCAAAATTCGTCAATACACCAGTAATGGAAATCTGCCCGTTCAGTGTAAGAGTACCGTTGTTGCTGATGGTGCTACCAATGGCGATATTGCCTGCGAATTCAACGCTGGAGTTCTCGTTAATGGTGATATCACCTGCCAGCCCCAGGATACCATTTTCCCCGCTCTGAGTCAGCTTCACATCTGTTCCGGTTACCAGCAGGCCACCTCTCAGTGCGCCGCTTCCAGCAATTTCAAGCTCACCACCGGCCAGGGTTGTAAGCCCTGTGTAGGAAATATTGGCACCACTCAGCGTGAGTTTTTCCTCTCCGGTTTTCATCAAGCCCAATGTAGCAGAGCTGCCATCCTGAAGCTTGCCGCCGAAATTACCCCTGCTCACGGTCAGAATTGACGCGGTATTACCTTCTACAGTTACAATATTATCAGCATCGGAACCGTATAACCCCTTAATGGTTGAGCTCTGATTCAGCACCAATTGAGAAATGGTCATAGAACCAGCCAATTCAACATCCGCATACTGAGCAACAGTTTCTCCTCCCAGAACCAGTTTTGCGATTCGATTGGCATTTGCCCAGGAAGTGGAATCGACCACCTTATAGAGCCCCGAGAACGTATTTTCATTATTGGTTAACTTAAATGTTCCAGTACCCTCTTCCAGCGAGGCTGCCTTCATCAGGACTGTACCTGCGCCTTCAAGCCTACCGGAATACACCAAATCCTTTCGCCATCCCTGCTCCAGTGTTACACTACCGTTTGAATTGTAAGTAACGGACTCTGCGTACGGGTCTACCACATTAAATCGTATATTTCCCGTATATTCCTTATGCTTATCCTTATTGCCCAGCGTAGCGCCACTCAGCAAATCAATGGCAGAACTGAGGGTAGCATTAGACGAGTGGGTCCAGAATTGGGCTCCATCACGGATAATGACCCTGGATGCACCAAAATCACCATCAGCTCCTGAGCTTTCATTCGGATTATTGCCAACATAAAGCTGCCCCTTTCTAATATCAACGATACCAGTAAAGCCGCCGAGTGAAGAGCTGTTGCCGGCCCCCTTTGCAGAAACCTTCGTATCGTTGTTTGCAAAATCAATAATCAGCGTACCAGATCCTGTTACTCGCCCCAGCACATCGCTGGCGGTCATACCATTCCAGCTGCCAAGAGACTTAGGATTCTTGATAGTCAGTGTTGCATTTTCAGCAACCTCGGTTACACCAGTGTACGCACTACCATTTGAGCTGGAAATAGTAAGAGCACCTCCACTCACTTTAAGAGCGCCGGAACCAGAAAGAGAACCGCTATATTGGGCGGATGCATTCCCGGCAACATCCATGTATATTTCTGCTCCGCTTACCAACGTAATACCGCTGATTCCCAATTCGCCGCTCAGATTACGCAAGGCTACTGCAGCAGGCCCTCCGGATTTGGTCACAGTAATGGCACCCGTATACCCAGCCACATCGTTCACTCGCACATAGCCGTGCTCGCTGCCGCTGGTAACATTCAGCGCTCCGCTTCCTGTAAGCTTGTCAATATCTACGGCGTATTTCCATGCATCCCCACTGGTAAATTTAGAGATGGCCAAATCACCATTCAAGGTAGTGGTGCCATTCAGTTTATACCACGACCAATTAGCATTATCTCCAAGGATATCGTCTACCTTCCCCCCCATATCCTTGAAGAGCAGTGATGCACCGCCGGCGGCAACTGTTACATTCCGTAATTCAGTCGTACTGCCTACGTATTTAATAGTAGCATCATCTAAGGTAACAGAAGAGAAGCTGCTTAAATCATACTTCTGGGTCTTGATTGTATTGTGGTCCAGGCCTTCAGTAGCAATAGCCAGTGTAGCGCCTCCCTGAATTGTCAGATTGCCAGTCGACTGCGATTCAGCCCCTTGTGTTACAATGGCATCTGCACTCAGCGTGATATCACCGTCGCCAGTTGCGGAAACCAGCAAGAAACCATTTTTGGTGGCATTAGTCGTGGAAATACCTAAGTGACCTGAATTAGAGATTACGCCATTAATAGACACACCTGTGCCGGCCAGGTTCAAACGACCTCCGTTAATAGCAAGGTCACTTATGTATACATTGCCACTCAAGGTCTGGGTGCCAGTTCCGCTCTTTACCAGACTGATACCGGAAGAAGCCTCACTCCCAATGTTCCCAGAATATGACAATTCTCTATTCCCCGTAACATTCAGCGTCAGACTGCTTGCGGAAACTCCTTCTGCCAAACCGAGTGCAGATGAACCCGTTATACCACCTAATGTAGTACTGGCGGCACCGAGCAAGATGCCAACTCCGCTGGTAGAAGTATTCAACGCACCTGTATACCCACTGGACGCCCCTTTCAATGTCAACGTGCTATTACTCCCATCATAACGGGAAAGCGTGATATCGCCAGAACCAGAAAGATTTCCCAGTGTGAGCAATGCTCCATTTTGAAAACCAATAGTACTATTCTCTGCAACAGCAATATCTCCGGTCAATTTGACATTTGCACCAGCCTGATTCCAGACACCAATTCGCAATGCTACATTCAATGAAGGATAGCCAGTATTCACAGATGTAGCCCCAAGAGTCAGGGTATTTTCCAGCTCCATTGATGCAACAAACTGAAGCTGACCACCACCAACATGTATATCACCAGCACCGGAAAGATCACTAGCAGCATCAATCTGAAAACTCCCCCCCCGCGACCCAGAGCGTAGATGCCGCAGTATTGTTCAGATAATTTTCGCCATCATTGGTTGAAGTTCTGCCAACCAATTTAATATCATAATCTTTCGCAGAAATTTGAAAAGTCTTCTTGGTGGTACTCGTCAAATCGTATACGGTATCCTCAGACGGAGTCAATTCGATAACATTCGCAGTTGATGTATCCGTATCGGTCAGACTTCCTGATGCGTACGTATCAGACGGTCCAGTAAACGCCCAGGCAGCGGAGCCAAGGGTGACTGCAGTGGGAGTAGCCAGAACAATGGCAGAGAGAAGCGCGGTGAACAGTTGCTTGGGGAGATGCAGTTTCATGTTCTATGCGAATGATTAGGAGAGGTTCAGATACTTTTTTTTCGGTGGTGATACGGCGAGACGAAGGCGCGCGCATACCGCGCGAGCGCAAAGCCCCGCGCCGCGATGATAGCGTTTTTTCCATTCAATGTACAGAAAAAAATTCCGGATTCTGGCGCAAACAGCAGAATTTTCAACAATTACGACTCCGCGGGCTCAGCGCACCACGCTGCCGGGGGTAGTCCAGGTGCCAGGCGGCAGCACGCGGCCCGGCAGGATAACGCACTTGCAGCCGATGCGGCAGTGTTCCCCCACCAGACAGCCGAGTTTATTACGGCCGGTGGGGAGCAGATTCCCCTGCCAGGGCATGCGGATTTCCCCGGCATCGTGCCGGAAATTGGAGAAGATGCACCCGCCGCCCACGTTCACATCATCGCGAATGATGGAATCACCGATATAGGAGAGGTGCGACACAAAAACCTTGTTACCCAGCAGGCTGCTCTTCACCTCCACCGCATTGCCGATAACGCAGTTATCACCAATGCTGGTTTCGCCGCGCAGATAGGCATTCGGGCCGATACGGCAGTTGCGCCCAATGCGCACATGGCCCTCAATCACTGTGCCGGGCAGCACCACAGAGCCCTCGCCCAGCTCCAGCACGCCGAGGATATGGGCCCCCTCGTGCACCTGGCCGTGCACTGCCGGGCGCAGTTCCTGCAGCGCTGCACAGGCTGTCTCCAATTCCTCCCAGGGGGTCTTACTCATCTTTCGCACCGATATTCAGCCGTTCACATGCCCCCAGCAGCAACTGCCAGGGGGATTTCCCCCCATCTGCCGGGGGTTCCATAAACATAGGTTCCGGGTGCACATGCGCATAGCGCCGGCCCTTGGCATCGCGCTCCCGGCCGGAATAGGCCACATTGGCATCCGCCTGCGGGCATGCACCCCAGGGGCCGCCCATCCAGGCCGCCACATCGCGCACATTGCGGTATGGGTCGCAATAGGAATTCACCCAGTAATCCACCACCGCGGCACGCTCGCGAGGTTTGGAGCGCTCCCGGCGGCTCACGGGGTCAATGGTGGCCACCAGCACCTTACCCGTATGAGGCACATCCTCAATATGCCGCAGCGCATCCATGATAGCCGAGCCGCCATAGCTATGTCCCAGCAGCACCACATCTGCCTGGGGATTCAGCGCCAGGAACGCCCGCAAATCGCGCTGCAGCTTCCAGGTACTGTGAAACAGCAGATTGCCGGTGCCGCTATCCCAGGCATAGTAGGCGCGCAGCTGGCGGCCCTTGCAGGGGAGCAGCGGGGTTTTCTCATACACCTCACGAAAATGCAGCAGCACCTGCTCTGTAAAACCGCCCACGAAGATGACCGCCACATCGGCCTTTTCTGCCGGAAGCGGCAGCTGCCTGCGCCGCCCCACTACACCTGTAAGCGGCGTGGGCTCAATACCCTCGGCAAACTGCGGCTGGCTGCAGGAACCCAGCAGCACAGCGGCACACAAGCTGCACAGCACGAAGCGTTTCACGACAGCCCCGTAAATACCTTTTTGAGATACGGACGCAGAATCCGGTAGAGCGCCTGCTCCTGCTCCGCCGGCAGCACCACATCGTGCATCACCACGCGGTCGTTAAGCACCGTGGCGGCCAGGCACTGGCCATTGGTGGCATAGATATAGAAACGATTCTGCACCAGAGGGGCGTGCTCATCATCTGTCTGATACGCAAGCTCCGGCACATCGCGCCCGGAACCGGCGCGCAGAATAGCACACACCGCCTGGCGGTCCGTCTCCGTAAGCGGCCATACATTGCGGCCATCGGCATCCAGCCAGACAGGCTGGAACGGCGTGACGGCCAGCCTGGGAGACTCCAGCATCTCCTGCACAGCCTCGGTACTTACCGAGCCAATGGTGTGGCAGGAAGAAACTGCCGCACAGAAAGTAAGCACAACAGCAGCTATCAACTTCTTCATATCCGTATGGGGGTATAGTTTATTACGACTCAGCACGGGCAATATCTGCAGCCAGCTGGCGGGTAGCCCCGGCCAGCAGAGACACCACATCATCAAAATCACGCGTGCCACCATAGTAGGGGTCCGGCACCTCGTGCACCGGGCAATCATCAGCAAACCAGGCACTCATCGGCACCACCTTGGCCATTTCCTCCGGGGTGGAAGCCAGCTGAATCACGTCCTCGTAGTTGCTGTTATCCTGCGGCACAATCAAATCAAAATCCGTAAAATCCCGGCGGGAGAACTGGCGCCCGCGGTGCCCATTGTATGCAAAACCGGCGCGTTCCAGAGCTGCCAGCATGCGGGCATCCGGTTTCTGGCCCACGTGATAATTGGCTGTTCCGCAGGAATCTGCCTCCACATGATCCGCCAGCCCGGCAGCCTGCACCGCGGCGTTAAAGGTCATTTCCGCCGCCACGGAGCGGCAGATATTCCCCAGGCACACAAAAAGCACACGGAAACTCTGCGTGGCAGATTCCGGTTGACCATCCTCACCAATTCTGGTATTTACATCCATGTCACTTTGTAGACTACCATATTATGCTTAGCATTGCACGCCTGAATTCTGCCCCTGAGATATTTTACTCCCTGCAAGGGGAGGGCACCCGCTGCGGCACCCCTGCCGTCTTTCTGCGGCTGGCAGGCTGCAACCTGACCTGTAAGTGGTGTGATACCAAGCACTCATGGCGAAATGGCATTTCTCATTCCCCCGCAGAAATTGCAGAAATGATTGCGGCGCACCGCTGCGATTCTCTTGTCATAACCGGCGGGGAACCGCTGCTGCAGCAGGACGCTCTGGCAGAGCTGCTTACCCTGCTGCCTGCCGGGATGCACATCGAGGTGGAAACCAACGGCACTATACTCCCCGCCCCGGAGCTGGCAGCACGCATCAACCAGTGGAATGTTTCCCCCAAGCTCCAGCACTCCGGCAATGAGGATAAGCTGACCCTGCCGGCCGACACCCTCGCCTTTTTCGCCACCCTGCCCCACGCCTGGTTCAAATTTGTGGTACAGAGCGAGGCCGACTGGCCCGCCATCGAGGCGCTGGGACTTCCGCGCCAGCGCATCATCCTGATGCCCTGCGCCACCACCCGCGTCGGCCTGGAGGCCGCCCGCCCGGCAGTGGTCGACATGTGCCTGAAGCACGGCGTGCGCCTGGGCGACCGCCTTCACCTCTCCCTCTGGGATGATAAGAAGGGAGTCTGAGGGAGGGATTGGGAACTAAGGACTAAGGACTAAGGATTAAGGACTAAGGATTAAGGATTAAGGATTAGGGATTAGGGATTAATTATGGCGAGGTGGAGGCTTGTCTGCCCTTGCTGTACAACAGTTAGTTCTAACCTCTTGCTTGTCTGGAGGGAGGCATGGTATAGAGGAGCTGCCATGAAAAAAGCCCTCATATACCTGACCACCCTCTGTTGCAGCGCCGGTGCAGCCCCATATTACCTGCCCCAACCGGCGGGCGGCGCCCTCACCCCCTACGACTGGCAACCCACCTGGCGGGTGGATGCCCTGTACGCCATAGGCTCCGGGCACACCATCGACACTGCAGGGTTCCGCACCGGGCTGGAGCTCTACAACAACGGCGATTCCCCGATACGCCACCAGTTCGGCACCTGCGTGGGGCCACAGTGGGGAACAGAACACCGCCACCACATCCGCCGCAAACTGTGCACCATTCCCCTTACGCTGGGCTACACGCTGAATATCGGACTAACGGACAACTTCTTCCTCTTCCTGGGCGGCAAGGCCGGCTGGGCCCTGGGACATTACAAGGAACGCAGCGCCACCCACCGCGTCTCCGAATCATGCCACGGGTTCACCTTTGCCGCGGGTGGCGGGCTCAAAATCCAATGCAGCGAGCGCACCTATTACCACCTGGGCTATGATTTTGCACGCACCTACGCGCGCGAGCGGGCCGGCTCCACCCTGGGGCAGCATATCATCTCCACCGGGTTTGAGTGGCGGTTCTGATGCCCACCCTTACCCACGCCTGCCGAAAATGGCAGAACCCACGCGCACAATGGTGGCACCCTCCTCTACCGCCACAGCGTAATCATGGCTCATGCCCATGGAAAGCTCCGGCAGAGGAAGGGGCCCGCGCGTGCGCAGCGCCTCAGCCAGCTCACGCAGGGCGCGGAATGCCGGGCGGGCACCCTCCGGCTCCTCTGTAGGGGCAGGAATGCACATCAACCCGCGGATTTCCAGGTGCGGCAAGGCCACCAGCTGCGGCCAGAGCTCCTGAAGCTCCTGCGGGGTAAAGCCATGCTTACTCTCCTCACCATCCACATTCACCTCCAGCAGAATACGGCCCGTGCATCCCAGCTCACCCGCAATGCGCGAAACCGCCTCGGCCAGGCGCAGCGAATCCACCGCCTGCAGCAGCCCGAACCCCTGCTCCAGCGCCTTGCGCACCTTATTGCGCTGCAGCGGGCCGATGAGGTGCCACTCACAATCCGCCGGCATCTCCGGCATCTTGCTCATGGCCTCCTGCAGGCGGTTCTCACCAAAAAGGCGCTGACCATCTGCATAGGCCTGCATGATATCCTCCACCGGGAAGGTCTTGCTCACCGCCAGCAGCTTCACACTGCCGGGCTTGCGCCCAGCCCGCTGCTCCGCCTCCGCAATATGCGCCTTAATCTCCTGCAACTGGTCCTGAATGTACATAATGAAAACTTTCCGCAGCACATCATAGCATGCTCCCGCAAGCATTGCAAGTATGCACGCGGGTAAAATAACGGCACAGCGGTCACAAAGTAAGATTGCAGGCGGAATGTGCCGCAATTTGCGCTTGCAACGGGGCTGGGAAACGGGTAGACTGAGCGGCATATGAGTAAAGAGATTTCCCCTGATATGGACAAGGTAATGGCCCAGCGCCAGCGCGCTCTGGATGCCGCTATGCTCCAGATTCAGAAAGATTTTGGTGAGAACGCCATCATGCGCCTTGGCGACCGCAAGACCATGGAGGTGGAGACAATCCCGACCGGCAACCTGCTTATCGACCGCTCCCTGGGCGTGGGTGGTTTCCCGCGTGGCCGTATTGTGGAGGTTTTCGGCCCCGAATCCTCCGGTAAGACCACCCTTACCCTGACCGTGATTGCCCAGGCCCAGAAGGCCGGTGGCCTGGCTGCTTTCATTGACGTGGAGCACGCCCTGGACCCCGCCTATGCCGCCAAGCTCGGCGTGAACCTGGATGACCTGCTGGTCTCCCAGCCGAACAGCGGTGAGGAAGCCCTGCAGATCTGCGAGGCGCTGGTGCGCTCCAACGCCATCGATGTGGTGGTGGTGGACTCCGTGGCCGCCCTGGTCACCAAGCAGGAACTGGAAGGCGATATCGGCGACAGCACCGTGGGTGCCCAAGCCCGCCTGATGAGCGCCGCCCTGCGTAAGCTTACCTCCCTTATCTCCAAGGCCCGCACCATCTGCATCTTCACGAACCAGATCCGCGAGAAGATTGGCGTGATGTTCGGCAACCCCGAAACCACCCCCGGCGGCCGCGCCCTCAAGTTCTATGCCTCTGTGCGCTGCGATATCCGCCGCATCGGCCAGATTAAGGGCACGGACGGTTCCATCTCCGGCAACCGCACCAAGCTCAAGGTGGTGAAGAACAAGGTAGCCCCGCCCTTCAAGGAATGCGAATTCGACATCATGTACAACGAAGGCATCTCCTCCGTGGGCAGCCTTATTGACCTGGCCATGGAGTTCGACGTGATTCAGAAGCGCGGTTCCTGGTTCAGCTACAACGGCGGCCAGCTTGCCCAGGGGCGAGATGGCGCCAAGGAAGCCCTGCGCAACAACACCGAGCTCTACGCTGAGATTGAGGCCAAAGTGCGCGAAAAACTGGACGCCGCCGGCACCAAGTAAGCCATTTACCGGGCGGTCGGCAACTCCGACCGCCCCTTTTTCCCCCAGATGTCCGCCCCCGAAACGCAGCCCATCCCCCTGCCCCCACGCCCGGCTGGTGCCACACCGGCAGAGGTGGAGGCATACGCCGCTGCATGCCTGGCACACCTGCACCTGCAGGGCTGGAGCTTCGGGTGGGACAAAACCTCCCGCCGCCTGGGATGCTGCAAGATGCGGCAGCAACGCATCAGCCTCTCGCTCTACTATGCAGAGGCCTACGCCACCAGAGACCCGGAGCAGCTCTGGCGCACCCTGCTGCACGAGCTGGCCCACGCGCTGGCCTGGCACTACCACCGCAGCACGGGCCACGGCAGCATCTGGAAACGCTACTGCACCGCACTGGGAATTCCCGGAGAGCGGGCCAGCGTGCGCGGCATTGAATTCACCGCCCCGCGAAGCGAGCCCCGCTTCAACCTGTGCCACCAGGAAACGGGCGAAATCTTCCGCACCTACACCCGCAAACCCAGGCTGAGCGCTTCCAGACTGAAGGCCTGCTACATACCCGGCCGCAAGGCCGAGACACTGGGCAAACTCATCATCAAACCCATAGCCTCGTAATCCACCCATGGCACGCTACAAATCCCCCGAGGAGGATGAGTACACTATTCCCGAACCGCGGGAACGGGCGGATTACCGCACCCCGCCACGCCGCAAGCAGGCCCCTGCCCGCAGTTACGACAGTTACGACGACACCCCCGCCAGGCCGGCACCCCGCCGCGCCTGGGAGCACGATGATACCCCCTACGAACCGCTGCCGGAGGACGAAAACCCCATTCATGAGTTCCAGCGCCCGCCCCGCAAGGGCACAGGCGTCCTGCGCGCCATCTGGCTCATGGTCACGCTGCCGCTGCGCGTGGTCTTCTGGGCGCTGCGGCATCTGCCGAAAATCATCCTCATCCCCACCAAGATATTCCTGAGTCTGGCTTTTGCAGGATTGGTTCTGGGTGGTATTCTTGCTATCATCTACGGCGTGAAGGCCGGCAGATACGACTTATCGCAGGTGACCCGCATGCCGGAGCGTACCATCGTGCTGGACCGCAAGGGCAGCGAAATCGGCACGCTGCACGGCGAGAACCGCCGCAGCATCACCAATATTCACGAGGAAGTACCGCGCTACATGATTGACGCACTGGTGATGCAGGAAGACCGCTCCTTCTGGACCCACGGCGGTATTGACCCGCGCGGCATGCTGCGCGCGGTGGCCCAGGTGTTCAAGCACCACCGCACCACCCAGGGTGCCTCCACTCTGACCATGCAGCTGGCCAAGAATACCTACAACCACACCGTGCGCGATTTCGGCGCCAAGCTCACCGAAATGGCACTGGCCCGCCGCATTGAATCCACCTACGACAAGGAGACCATCATCACCTGCTACCTGAACCGCGTATTCTGGGGACACACCTTCCTGGGCCTCAAGCAGGCCGCTTATGGCTACTTTGACAAACTGCCGCGCGACCTCACCGTGGGCGAGGCAGCCATGCTGGCCGGCATCATCTGCAGCCCGAACCAGTTCTCCCCCTACAAGAGCCTCTCCTCCGCCAGAGTGCAGCGCGACAAGGTGCTCAAGCTCATGTACGAGCACGGCAAGATTACCCGCAACGAATACGAATTCGCCCTGAAAGAGGAACTGGTGACCCGCAGACCCGAACGCCGTGGCAACGACAACTACGCCCTGGACCTTGTGCGCACCGAGGTGGATCACCTGCTCTCCATGCTGGATTCCAAGGACGAAAAGCTGAAAGAGGAAGTCGTGATTTCCGGCGGCCTGCGCGTGCAGACCACGCTGGATATTGACCTGCAGGACGATGCCATGCGTGAAATCGACGCACGGCTCACCGCCATGTTTGAGAAGCAGAAGGGCTGGAAGCACCAGACCCGCGCCCAGTTCAAGGCGTTGAAAGAAAAAGCCCCCAGGGAGGAAGCTGATAAACTGCGCCCGAAATACCTGCAGGCAGCCTGCGCCGTCATCGACAACGCTACCGGTGCCCTGCTGGCTGTGGTGGGCGGGCGAGACAGCACCGAATCCCCGCTGAACCGCGCGCTGCAGAGCCGCCGCCAGGTGGGTTCCGTGTTCAAGCCGCTGGTGTATGCCGCCTATTTCGAGCGGGGGTATGGCCCGGGCTCACTCTTGTCGGACAACTCCATCATGCGCGGAGAAATCGCCGGAGCTCCCAAGTGGCGCCCCCGCAATTCGGATGGCCGCTTCACCGGCAACCACCCGGCTTCCTGGGGACTGCTGAAGAGCCGCAACACCATGGCTGTGCGCGCCGGCAACATTGCCGGGTTGCAGAATGTCATTAACACCGCGCTGACCGCCGGCTTCCCACGCCCCGCTAAAACCCCCGGCCCCACCATCTACCTGGGCACCTGGGAGGCCTCTCCCCTGGAGGTGGCCGGCGCCTTCACCGCCTTTGCCAATGGCGGCGTGCGCCCCACGCCTTACATCATTCACAGCATTACAGACAAAGCCGGCCGCGTGGTGTGGCAGAACACCCCGAGCGCCCGCCGCGTATGCTCCACCCGCGCAGCCAACGCGGTTTCCAGCGTGCTGCAGCAGATTACCAAACCCGGCGGCACCGCAGGCAGCGTGCAGCGCCTGGGCTTCAAGCACCCCTGCGGCGGCAAGACCGGCACCACCAACAATTACACCAACGCCTGGTTCTGCGGCTTCACCACAGACCTGACCGCCGCCGTATGGGTAGGCTTTGACCGCCCCACCATGATTGCTGATAAGGCCTATGGCGGCACCGTAGCCCTGCCGCTCTGGGTGGGGGTGATGCAGTGCGCCGCAGCCCGAGGCTACCAGATGAAGGGTATCCGCACCGCGCCCGCAGGCGGACGCAACAGCGGTATCCGACTCTGCCGCACCTCCGGCATGCTGGCCCACGCCGGTTGTGAGTATGAGGGCAAGGCCTACATTGAAACCATGGCCGATTTCACCAAACAACGCCCCATGTGCACCGTGCACGCCGAACTGGCCGAAGACCCGGGCGATGATACAGAAACAGCTGAAGAAGCCGATGACACACCCGATATCGACGGATCAATAGACGAAGCAATCAACAACCTGCCGCAGGACGATGTGGCAGAAGAAGTATAGAATTTAACACATGGACTTTTCAACTGCATCATTCTGGTACAGCCTGCTGCCCGCCATTCTGGTTCTGGCAGTGGGAGACTGGCTGCTGAAGAACAAGCCTGCAGCCAAGCAACTCTTCCACAAGCTCCTCATGCTCGGGCTCAGCCTCATTCTGCTGGGCATAGCGAATGAGACCACCCTGATTATCTTCCTCACCGTGACGCTGGCGGCCTATTACCTGTGCCGCTGGGGTTGCACCCTGGGCATGACAGCCCGCCGCTGGCTGCTGGGCATGCTCATTCCCCTGCTTCTGCTGCCGCTGATTTATTACAAATACAGCTACTTCTTCGGCAGCGCTATCCTGCAGCAGGAATGGGACAGCCTGCGGAACCTCATCATCCCTATCGGCATTTCGTTCTACACTTTCCAGGTCATCGGCTTCTGCATTGACACCCTCATGCGCAACGAACCGATGCCCAAATGGCTGGACTACATGAACTTCTGCGCCTATTTCCCGCAGATTGTGGCAGGCCCCATCGAACGCCGTGCCGACCTGCTGCCCCAGGTGGAGAAAATGGAGCTGAACTGCACCCGGCAGAATCTGGAAACGGGTATCCCCTACATCATTCTGGGCCTGTTCTTCAAGCTGGCCCTGGCTGATAACCTGGCCTATGCCATGTGGGAGGGCTACCCGTGGGGCAATGCCTGGATTGTGTGGATTAACAACCTGCTTTTCACCTTCCGCATCTATTTCGATTTCGGTGGCTATGGCCTCACTGCCTACGGCATTGCCCGCTGCATGGGCATCTCCCTGCGCATGAACTTCATGAGCCCCTACACCGCCTGCAACATCAAGGATTTCTGGCGCCGCTGGCACACCTCGCTCACCCAATGGTTCACGGACTACATCTACTTCTCCCTGGGCGGAAGCCGTACCAAACGCTGGGCGGTCAACATGATTCTCGTGTTCCTCATCTCAGGTCTGTGGCACGGTGCCGGGTGGAACTTCATCATCTGGGGCGGTCTGGCAGGTGTGGCGCTGGTAGTACACCGCGTATTCCACAATGCCGGGCTGCGGCTCTGGGCTCCGCTGGGCTGGCTGCTCACCTTCGGGTTCATGGTCTTTGTCTGGATGTTCTTCTACACCACCAATTCAGATAAGCTGATGGATTACCTGAATTGGATCTGTACTCCGGGGGCATATAACATCAACAGCCTTATCGCCAACCTCTCCATGCCCACCAGAGTGGTAGAAAACAGTTACATACCCATCATGCTGGCGTTATCCCTGCTCTGCATTGCTGCAGAGGGCATATCGTGGCGCAAGCACAACAATCCGTACCAGCTGCTGCTGCACCCGGTAAGCTGCGGTATCATGGTAGCGCTCATGCTGCTGCTGTATAATCCCGCTCCTAACCAGTTCATCTATTTTGCCTTCTGATGCCATGAAACGCCTCATCCTCTTCATATCAGCGGGTCTTATCACCGCCCTTATCCTGATTCAGGCATATTGCTGGTTTATCCACCCGGAAATCCAGTTCTACAAAAAGGCCGATACCGTCTGTACGCATTATGAGCAGACAATCCGGGCCGCCGCCGCCCCCTGCTATGTACTGGCTGGCGGCTCTGAAACAAAAACCAGCCTGAGTCCTGCCATCATGGCCATGGAAGCAGGTATTTCTGCCATTAACACCGCCCTGGCTGCCGGTTTCGGACTGGAGGCAAACACCCGGGCCGCCATCAGCCATCTGCAAGCCGGAGATACCCTGGTGCTCGGGCTCCTCAGCACACAGGGAAAGAATGCGCTCGCCGCAGAAACAGGCATTAAGCTCAACATTCAATTATTCGGACTTCAGGCATTCCGGCACGGTATCATCCCGCTGAACTGCCGGAATATACTCGGCATCCTCTCCTCCGATGCCAGCAACATGCTGGTGAGTCTGGTACGCAAACTCACCCGTGGTTACGCGTTCATTTACAATAAGCAATCAACCTTGCACCCAGACAGCTGGATGCAGGTGCACAGAAACGTCATACCGGGTACGGAAATATCTTCCTATATTGATGATGATATCATCATCCAGCCGGAATGCGTCTCCCTGCTGAACCGCCTGCAGGCAACATGCCGGAATCTCCAGGCAGATTTCGTTGTGATGCTCCCGGTCGGTTACACGAATGAGTATGAAACCAAGCGCCGCCTCATGCATGCCCTGCAGCTCACCCGCATGGGTATCCCCGTGCTGCGGGATGAACGCCTGGGGCGCGAGCCTGACAGCAGTCTCTACTCGGATACCATGTTCCACATGAACGCCAGGGGAACGGACCAGAATTCCCGCATCATTGCCCGCCTGCTCAAAGAAAAGAGTTACTGGACCGAGCAGGAGCTGCTGGAGCGCATGAATGCCCGCGGATTCACGGTAGACGACACGCCGCAGAAGTAATCTGCACGCATGCCTCGCTGAACACTTGCATCTTGCTACGCAGGTGCTTTATAATGCTGCGCGTGATTCGTTTTCTGCTTGTTCTCCTGCTTTCGCTGACCAGCCTGACCCAGGCCTGGCAGCAGGTAAATGAAAATGCACCGGAACCCGCACGGGAATTCCGCGCAGCATGGGTGGCAACCGTCTTCAACCTGGACTGGCCCAGCAAATCCGGCCTACCCGCAGCCCAGCAGAAAGCGGAGCTGCTCCAGATTATCGAGCAGGCTGCCAGACTCCGCCTGAATGCCATCATTCTGCAGGTACGCCCGAATGCAGATGCCGTATACAAATCCAACCTGGAACCCTGGAGCGCCTGGCTCAGCGGGCCCGGGCAGAATCCCGGCTATGACCCGCTGGCCTATGCCATTGCAGAGGCTCACCGCCGGGGTATTGAAATTCACGCCTGGTTCAACCCGTTCCGCGCCACAGTGAGCAGCAAGCCGGTGGGGCGCGGCCATATCTCCCGAAGCCAGCCGGGCTGGCTGCTCAAGGCAGGCAGCACCACCATTCTGAACCCTGGCCGGACTCAGGCTCGCGGACACGTGCTACGCGTCATCATGGATGTGGTGCGCCGGTATGATATTGACGGCGTGCACCTGGACGACTATTTCTACCCCTACCCGCCCCATAACAAAGTGGCCGATGGCCGCACCCCGGCCCAGCGCCGCGCTGCCATTGATTCCTTTGTGCAGGAGCTCTACCGCCAGGTCAAAGCAGCCAAGCCTCATGTGCGCGTGGGCATCAGTCCCTTCGGCATCTGGCAACCCGGTTTCCCGGCAGAAGTGCAGGCAGGGGTGAATGCATACGAAGACCTGGCCTGCGATGCCCGCAAATGGCTGATTCAGGGCTGGGTGGACTACCTCTCCCCCCAGCTGTACTGGCGCTGCGAAGGCCCGCAGAGCTTCCCGGCTCTCATGCGCTGGTGGAGCAGCATCAACCCCGCACGCCCGGTCTGGCCGGGCATTGCCTCGGTACGCATCAACAGCAAGGAAGATCCCGGCCGCAAGGCTTCCGAAATCTCACGCCAGATTGCCTACTCCCGCAGCCTGGCCCGGCAGAGCTGCGGCCAGTTGTTCTGGAGCTGGAAGTCCCTGGGCACCAACCGCGGTGGCATCAAGAACGAACTGGCAAAATACTACAGCAGCATTGCCCTGCCACCGGCCATGCCCTGGAGCGGCAGCACCAGTCCCGCACGCCCCTCCGTACAGGCGCAGGATACCGGAAACGGCTGCACCATCACCTGGCAGGGCAACGCCCGCAAATGGGTGCTGCAAGTGGGCAGCAAAGGCCGCTGGTTCACCATGGATGTACTGCCCGGAAACTGCAACCGAATCACCCTTCCTGCCCGTGTAGCCAACACACTGGACCGCATCGCCATACGCCCCATTTCCCCCACCGGCATGAGCGGCACACCCGGAATTCTGGCCCGCTAACACAAATTTTGCCCCAAAAAAGCCCCTGATTCGAGAATTTAGGATTGAACTGTGCCGTGGGACTGGTATATAATACCGCCCGTTATGAGTACAGACGCAACCAAAGTCGAGCTTCCGAGCTCCGTGAAACGCTATGCCCTTTACCTGATGGTAATGGCTGGCCTTGGTGGTCTTCTGTATGGCATTGACGTAGGCGTAATTGCCGCCGCTCTGCCGTACATCGAAAAGACCTCTTCCTACACCCCGCAAGAACTGGCCATCGTGGTGGCTGCCGTTCTTTTCGGCTCCGTTCTTTCCTCCCTGTTCGCCGGCATGCTGGCTGAGTGGATGGGCCGAAAGAAGGTCATCATCCTGTCTGCTCTGCTGTTCACGCTGAGCATTCCGGTCATCTGCTTCTCCAATGGCGTGTTCGAGATGCTGATGGGCGGTCGTATCCTGCAGGGTGCCAGTGCCGGTCTCGTGGGTGTGGTGGTTCCCATGTACCTGGCTGAATGTCTGGATGCCAACTCCCGCGGCAAGGGTACCGGCATGTTCCAGTTCATGCTTACCGTGGGTCTGGTGTTTGCGGCCCTCATCGGTCTGGTGACCACCATGTGGGTGGGTGCTGCCGATGACCCCAACGTGACCGCCGAGAGCAAGACGATGGCCTGGCAGGTTATCTTCTGGTGCTCCGCCATCCCCGGTCTCATCCTTTTCTTCGGCGCCTTCAAGCTGAAGGAATCCCCCCGCTGGCTGTACCGCCGTGGGCAGCGCGAGCTGGCTCTCTGCTCCCTCGCCTCCAACAACGGTGATGCTGCTGCCAAGGAGATTCTGGACGAAATGATTGCTGCCGACGCTGCCGAGGAAGCAGCCAAGGCCGATATGGCCGCCGCAGCCAAGGGCGACTCCCTCCTCCAGCGCAAGTATGTGATTCCCTTCGTTCTGGCTGTGGTGGTTCTGGCCTGCACTCAGGCTACCGGTATCAACTCCGTGCTGAACTACTCCGTGAAGATCTTCCAGCAGGCTGGTCTGCAGGGCGAGGTTGCCAACTGGGCTGACCTGGCCATCAAGATCACCAACATGGTGATGACCGTGGTGGCCGTAACCCTGGTGGACAAGAAGGGCCGTACCTTCCTCCTCAAGATGGGTACCTCCGGTATCATCGTGGGTCTTGCCGGTGTGGGCGCCATGTTCCTCAGCGTGGAGAACAACCGCGTTGACGTGACTGCTCAGGTTGCCGCCGCTGTGCAGGATAACTCCCTGAACATCTCCGCAGCCGATGCCGTGAAGGCCGCCATGACCCCCGAGGTTCTGGCCGCTCACCCCGAATTCATGCAGGGTGAATCCGTGGCCCCCGGCATGCAGCTCATCGTGACCTACACGCAGGGTCAGTCCAGCATGCAGGACGTGGCTGAGGTTCGCGCTGATGCCGCTGCCGATGGTTCCGCCATTGCCATCGCCAAGAGCACTGCCCTTGCCCCCACCTTCATGGACAAGATCTGCTTCTGGTCCACCCCGCTGCCCGAGGGCGCCGTGAAGGAAGTGACCATCACCCGTGCTGAAATCGGCATGAAGCCCAACGCCATCACCGGCTGGATCGTGACCGGCTTCTTCGTGGTGTTCATCTCCTTCTACGCTGCCGGCCCCGGCGTGTGCGTATGGCTGGCTCTCTCCGAGCTCATGCCCACCCGCATCCGCGCCAACGGTATGGCCATCGCCCTGCTCATCAACCAGGGTGTGTCCACCACCATCGCCGGCACCTTCCTGCCCTGGGTAGGTTCCTCCGGTTACTCCACCGTATTCTTCTGGCTGGCTGGCTTCACGGTAATCTACTTCATTACCGCCGCCTTCTTCCTGCCGGAAACCAAGGGCCGTACCCTCGAGGAAATCGAGCAGTACTTCAAGACGGGCAAGATGCCCGAAAAGAACTAATCCACCAATTAGTTTAACACATCTTCACCGGCTCCCCCACCGCCGCACCGGGGGAGCCGGTTTTCTTTTGCCCATGGAGCGGAAGAGATGGCGATTTGCATTCGCCAAACTGCCATTTATCGGGCTACATCGATTTATCAGAAGTTCTTATGTGAGAATAAAAAGCCTCCATGAGAAACCATGATTGGTTGATGTTCAGCCTATTTGAAACAACATAACCTATAATACAGGATTCCTCCTGAGCAGTTAATTTCGTAGAGTTTGTAAATTCCTTGCGATATGCGTAATATGGAGGATACTGCCAGGTTGCCACAGAACGCACAGTCTGGAGATTCTTGTCCTCATTCAGCAATTCGAGCAGATTTTTATATTTGCCGGATATGCATACGTAATAAGTCAGCCCACGCCTCAGGTAATTAAATAGAAGATGTGCTGAATATAAGGTTTCGCCATTCAACTCTTCTTTCTTTATGTACAGATAATCTCGCCCTGTTACCCTGATTAATGGGTGACTTCTGTCTGGTAAAGGTATTTCTACACTCTCAGGAAGGGGGGCATGATAACCATGTAGCAAGTGAGACAGCATATGGTATTTTGCTGACGATAAAGCAAAAAGTGAGGTCCCTTTCCTGAGGTAAAATCCGCCAGCAGCATCCTTTAATACATCGTATTGGATAACCTCAGAATCATCAAAATATAATTTTGCGTTCAATATCTGCTCCATCTCTATCTCACCTGGCGGGCATACAGGCTTGAGCACGTGTTCATATAGGAAGAACCGCCCTGTATAGAATGCCATTTTATCGTCCTGAATGCAGACAGAATGCGAACCATCATACAATATAACATGAGATACCCTATCCACCGCACAAGCAGGCGAACCTTTATCTATCTGGTTATCTGCATGTGCGATATTGAAGAAAATCAAAAAGAAAAAGAGAAGAAAATATTTCATAATCAGCAGAAAACGATACAACCTGACGCTACATGCTGAATGATATCACAAGCGCTCCTCTGGGAGCAATTCTATTTTTCGCATACAAAATTCAGACTGGACTCTCGCATTTAATTTCTGCTAATATAGTGGGCAATAAGAAACGACCATGCGATACAAGGTACTGACAGCAGAGGAAGCCGCCGCCATGATACACCACGGGGAATGCGTAGGATTCAGTGGATTTGCCAATGCCGGGGCTCCCAAGGTCATCCCGATGGCCATGGCTGCCCACGCCAAGGCTGAACACGAGGCCGGGCGCGACTGGCGCATCACCCTGCTGAGCGGCGCCACCACCAGCACCCTGGTGGCAGGCTGTCTTGCGGCAGAGAATGCCCTCATCCGCCACATGCCCTACCAATCCAGCCCTGAGACCCGCAAAGCAGCCAACGATGGCAGCATGCATTACAACGACCTGCACGTCTCGCTCATGGCGCAGCAGATGCGCTACGGCCACCTGGAGCGCCCCACCACCGCCGTCATCGAATGCTGTGATATCACAGATGACGGCGAGCTGACCCTGACCACCAGCGAGGGCAACACCCCCACCTTTGCCCTGCTGGCAGACCGCATCATCCTGGAGCTGAACTCCTTTCACGACCCGCGCCAGCTGCGCTGCCTGCATGATATCTTCATCCCCAGCGACCCGCCCCACCGCACCTTTATTCCGCTGAACAACCTGGACGACCGTATCGGCAGCCCGACCATGAGCATCGACCCGGAAAAAGTGGTGGGCATTGTGCTCACCCATGAGCCGGACTACATTGCCCCGTTCAAGGACCTGTCCGATATCACCCTGAAAATCGGCGAGAACATGCGCCAGTTTCTGGAGGCGGAGTACCAGGCTGGCCGCATACCGGCGGAGGGCCTGCCGCTGCAGAGCGGCGTGGGCAATGTGGCCAATGCCGTGCTGGCCAGCGTGGGTCAATCCTCCATCATCCCGCCCTTCAAGATGCACACCGAGGTGCTGCAGGACACCGTGATTGACCTCATGAAACAAGGCCGCTGCCTGTTTGCCAGCAGCTGCTGCATCCACGTGTGCGATGACACCCTGCAGGAAATCTACCGCAACTTTGATTTCTACCGCGACAAGATTCTGCTGCGCCCGGTAGAGGTTTCCAACAATCCGGCCATTGCGCGCCGTATAGGCCTTATCTGCATGAACACCGCGCTGGAGGTCGATATCTTCGGCAATGTGAACTCCACCCACATTGCCGGCACGCACATCATGAACGGAATCGGCGGCAGTGGAGATTTTGCACGCAGCGCGGCCTACACCATCTTCTCCTGCCCCTCCATTGCCAAGGGCGGTGCCATTTCCTCCGTGGTGCCCATGGTCTCCCACACCGACCACACAGAGCATGATGTGCACGTCATCATCACCGAGCAGGGCGTGGCAGACCTGCGCGGGCTCTCACCGCGCGAGCGCGCAGAGGTCATCATCGAGAACTGCGCGCACCCGGAATACAGGCCGCTTCTGCGCCAGTATCTGGCACGCACCACCAGCGGGCACACCCCGCACGACCTGCGAAAAGCATTCAGTTTCCACACTGCCTTCGCCGATACGGGAGACATGCGGAACGCAGAGCTGAATTAAGGCTTCTGCTTGCGCGGCCGCCCGCCGCGGCTCTCAGGATTGGGGAACATCGTCTCGCGGTTGAGCATATCCGCCTGCATGGGGGCAGACATCACGCCGCCATGCTGCTCGCGCAGCTGGCGGGCAAAAAGGCGCACCGCCGCAAGCAGCACCGAATTACGAGTGCGCTTGAAATGGCCGGCCATGCTATCGGCCTGCTCCAGCAGCTCCTCAGGACAACGGAAAGTAACTATTTTCGTGCTCATATTCTGAAATCATCAATGGTGGTGGTGGCCGCAGGAGCATTCGCCCTGCTCATGCTGGCAGTTGCATTCCCCTTCCCCGCAGTGGCAATCATCCCCGCCGCAGCAGTGGCAGCCAGACTCAGCCTCGGGGTCATAATCAGCATCTTCAATCTCCGGCGGCAGGGGGGCATCGTCATCCGGATGATACGGCGGCTCCAGCCGGGCAGCAAGCGCGGGAGTAGCAGCCACCTCCGCCGCAAAACGACCAGCCTGGTTGCGGGTACGCAGGTCTGCTCCGGCAGCCAGCAGCTGCTCCACAATCCCCTCATACCCGTAGTAAGCAGCCAGATGCAGCGGCGGCTGGCCATAGGCATTCCGGGCATTCACATCGGCCCCGGCAGCCAGCAGCAGCGAAATCAGCGCGGTATCAGGCTCCACCCCCATGGCAGCCAGATTCGGCGCCAGGTCCACCTCATCCTGCAGCAGCATGGTTGCCGCCGGGCGCAGCTCCTCCAGAGGCTCTCCGCTCATGATGGCATCCAGAAATGCCTGAACCGGCTCATCATAATCATCAGGGTCCAGGTCAGCGACCATCTCCTGCAGCTCTTCCAGCTGCACACGCGGCTTTTCATCCTCTTCCAGAGTAACGCTGTTCCATTGCAAATCGCTCATGGGGGTTACTATACCGCATACAACCACCATTTTCCAGCATAATGTTCGCATGCGCACGCTATCTGACCACATGTAGCCCAAAGATTTCACAATTGACTGCATTATCAACACCGTTTTGCAGCCTACCCCCCTCTTTATGCGTATAGATGGCGATTTGGCGGGGGCTCAAATCTTTCGGAGCACGGGACTTCAGTCCCGAAAACTCAAGCGATGAGGGACTAAAGTCCCTTGCTCCGATAAAAACAACTGCTCGCCAAACTCCCATTTGGCGCAGCATTCTTTGGGACTCATGTGCTATCTGACAGCTTAGCGAGCGTTCCGGCCATCCGGCGCCTACTTTTAGCTTTACATTTCAACCTTACATAGTACGATATCATTCATGGCTAAACAGGTTCGCAAAGCAGCAAAGAACATTCCCGCCAGCAAAACCAGAAAATCCGGCAGCGGTAGCGCCGGGTGGGTGGTCGCGTTAATTCTCATTGCCCTGGGTGGCGGTGGTTATTATGGCTACGATACCTGGCAGAAGCAGGAACAGGAACGCAAGGCACAGGAGGCCGCCCGCCTCGCCAGAATAGCCGCTGAAAAACGCAAAGCCGCTGAGGAAAAGGCCAGACTGGCCGCCGAAAAGGCAGAACAGGAGCGCCTCGCCGCAGAAAAAGCCGAGCGAGAACGCCTGGCCGCCGAGGAGGAAGCCCGCCGCAAGGCAAAGGAGGAGGCTGAACGGCTCCGCAACGCCGGCAAGAAGGAAACCGACGATAAGGAGCCAGCACCCACCCCGGAACCTGATAAGAAAGACGACCCCGCCCCGCAGGAGGACACTTCGGCCTATGATACCCCCCTGCCCCTGCATGGCGCCAGCGCCCTGGATGCCAAGGCCAGGCGCGAGTTTGATGCCCTGGTAGACACGCTGCTGGAGCGCAAGGATTTCGCCGCCTTTGAAAAGGCATTCATGCCCAAAATCAAGGAAAGCATGGCGGCCTACACCGGCAACGGACGCCTGAACTACGCACACTACAAGAACAACCGCAACCTGATGCAGGCGGTGGATCTGTGCCTGCTCATCCGCATGGCCGGCGCCAAGGACCTGGCCGAGCTCGCCTCTGCAGATGGGGCTGAGAACGACAGCAGCGGCACAGACTTCCTCCGCTGGGCCCTGCGCGACAAGAGCCAGCCGCTGCACCAGTTCATGCAGAACTACCTCACCCAGGAGGGGCGCGACGAAAACGCCGCCCACTCCATTCAGCAGTTCTACAACATCTGGTGCGATACCGAACCCAAGGACCGCCAGAAGTACCTGAACCTGGCCATTGCGGGCGCGCTCATCAACCCGCAGGTGGCAGAATCTCGCGGCGGCCACCGCGGCGAGACACCCCGCCTCACCGTGCCCGAGGTATGCGCCTACATGCGCGAAATGGATAAGAAGCGCAAGCTGGTCACCGATATCAAGAAGCTGAGCGTATCCCAGCTGCTGCACGTGGTGGATGTGCGCCTGCCCCGCTCTGAGTTCGACTGGGCAGCCGAAAACGTGAACTACAACCAGGCAAACTGGTCAGAGGCCTACAGCTCCATCAAATACGTTATGGAACGCGCTGCCACCAGCAAGGATTTGTACGAGCTCTACACCTTTGAGGAGATTCGCAAGGAAGGCGGTGTCTGCCGCGACCAGGGGTATTTCTCCTGCAACACCGGCAAATGCCGCGGCGTACCGGCGGTGTACATTGTGGGCGATGGCGACCGCGGCCCGCACGCCTGGATGGTCAACCTGGTCGATACCGTCAAATGGGTGCAGACCAATTCCTACGGATACAACAGCGGGCGCTTCACCAACCCCTGCTCCGGCCGCAGCCAGCATGAATCTGCCCTGCTGAGCAAGGACGCCAAGACAACCGATGCCAAGCTGGTGCCCGCTGCAGATGCCATGATTCTGTCTGATTACCTGTCCCGCGTCGGCAGCAGCAAAGACGCCCAGAGCTGCTCCCGCTTTGTCACCACCAGTTTCCCCACGGTCACCGCCGCGTGGGCGCACTATATCAAGGTACTGGGCCAGGATAAGGACAATCTCCCGCCCGATAAGGTGTGGCGCAAGATTACATCCGACCTCAACCAGCTGAGCAAGAAAAACTCTGAGCTCATGGACCTCGCAGCCGAGGTGGAGGACAAGTACCTGCTGGACGGCAAGAACGCCGCCAGCAAGCAGATGGCCCTGCGCCGCTCCATGTCGCAACTGAACCGCCGCGGCGGTGATGACCGCGCAGACCTGGTGCTCAACGCCGTGAACCGCCAGGCAGAGGTCTTTGCCGAAAGCGGGAACCTGACCGGCCTGGCCGGGCTGTACCGCAAGCAGCTCAAGAATTACACCAAGCGTGGTGATATCTTCGGCCAGCTGCTCAGCCAGTACATGGGCCACCTGGGGGATGACGCCCCCGCCCGCGCCTGGAGCACCCTGGCAAAAGATGCCGAAAAACTCTTTGAGAAGCACGTGCGCAGCAGCGGTGGAGACCTTTTCAAGCTGAAGAAGGAATGCGAAATCCAGCGCCAGATTGCCACCGCCTGGGAGAAAGCCGGCAACACGCGCAAGGCCACCAAGATGCGCGAGGATGCGGATACCCGCCAGAGCCGCGCAGAAGGCCAATACACCACAGAGGATTAAAAGCAGAGCCTTTCTCCAAGCACAAAGCACCCCTGGCCGGATTTCCTGGCCAGGGGTGCTTGCTATTCAGCAATCTGCTGCTGTGGCGGAATCAATACTTGTAGTCCACATAGAACTGGAACTGGGCATCGTCATCCGCGCAGTTTGCCGACTTGAAGGGAATAGCATAGTCCACGGCGAGCGGGCCCATGGGCAGGTTGATGCGCAGACCCACACCATAGTCAGCAGCCCAGTCCGTGGGCTTGAAGTCAAAGCTGTTCTTATGCACAAAACCGGCATCCACGAACATAGCGAAACGCACAGATTCCACAATGGGCAGGGTCATTTCCAGCTGCACAAAGGCAGAGGTGTTACCACCCATGGTTTCATCACCGGCAAGCTTCTCATCAACCATGCCTACATCGCGGAAACGGAAACCTCGCAGGTTGGCCGGGCCACCCAGGTAGCAGCGCTCGAAAATCGGCACTTCATCGCCGCTCTTCACCGTATCAATGGTCTCAAGACCAAAGTTGACGCTGAAGATGGAATCCCAGAAGGAATTGTAGTAGTACGAACCGCTCAGGCCCACGGTGTATGTTTCCGTGGTGCTGCCGGGGCCGCTGTAGCCCACATGACCCTCCAGATGCCCGCCGCTGCGGGGAGTCACCATGGAGTCGCGGGCATCGTACTCACAGCTCAGGCGGAAGTGGCTGCGCGTGTAGTCGCCATCCTGCTCCTGGAAGAACTGCGGGGCATTACCCTGAGCCTCGATGCCGTACTGCTCCAGGCGGTACTCAAATTTAACCGCAGTAAGGTCTGAAACAGCCTTGCGCAGGGAGACGGAGTAACCGTAATTAATCTGCTGGTAGTAATCGCTCAGGTAGGTGGACTTGGAGTAGTACAACTCCTGCCCCAGGGCCAGCTTGCGGTCCAGGAACCAGGGTTCCAGCAGATATACGGAAGCGTTGCTGTATTCCGTACCCAGCTTACCGCTCACAGTAAGACGCTGGCCACCACCCACAAAGGTACCGCCATTCACAAAGCCGCGGATATCAAAGTTCGACTGCGTGATGGTAGTGTAGAGATACACGTTCTCCACGGTGGAGAAAGCCACACCCAGTGTGAGGCTGCCGGTCATCTTCTCGTGCACATTCACGTTGATATCGCGGTAGCCTTCCGTGGTGGAAAGCCCCTGGGAAACCTCTACCTGGTCAAAGTAGTTCAGGTTATCCAGGCGCTTCTTGGCCGTCTCCAGGTCCACAGAGTTCAGGTTTTCACCCGGCTTGAGGGGAAGTTCGCGCAGAATCACATGCTGGCGGGTCTTGGTATTGCCGCGCACATTGATGCGGCCCACCTTGTAGCGGTCACCCTCCGTCACGTCGTAGCGGATATCAATCAGGCGGGTGCCGTCCTCTGCCACACCGGCCTCGTTAATGTCAGGGCGCACATCGGCGTCGGCATAACCCTTGGCGCCGTAGTAACGACGAATCATGGTCACGTCGTCAGAAACCTTCTGCAGGGAGTAGATATCGCCATCCAGCATGCTCATGCCCGGCTCCAGTTCCTCCTGGGTGTAGGCAGTCAGCGGGCCAAAGCTCACCTTACGCACCTTGTAGCGGGGGCCCTCATCCACCGTCACCTTCAGGTGCAGCTTCTGGCGGCCTTCCTCGTTCGCGCTGGTGGTGTACTCCACATTGGCCAGGCGGGCGCGCAGGTAACCGTAATTCTTGTAGTGCTTCACCACAGCCTCCAGGTCATCCTCCACCTGTTCGCGGTCAATGCGGCCGGACTTGGTAATCCAGGTGAAAAGGCCGCGCTCCTTGGTCTGCATGAGCTGGCGCAGCTGCTCATCGTCAAAAGCAGTGTTACCCTCGAAGGCGATGGTATTCATGCTGACCTCCCGGCCTTCCTTGATATCGAACACCACGTCCTTGTAGGAACCGCTGGCTGTCGCCTCCGCACGCCAACTCACCTGGGTATCCGGGTAGCCGGCTTCCTGATAAGCCTTGATGATATTGGCACGGGCAGTGGCCAGCGTAGCATCGCTCAGCACCGTACCAGGCTGCAGCTTGGTAGTCTCGCGCAGGTCATCCTCATCAAACTCCACATTGCCGGTAAAGCCCACACCGGCCAGCACGCTGCTAGCGCGCACATTGAAAATCACCTTCACGGCTTTACCGCTCGGCTGCACTGCCACGGAGGCATCCGGATCCACCAGACTGCGCTCAATCAGGCGCTCCAGGTCGGCATTTACGCGCACAGAAGAATACTCTCCACCTGCGCGGGTCTGCACCACATCCATCAGTCGGCGGTCCGGCAGCACCTTATCGCCCGTGTAGCGGAACTCCACACCGGCCACAAGCTTGCCATCAAAAGAAGTATCATTCTGGAACAAACCGGTATCCGGCCCCAGCTCACGCACCACATCAGCCTCATCCAGCAGCTTGGTATCCGAAGCAGCAGAAACAAGCTTTGTCTCCACCGGCGCAGGTGTGGCCTTCACCGGGGCTGGTGTACCAGCCTTCTTCTGCTTGCGGTTCATGGCCTCCAGGAACGGGTCATTCTGCGGACCTGCCGTCGTAGTCCGGGTCTCCTGCGGGGCAGACTGCTGATCCTGCATCATGGCATCCAGGAAGGGGTCTCCCGTGGAATCCTGACCAAAAGCCGGAGCAGTCATCGTCATCGCTAACGCTGTAAGCGTAGCACTCCAGTGCAATGTGGGCTTATACATGTGTGCAATCCTATACTCACCCCACCGCCACGTCAAGGTTTTATTAGAGCATCACCAATAATATCACGTGCGCGCGTACCCGGGAAGCGAGCACACCGTAAGCAAAAGCACCATTCCACCCCCGTCATTCGTTTACTCCTCATTCGCCTCGATTAATACGCCAACCCGTTTTACAGGCGCAAGTCCTTTCTCGTAGCGCTGCAGCATATCACATAAAACATGAGTTTTCACCGCCTCATCAATATGCACCATCAGGACAACACCCTCCACTTCCACCTTTGAGTCCCGGCATATCTTCTTAATATGCAAGATGGAATCCTCTATATTCTCCCTTCCTGCATCAACCCGCTGATATATCGCATATCCAGGCCTGCGCTTTAACTTTCTCAGCTCCGTCTTTTCTGGATTCCTGATACGCTCTTGCGGCGTTTCCTTACCAGCAACAACAAAATCCAGCTCATTCTCATACCCGTTGGGATTTATATCTATCTCATCCCCACGGTATTTCAACATAACCCGGCCAGAATCAGCAAATGCAGCTATTACCTTTTTCCTGGTAGTCTTCCACGATTCCACACAATCAACATGTATGCGGGCTGCTTCCTTGCCCTCGCCGCAGGAAGGCAACACCATAAGAGCACACCACAGAAATACTATCACCTTCAATCCATTCATAGCTAATTTCCTTACCACTTTTAATATCCCTAAACAAAATATGCTAATTATCTCCGCTTATACCATCATACCTTGTTTCGCTTCCTAATTCATTCATTACGTATCGAGTGGCACGTTTAAGCACATCAAAGCGAAACTTTTTTATATCTTCCGAGATTCTTGATACCATGAATCTCTTCATCACTATTCTATTGTAAAATAATAAAAATCAGGATTGAACACAACTTTCTTTTTAGTCTTAAAATTATCAAACTTAAATTTGTTACGAGGATTTATTGTACATTCAGACGAATTTGTCTTGTATCTAAACAGAAAGCATGTGTAATAATCAAACAAATCACAACTTCCACAGTAGGTTATAAAGTTTTCTGAATCCGTCAACGTCATGTATACTAACTCATCTTTTGATATATGTTTTACATCAAAAATGAGAAAGTGTAAACACGTGCACATTAAAAGCAACGATACGCAAAATATGAATTTTCTTTTCATTTTTTACCAAGCGGATGGTGGCCTCGAGTGAGGTCGATGCAGGCAATCTGCAGGTAGCCGCGGTAGATGTAGCGCTGATGAAGGGTCACATTGCCATTCACCATGACCCGCTTGATTGCTCGGCGGCCCATGTGGTCGCACTCGCCATTATTGCCGCGGCCATCTGTCTGCGTGAGCACCATGCCATCCACCGTCACGGCCTTGGCTGTGATGGTGCTGGTGGCACCGTACTGTATTGCACTCGTTTCGTATGTTCACTATACTCCGTCCACTGGGTGGAAGTCAAGCCGCGTTCGCTGATAAACACAGATTTACTCTCGATTGCGAGCGAAAGCTGCGAAATGAGCTGCTTATGCACACTGATTTCACTGCCCGCCTTTAAGCGGGCAATGTAATCGTGACTGAATGTCTTTGCGCAGACATCAGGTCGATGACGGAAGCAGCGCAGACGCGAAGCCCCAAGCTTCAGCGGAGACGGAAGGGTGTCAACCCAGAGACGGAAAAGCAACGCAACATATTGGAGCTTCGTTTTCTGCCGCCCCACTCCGGGGGCTCTGATATTATTTTCACTTTATCCGGGGTTCCGCGACTTCGTCGCTCCACCCCGCGCTATCAGCTGCCGCCCTGACGGGCTCAAATTTCCGCGCACTTCGTGCGCATAATGACACCGCCAAAGTCCGTTTGTTGGACTGCTCTTAATTATGCCAGCGCGTGTAGAAGAATTATGCAATATAAGATAAATGGAATAATTAGCAATATCAGCACGGTATATATAATCTTAAGCCAATTGCCCTTGCATCTTTCATGTATGTACAGTAACAAGCATATCAATGGTATGACTATGCTTAATGTCATATTAACATATTTATTGGACATTAATTCTGTACCACTCAAAGCTTCCCCGGTCATCAATGATAGATATGTCACAACGAATAGAACAACTAATTTACTTTTTTTATGATTTTTCATAACGCATTCCATCAGGGTTACAGCACGGTTGATTATAATCCATACCTATGTTATATCTAAATGTTACCCACCATTGGCAATTGCGAAAAGCAAAGTTATAAATTTTAAATGTACCTACCTCCTTGTCTCTAGGTACAGGTGGTTTTATATATCATTTCTGGCTCTTCGAACAAGAATGAAAACCGCTGTTAACCTTAAGCATGAACCGTGCGCTGCATGAGCAAAAATTCTACTCTGTCTATCGATTACGTATGATTTGATGAGATTAATATTCCGATTACATCAATAGGATAGAGTTCCTTCTTGTAGTACCTTAATACATCACATAAAACATGCGTTTTTACTGCATCACTGATATATACCATTAAGACGACGCCCTCAACTTTCACTTTTGAGTCTCGGCATATCCCCTTTATTCTCATAATGGAATCCTTTATGTTTTCTCTTTTGATATAAACCCTGTGATATACCGCATATGTTGGTCTGAGTTTTAACTTTCTAAGCTCGGTTTTGTCTGATGTTTTTTGCGTTGCTGTTCCTGCAACAACAAAGTCCAGTTCATTTTCATACCCATTGGGATTTATATCAATCTCATCCTTATTGTATTCCAATAAAACGCGCCCATGGTTACCAAATGCATCCTGCACCTTTTCCTTAGTCTCCTTCCAGTGTTCCATGCAATCAACATGTATGCGAGCAGCTTCCATGCAGGCAGCGAAGGAAGGCAATGCCATAAGAGCACTCCACAAAAACACTATCGTTTTCATATATTTTAACATATTTTCAATAAATAAACAAACTCAATGCACATAACATTTTTATATCATACATTCACCGGACCAGAAAAAACACAAACAGTCTTCCCTGGACAATCCGGACTATTATACAAATTCTGAATTTTCTTTGCCAGTTTTCTTAGGGCATAAGTATGAGGTATAGTGCCTTTCTCGCCACTAATATAACATCCTATCCCTTCGCAACGTATTCCATTTTTGTTATAATTAGAAATGCATATATTACCATCTTTTAACTTTACATAATCATGGCCATCAATCTTCTGTCCATGACCTATTATAAATATAATATCGCATCCAAATCGATTCAAATCCCCTTCTGTAGCAGCGCTGTCTTGTTTAATACGAACCTGATAACAGCGTTTTTTTATTCCTACGTTTGTTATGCAATTTAAAAGCAGAAGTATAAAATAAGTTAATATCATCCTGCGTAACGTAACTAATAGAGGTCCCGCCACCCTTATTTTCATATAAATATAAAAAAATTGGCTCCGTTGGCTTAGGTAATTTGATCGCACATGCCTTACACATGGTTATATTGCCTTTTAAATCAATATGTAAGGCTGGAAAATTTAAAACATAACAATATAGATTATTTTCTTCTTGTATTTCCTTATCCCTTCTAATCCACCTTCCTTCCGCCGGATTGTAGTGGCGGTAGTTGTAGTAGGTGAGGCCGAGTTCGGTGTCGTTGTACTCGCTGGACCACTGGATGGGCTGTTCGACACCGCCAGCCGCCGCACCGTTGGTGCTTTGGCTTGGCAAGCCATAGGGGGTATAGGTATAGCAGGTGCCAAGGGTGCCGTTGGTGCGGTATACCTCGCAGATGTTCTTGGTGAGATCCCAGCCGTAGGTATACCAGGTGCCGTCCTTCTGGAGTGCCAGCGGGCGGGTGGCGGTATTCTGCGTGGGGTCCCAGGTAATATACCAGAGTGCGGGGTGGTGGCTGCGGGTGAAGGTGGTCACAACACCAGCCGTGTCCTTCTGCGAGAGCGCGAAGCCATCTACCATCACCGTCTCGGCAGTGATGGAACTGGTGGGTACCGTACTGTATTGCACTCGTTTCGTATGTTCACTATACTCCGTCCACTGCACAGAAGTCAAGCCACGTTCGCTGACAAAAACGGATTTACTCTCGTTTGAGCGCCAGTTTAGGGCGAAAGCTGCGAAATGAGCTGCTTCTGCACGCTGGTGAGCAGCTGGGCGGCGGCATTATAGCGCAGAGTGAAGGAAATGCTGTAGCCTCCAGCCTGCAACAAACCTCAACGTATCTGGTTTCAATCATAGTTTGTTGGATGTTTTGATTGCAATGGCTCTACTGATGTTCATTACTTGACAATTAAAGAACGGCGCAATGCAAACATTGCCTATTTGTCATCAAATGAAGAACAGCGAATCCTCTCTTTTACATTAGAATCAAGGAAATGACCTATATAACAACAATCACCATCTATGTCGCATGGGGCCCAGATAGCGGATTCGTAGAAATCAATCGTCAAATCCTTGCTAATCAAAAGAGAATAAATGGTTTTCCCCTCCGCGTCAACAAGTGCGAGCGTATACGCAGAATAGCTTTCAAAATTTGGATTAATCTGCATCTGACACAGGTAGCCCGTTTTGGCAGAGGCGCAGTACGCATCCAGAAATTTCATTCTGAGCTTTGGTTCGTAGATTGTTTGCACAACTCTATTCTCCCCATCCAGCACACACATGGCTTCCCCGGAAAGCAAACCTCGAACATAATATATATGCTGCACACATGACACGGACGCCAGAGCTGTAATAATTCCCATTATGTAATGAATTGCTTTCATTGTATTTATTTCAAGCAATGGTTGAGCATGGACGGTACTTTTTTTGCTATATCTTCCTTATTAAGAAACCAACACATTTTATCAGCTGAAGCAGGTACTCGGCGCTTTAAACAACTAATCAATTCATCTCCTATCATATTTTTACATCCGCCTACGGAGTATGCTCTGATTTCTGAACAGATATTAGACTCACAGCTTCCATCGAGCTTTCCATCACAATGGTCGATAGCATGCATCAGTTCATGGCCAAATGTATCCTCTGGTGAATTCAAATCTTGCGTATTACCAAATTTGCAGTTTATACTTATTTTTATAGAGATTCTACTAAATGGATTCAAACGAAAATCCGTTCTTCTAGTTCCTCCGCTCGAATTGGAATAAAAGTTTTTGCAGACGAATTCAAGTTCACAACCTTTTTTTGAAATCTGAGCAATTTCAGACGCATATATTTTCTTTTTTTTCTTCCAAGTACTTATTACATTTTTCACAGCAGTCTGGTTGGTTTTGTGTAAACAATTGAGAAAAGACTTGTGTAATACTAAGTCCCAATTCATCATACGCCTTCACAGGAGCATTCAATGTATAATCCAACAAGTTGTTGGTTACATCGACTTTATCACGCCCAATCCAACGGCCATCCACCGGGTTGTAGTGGCGGTAGTTGTAGTAGACAAGGCCGAGTTCGATATCATTGAACTCGCTGGACCACTGGATAGGCTGCTCCACATCTCCTGTTGAGGACACCTGTCCGTAAGGCGAGTAGGTATAGCTGGTGCCAAGGGTGCCGTTGTTGCGATAGACCTCGCAGATATTCTTGGTGAGATCCCAGCCACAGGTGTACCAGGTGCCGTCCTTCTGGATGGCCAGCGGACGGGTGGCGACGGGCTGGGTCGGTTGACTCGCAGGCACCCCATTGCCTGCTCGCCCCTGCGGGGCAAACTCGCTGCGCGGTTTGTCCAATCCCCCTCCGAGCTCTTGGGGGCTTTCCCTGGTGATGTACCACAGAGCCGGATGGGTGGTGCGGGTGAGGTCGATACAGACTATCTGCAGGTAACCTCGGTAGATGCAGCGCTGGTGCTGACCTGTGCAGTTATTTGTCTTCATTTATGATATCGTTATCATCGAGGCAAACGGGCAATTTCAAAATCCGCCGCATTTCATTACACAAAACATTATTTACTACAAGAGGTTCCCATCCTTTATGAAACATCACAACTCCTGATATTGCCGATTTATATAAATCCCACCCTTCGCCATTTATAACGATACTCATGTATGGCATATAGCAGATTGAACGACTCTCCTGACTTGAATCAAAATTGCATACATGCTGATGCTCTGGCTCAGGTTCACCTTCATTTTCCATTTTCTTCAACAGATTTTGAACAGCTGCTAATTCTGTACTAGAAAGGCGTGTCGGCTCAACATTTGAGAAAAAATCAAACACCTGCACATTTTGAGAACCACAGGAACACAGACAGGCAAGCCATAAAATCAATGTTGTTTTAATTATAATTCTCATTCGTATTTGGTTATTGGTTTATAATTTTTGTAATAACAGAAAAGAGTCGATGGTATTTTTTATAATAACTCTGATTTCACAATTTATATTACGGCACACCTCATAGATATGAGATGTGCCATAGTTGTCCTTAGTATCTACTGTTTAAATATATATACTTAACAATAGTCATAGTGTCGCGAACGGATTATTCGGGAGTCGCTTCATTTGAATATAGGCATTTTCCGCAAACTTGTCAGCAACCTTATCATTAGGGTAACATGGTTGCCAGAATGCGGCATCTTTTGCTTTGTCTTTCAGTTTCTTCTTTACGATATAGCTAACACTTCGCTTAGCACCTCGGATTGCACACGCTTTCCTCTTCGATTCTGCCACAATTTGTGCACACTGACCAAAGTAACTAGCTCTGATTTCTCCATACCAGAACGATCGGCAATCGCGTATCCCCCCTAATTTACAATTGTCATAAAGATGAATAAGTTCATGATTTAAAGTATTTAGCAACCCAATCTCCCCATCACTCATGCATCTTGGAATATATAAAGTGATATTATATCCGCTTACGTTAGCGTATGAAACTGCATTACGTGTATACTCACATGCAATATTGATATCACATCCTCTGAAGTGTTTACTATTCCGAATAGCTGTCTTTCGTTCTTCTGAAATACGAGTACACGTCTTCATAAGTTGCGATATTCTTTGTTCTCCCAGGATATCTGTAGAATTTAAAGATATATTATCAACATATATATATTCATTATGAACTTTTATTCTATCCCTCCCCGTCCATCTCCCATCCACCGGGTTGTAGTGGCGGTAGTTGTAGTAGACAAGGCCGAGTTCGATATCATTGAACTCGCTGAACCACTGGATGGGCTGCTCGATAGCACCACTAGCTGATACCTGCCCGTAGGGGGAATAGGTATAACTGCTGCGGATGTAGCCGGAGGAGCTGTATACCTCACAGATGTTCTTGGTCAAATCCCAGCCGTAGGTATACCAGGTGCCGTCCTTCTGGAGCGCCAGCGGGCGGGTGGCATTTTGCTGCGTGGGGTCCCAGGTGATGTACCAGAGCGCGGGGTGGTGGCTGCGGGTGAGATCGATGCAGGCAATCTGCAGATAGCCGCGGTAGATGTAGCGCTGATGAAGCGTCACATTGCCATTCACCATGACCCGCTTGATAGCTCGGCGGCCCATGTGGTCGCACTCGCCATTATTGCCGCGTCCATCGGTCTGTGTGAGCACCATACCATTCACCGTGTAGCTGCGGGTGAAAGTGGTGGCAACCCCTGCCGTATCCTTCTGCGAGAGCGCAAAACCATCCACCATCACCACTTCTGAGGTGATGGAGCTGGTGGGCACTGTACTGTATTGCACTCGTTTCGTATGCTCACTATACTCCGTCCACTGCACAGAAGTCAAGCCGCGTTCGCTAACAAAAACAGATTTACTCTCGATTTCTAAAAACTTGCAACACTGCAGGGATGCATGGCCGCAACCATGCATCCCTGGGTTAAATACGCTCAGAAACTGAAACGACAGGAAGTCCTTCGAGTTTAAAGCAAAAAAACTATTCAATCTCCATCACAGGAACGACTCCGGATTCTCTTTATCGAGCTGATGAGGGGCGTCCTGAAAAAGCGTGCTGATAATTCAACCGTTTTTGGGAAACTGGTGAATGATTATATCTCGTATATTGTGTTTATTGTAGTGTATCTAATAATTCTGTAATATAGTTTCCCTGATATTTGATT
This sequence comes from Akkermansia sp., assembly GCA_017546445.1. Taxonomy (GTDB): domain Bacteria; phylum Verrucomicrobiota; class Verrucomicrobiia; order Verrucomicrobiales; family Akkermansiaceae; genus Akkermansia. The sequence continues at coordinate 2,397 of JAFYWX010000020.1, read as the reverse complement.
CCACCCTTTTATTTTGAATAGGATATTTTCAAAATCATAATCTTCTCTGTATGAAAAACTCATTAATAAATACAAAAAATCTGGATTTCTATCAATGATTTCATCTGATAATTTATCCAAATAAACATCTTTTTGATCGATTTCATACACCACTCTTTCTATTTCTTCTATCTTATTTTTTGCAGATGTATCATATTCTTTCAGCAAGTGTAATAACTTATCTTTTAAAACAAGCTGTTCATATCGTATCCCCCAATACTTCTTCTCCTGAACATTACAATTTACAGAATTTAAAAGCACTTCATACGAATCCGCATGTAAATCCAAATAGACACCGGCATGTACAACGGATGAAAAAAATAGAGTAGCAAGCATCAATAATTTCATTTTTCTAGGTTATGATATAAGGTTATGTATCACGACTTCGCCATTTATTTTCATTTCATAGTCGTATTTACATTCGCAATAGTCCCATGTAATTTCCACTTTCTGTTTTGTTGTCTTTTCCAGTGAGGGCGAATTCCACCAGCGTGGCTGGTTGTTAGTTGAAGATATGCCACCGCTCATTTCATTATACTCGGCCGGTTTCCATTCGGACAGACGAGAATCTGCTCCAGGATAATTACCAGTATTCTTCATTTGATCCCCCAAATCGCCCGTTACAGAACGAGGAAACACTTTAGCTTCAGAAGTCATAACAACTTCCCCTTTTGTGTTTTTTATCTTGGGCATATCTTGATACCACCTATCAATCACCTGACCTTTAGGGACCCTTGGTTTAATTTCTTTTTTATACACCAGCCATGCCTCCCAATATCGCTCACGAGATGACTTCATAGAATCATGAGTTGAATAACACCAAATCACGCTTATGTCTTTTATGATTTTTTGCACAATATATAATCTATTTTTTGCAGGGGAGTCTAACGCCATATCCCATTCTATATCGTATAGCTGCCTGCGTTCGATAGAAGCACCGTAACTCCTTGCACTCATAGTCAAATTACCGACATAATCTAGCGTAAATAAGGGATTATAATAAATATATGCAGGGATAGTCGGAATATTCAAGCAATCCCGCCCCGTCCATCTCCCATCCACCGGGTTGTAGTGGCGGTAGTTGTAGTAGATCAGGCCGAGTTCTGTGTCGTTGAACTCGCTGGACCACTGGATGGGTTGCTCGGTGGCTCCTTCTGCTGATACCTGTCCGTAAGGCGAGTAGGTATAGCTGGTGCCAAGGGTGCCGTTGTTGCGGTATACCTCGCAGATATTCTTGGTGAGATCCCAGCCGTAGGTGTACCAGGTGCCGTCTTTCTGGATAGCCAGCGGGCGGGTGGCGATAGACTGGGTCGGGTCCCAGGTGATGTACCAGAGCACGGGGTGGTGGCTGCGGGTGAGATCGATGCAGGCAATCTGCAGATAGCCGCGGTAGATGTAGCGCTGGTGAAGCGTCACATTGCCATTCACCATGACCCGCTTGATAGCGCGGCGGCCCATGTGGTCGTACTCACAATGCACGGTGGTGATGGTATTATCTGCTGCCATGCTGGTGAAATCCGTGGGGCGGTTTTCGGTATCGTAGCTCACAGCCCAGATACCGGTGCTCGTCTTCACGCGCGTCTGGTTACCGTCTGCATCATACTCCGGCTGGAAGTCGATAGCACCATCCACCGAAAGGGTGGTGTACTGGTTGAGCTCATTGGCCGTGTAGCCGGTCACCTCTTCCGTTGCTTCCTGAGCCGTCTTCCGGTTGCCGATGTTGTCGTAATCGTAGGCATAGGCGCCTCCGTTCACCGTAGCGGTGGTGAGTTCGCTGCGGTTATTGTAGCCGAAGCTGTCATTCACCGTCTGGCCGCTGCGGGCGGTGCTGCGGTTAAGCGGGCGGCCGAGCGAATCGTAGGTGTAGGTGCGCTGTGTCACGAGGGTGCTGCCGCGGTTGTAGGCCATGCCGGTGAGCAGGTCACGCTGCGGCTCATAGCTCTGCGTCAGGCTCATGCCATTCGGTTTGGTGAGCTTCTGCAGCAGGTGCGTGCCGGTCAGGTATTCGTAGCTGAACTGCTTTTCAGCGCCACCGTGCAGGAAGCCGGCACTATTGATGCGGCCATCTTCACCGTAGCCGGTGGTCACGGTCTGCTGGGTGGCGCCGTTCTTGCTGTACACATAGCCCGTGGAGCGACCCTGCGCATCACGTGTTTCGGTGATGAGGTGGGTATCGCCATCCACCACGAGGGAATCGCTATCCTGCTCGCCATACTGGTTGTAGCTGATAGTGCGAGTTCCGGCGGCATCCGTCACCTGCGTGAGCTGGCCGAGATGGTTGTACGCGTAACTGCGGGCGGGGGTGAGACTATCCGTCACCGGCTCCTCGCCATCCTGCGGGGCGTGGTAGTAGGTAGT
>JAFYWX010000019.1 GCA_017546445.1 Akkermansia sp. | reverse complement strand
GGCCATGGCGGCCACCACGGGCTCGCTCACCACGCTGTGCTCGTCGATGAGCTCGGTGGGCACATTGAGCAGGCGTTCCTTGGCCTCGTTGCAGTAGGTCACCCAGCCGTAGCGGAATACCTGGGAGGCACCCGGCACCTCGGTGAGGGCGGTGGCAATCATGCCGCCGGTGCAGCTCTCTGCCGTGGTGACGGTGAGGCCGGCACCACGCAGGTTTTCTACTGCAATAAAGGCCAGTAAATCAATTTCGGAGTTCATAATCAGTCTTCGTCAGGTACTTGTACTGCTACGGTGGCGAAGGCGGCCATGCCTTCGCGGCGACCCAGTGCGCCCAGCTTCTCGTTGGTGGTGGCCTTCACGCCCACGCGGCGGGTTGCTACGCCGAGAATGGGAGCCAGGGTCTCCTTCATCTGCTGCACAAAGGGCATGATTTTCGGCGCTTCGGCGATGAGGGCGCAGTCCACGTTCACCACGCGGCCACCCTGGGCTTGCAGCAGCTCAACGGCTTTCTCCACAATGCGGAGGGAGCAGATGTTCTTGCAGCTGTCATCGCCCGGGGGGAACCAGTAGCCGATGTCCGGCTCACCGATAGCGCCCAGAATGGCATCTGCCAGGGCGTGGCAGAGTACATCGGCATCGCTGTGGCCGGCAAGCCCCTTGGTGGGGTGCACCTGTACACCGCCCAGCCAGAGCGGACGCTCTGTCTCGGAGAAGCGGTGAATATCGTAACCAAGTCCTACAAGTGTGGTCATGTGATTTTGGATGTTGAATTTTTGATTTTTGATTTTTGATTGGAAAGTCAGCGAGCCTGCGGCTCGGGGAAGTGGTTAGGATTTATCCTTCGCTGTTTTCGCGGAGGCTGTGAAAATGGCAACCAGTTCGTTGGCTTCATCAATGAGATTTTGCATTCTGCTCTGTTTCATGATACCTGAATTGACCAGAAGTTCAAGCCAATACAGCGTTTCGTCCGCTTCTCCCTCGCATATCTTTATCTTGGCTGCGAAGTCGGACCTCGACCTGCCATGGCGGGGTGTTAGTCTTCTGAAGATTCAAGCAGCTTTCTCATCTCCTCCATATCGGGGAGCGAGTTGCGGAGTCTGGCGTCCATATCGGCTGCGGTCTTGTAGGTCGCTACGCCCATGGGGCTGTTATAGTCGCGTATCACGTATTCCACGAATGCTTTGTTAGCGCTCTTGCAGAGCAGTATGCCAACTGTGGGGCTTTCATGAGGTTTGCGCATCTTATCATCCAGCACGCGCATATAGGTTTGCAGCTGGCTGATGTAACCTGGTTTGAAGGCACCTTTTTTCAGCTCGACCACAACCATGCAATTCAATTCGCGGTTGAAGAAAAGCAAATCCGGGAAAAGTTCCTCACCGTAGACTTCCAGATGATACTGGTTGCCAATGAAGGCAAAGTCCCGCCCGCAGGTCATGATGAACTTCTTGATGTTGCGGACAATGGCCTGTTCGACAACTCGTTCATCGACATCATCAGCCTTGTCCACATCTATTTCTTCCAGGTTGATGTAGTCCAGCAGGTATTCGTCCTTGAACATGCCCACAGCCTTAATAGCTTGGGGCGGGGGGAGTGTCTGCAGGAAATTGTTGGCTGCTGCACCCTGGGTTTGATATAGATTAGCTCTTAACCTGTCCCTCAGCTCATATTTATCCCATTTGTGTCGGAATGTCTGCCGGATGTAGAAGATAACTTCGTCTACGTTGCGGGTCTTGTGCAGAATCTCCATGTGATGAGAGAAACTGATGCCCAGAAATTCTTCACGGTCTATTTTGCTCGCCGATGGCGACCAATTTTGAGGAGTAAGCTTATCAATGCTGATAATAGAATGAGTTGTCAATTTGCTCGCCGTTGGCGAGCAAATTAGAAACGGCAACCAGAACTCGGCAAAGGTCCGCATGTTGCGAATGTTCTGGCCTGAGAATCCCCGCAACCCCGGGAGTTCCTTGCGCAGGTGTTCGCTGATGCGGTTGATAGCACCGGTTCCCCACGCTTCCTTTCGGGAAAAGGAGGAAATATAGCAACCGATGCCGAAATACAGCGACAGCTGCTCTCCGGTAATCAGTTTAGCTGCCCGGTATTGGCTTTGCAGGATGGCCTCCTTTATCGTATCGGCCGCTGCCCGGTATTGCTGGATATCATTCATTTTCCTTGCTTGGGTGGGTTAATGCGCGTCCAGCCAGTTGGGGGCGGTGTTGGCTTCTACCTCCAGCGGTACGCCGTGCGGCAGGGGCAGGGCGCAGCGCATGGCTTCGGTTATCCGGGGAATGAGGTCGTGCTCGTCCTCGTGCAGGTCGATGAGTAGTTCGTCGTGAATCTGCATGATGAGGCGGCTGCGCTTGCCTTGCAGCAGTTCGGCCACGCGCACCATGGCGATTTTAATCATATCGGCCGCGGTGCCCTGGATGGGGGTGTTGATGGCGGTGCGCTCGGCGGCGGCGCGCAGGTTGAAGTTCGCGCTGTTCAGGTCGGGCAGCTTGCGGCGGCGCCCGCAGAGGGTTTCGGCATAGCCGCGTTCGCGGGCTTCGGTTACCAGCCTATCCATGCATTCCTTCACGCCGGGGAACTGGGTGAAGTAGCTCTCGATGAGGGCAGCGGCTTCGCCGCGCGGGCAATCCAGACGCTGCGACAGACCGAAGGCCGAGATGCCGTAGATGATGCCGAAGTTCACCGTCTTGGCCTTGCGGCGCATGTCGGCGGTCACTTCCTCGTGGGGGATGCCGTAGATGCGGGCGGCTGTTTCGGCGTGGATATCGCGGCCGGAGGTGAAGGCGGCAATCATGCCCGGGTCGCTGGAGAGGGCGGCCATGAGGCGCAGCTCCACCTGTGAATAGTCGGCAGAGAGGATGCTGTGCTGCGCATCGCGTGCCACAAAGGCGCGGCGGATGAGCTTGCCTGCCTCGGAGCGCACGGGGATATTCTGCAGGTTCGGGTTCTGGGAGGCCAGGCGGCCTGTGGCGGTCACCATCTGCAGCAAGGTGGAGTGAATGCGGCCATCTTTCGGGGAGATGTAGCGGGGCAGGGCATCCAGATAGGTGCCTTTCAGCTTGCTCATTTCGCGATATTCCAGAATATCGGCCACCAGCGGGGAAACGGGTACCAGCTTGCGGAGCGTTTCCTCATCGGTCACGTATTGCCCCGTTCTGGTCTTCTTTGGCTTGGCGAGCAGCTTCATCTCGTCGAAGAGCAATTCGCCGAGCTGCTTGGGGGAGTTCAGGTTGATGGGGCGGCCCACCTGCTCATCAATGCGGGCGCGGATGGCCTCAATCTGCTCGCCGAGCTCGTCGGAGCTCTTCTGCAGCAGGTCGGGCTCCACGCGCATGCCTTCCTCCTCGATACCGGCCAGCACGGGGATGAGCGGGAACTCGATGCTGCGCATCAGTTCATCCTGCCCGGCTTCCACCAGCTGGGGCTGCAGGATATGATACAGACGCAGGGTCACATCCGCATCTTCCGCAGCGTATTCGGCCATGGTTTCCACAGGCACGGCGGCGGTGTTCATTTCCTTGCCCTTGCCGGCAATGTCTTCCAGATGAATGGTCTTGTACTGCAGCAGGGCCTCGGCCATTTCATCCATACCGTGGCGCAGCTCCGGATACAGCGCGCAGTGTGCCAGCATGCAGTCGAAGAAGGGGCCATTCACCACCAGACCAGCCTGGTGCAGCACCTGAATATCGAACTTGGCATTCAGACCCACCTTCTCTGCGCTGCCGGCAAAGGCGGCGCGGAAGCATTCCAGCCAGCCATCCTCTGCCGCGGGGATGTAGTAGGCTTCGTGCTCGGTGAGGGCCACGGAGAAGCCCAGCAGCTTATCGGTGAGCGGGTCCAGCCCGGTGGTTTCGGTGTCGAACGCCCAGCGGTCGGCCTGCTCCATGCGGGCGGCCAGGGCGGTGCGGGCTTCGGGCGTGTTCACCAGGTGGTATTGGTGCGGGGTGGTGGTGATGTCCGTGAGCTGGGGCAGGGCAAAGAGGTCCAGCTGCATTTCGCCTTCTGCTGCCGGGGCCTCGGTGGCCGGAGCGGCGGCGGCAAAGAGTTCGCCCAGGTCGGCATCGCTCGGCTGGGCACCGCAGAGTTTCTTTGCCAGTTCCTTGAATTCCAGTTTCTTGAGGATATCTCCCAGCGCCCTGGTGTCAAACTCCTGAACTCGGCAGTCCTCCAGCTTGATATCCACGGGTACATCGCGGCGAATAGTGACCAGCTCGTAGGAAAGGCGGGCTGCATCGGCATTCTGTTCAATCTTCTCGCGCATCTTGCCCTTGATTTCGGCGCTGCGGGCCAGCATGTTCTCAATGCTGCCGAACTGGGTGATGAGTTTCTTTGCCGACACGGCACCCACGCCCGGCACGCCGGGAATGTTGTCTGATGAATCGCCCATGAGGGCCAGGATATCAATAATCTGGCGCGGGGTCTCGATGCCCCATTCCTCCTGGAATTCCTCCACGCCCACTGTTTCGAACTCGCTGCCTTTCTTGCCGGGGCGCCAGAAGGAACAGGTGGGCGAAAGCAGCTGCCCCAGGTCCTTGTCCTTGGAAACCATGTAGGCGTGCATGTCGCCCGCTTCATCGCTCATGCGCGTGATGGTGCCGATGAGGTCATCGGCCTCGTACCCCGGCATGCGCAGGGTCTTGATGCGCATGGCGGCCAGAATATCCACAATCCAGGGAATGGAATCGCGCAGTTCCTGGGGCATGGCCTGGCGGTTGGCCTTGTATTCCGGGAAACGCTCGTGGCGGAAGGTGGGCCCGCTGGGATCCAGGCAGGCCACCACGTGCGTGGGCTTTTCTTTGTCAAGGAGATGCACCACGGTGTTGATGAAGCCGAACATGGCAGAGGTGTTCAGCCCCGTGGAGTTGCGCATGGGGTTGTTGATAAAGGCGTAGAAGGCGCGGTAAATCAACGCCATGCCGTCCAGAATACAGAAAGTAGCCATCAGACAGCTAGTTTAACATACGCTACTTGCCGACTGCAAGTGAAATGCGGGACATTACACGCGGAGCCGGGGCGCAATACGAGCTCGTATCTGCGCCGCACTCTTAAAAAGTTCGAGCTGATCGCCAGATTGGGCCGTTGTCTTATTGAGCTTGTCGCAGACGGGTGTCATTTCGATACCCGCCGCCAGGCGCGTAATGCGCTGGTTTCGGATATCTTTTTCGCCAATGTGGGTGAACGGTGGTTTTAGCGATTGAAAATCAGTGGTCTGTGGTTGTTGAAATTGCCTTGCATATACGGTGCAGCTCTGGGGCTTTCTGGCTTTTCAGACGTCCCCTGATGATATTAAAATCCCCTGCGCCGGAAGCGGGCAGGGGATTAATAAAATCAAGGTTCAGTGAAGAGCTTTATCAGTAAGGAGTGTTTGAAAATCTGTGATTTTTTTCTTTTGTTTCTTCATCTATTTGCTCAACGACGCTCTCCTGATTGACGCACAGAATCTGCTTGACCTTGTCAAGTAAGCTGAAGTCGATTTCGACATCATCCTTCTTATCCTTAGCTTTCTTATTCTTTGCTTTTTTCTTTGATTTCCCAGACCGGTCATCGTCTTGAGGCGCATTGCTCCAGCTGCTGCTTTGCTGTTTGCTGCGCTGGTTTTCGGAAAACTCGATGAAGTCCTTGTAAAGATTTTTCCGCTTGGAGCCGAATTTTTTGTGAGCAGGGGCAAGATCTTCTACAGTAATCTCGACACCATTGACCTTCTGAGGCTGATTCTCAATATAGAGAGGGGCGTATTTCTTGATGATGGAGTCGGCCATCTTGTTAACCTTGGCGTAGTCCTTGCTGTTTTTCGCTTTTTTGAGCAAGTTGGCTAACTGCCTGATTTCCTTGAACTCGTCTGCTACTTGTTTCTGACAGGCTATCTGCCTGGCGCGCTTGGCTTCTTTGGAATTTTCGTCCGGTGCAGCGGAATCTTCTCCATCGTCCTCATTTTGTGTAGATTCTGCGGACGTTGTTTCAGCTTCTTCATCTGCGTAGACGGGCTGCATAATCACACCTGCGCCCAGCAGCATGCACAGTGCATAAAGGGAGAATGGAATGGATTTCATATGGATAATGAGTTGCGTTACTGAGCATATGTTATTCTGAAAAAATGCCTCGGTCAAGATAAATAACAAGACTATCAACGGATTTATTTCATGGACAGAAGGGCTGATTCTGTTTTTTATTGACAGTGATTTTTGTCTTCTGTGCTGATGCAGCTCCGGTGGTTGAAATCAAATCCTTCGCCGATGTGAACGTATCCTAACTGGTTGCTCAGGCATTGGGTGGCTCCAATGGTTCTGTTGATATTGCGATGCGAGTGGCCGTATATCCAGAAATCGGCACCGCAGGAGGCCACAAAATCAGTCATGTCGGAGACATAGGCCCCGTTCAGGCGGCTGCCGCTGAATTGCGGAGCCAGGAGCAGACGACTTGGCAGGTGGTGCGTTGCCACTACCTTGTGTCGGGCTTTGCTGGATGCAAGGGCCTGCTGCAGAAACCGCACGCATCTCTCGTGTTCGCGGTTGAAATCAGCGGGCATCAGGCAGTCTCCCATGTAACCGATGCGTGCGAAATCGGCCACGCGCTCGGCGCAGGCGATTTCGTCCCTCTCGTCAATATGTGCCCAGAGGGTGGAAAGGATGATATCGGTATCACCCAGGGTGACTACGGCGTTATAAAGCCTCCGTACATTGGGCCGGATGAATTCGCAGTATCCATCGGGCAGCGTGGCGATATCGTACCCCTTATAAAACTCATGGTTCCCGGGGCAGAGCAGGACTTCCTGGTAGTTCTCTGCCGCCCAATCCCAGAACGGATGCCGGGCATGAGCCTCGGAGTTCATGTAGCAGATATCCCCGGCTAACAGCAGGATATCGCCTGTGATTTCCAGTGGATTGGTCAGGATGAATTCGGAGTTGCTTCTGAACTCCAGATGCAGGTCTGAGGCGTATTGTATTTTCATGTGGTGTGGGCATGGGTATTGTACCGTAACGGCGCACGATGTCGAGCAATTTGCCTGTGCAACACCCGCTTTTTCTTGCTAAATGGCGGTATTATGTTAGAATGCGAGCATGACCACTCTCAGGCAACTTGCGGTAGAGACTCTCACCCATATGGTGGAGAGCGGGCAGGAGCGTCTGGCGGTGGATGACGAGGCGCGTGGTATTCTGCGCCAGTGGATGCTGGATGCCAGGAAGGGCTCGCAGCCTGCACCGCCTGTGCCGGTAGCGGAATCCACCCCGGCGCCGCGCGCAGAGCAGCCGGAGATGAGCGTGGAGGAAAAACTTGATTTCCTGCGCCAGAAAGCCGCAGACTGGAAACCGGCCCGCCGCCTGGGTACGCTGCGCGAGAAGATGGTTTTTGCCGTGGGTAATCCGCATGCCCGGCTCATGCTGGTGGGGGAGGCTCCGGGGTATGAGGAAGAGCGACAGGGTGAGCCTTTTGTGGGGCCTGCCGGGCAGTTGCTTACCCGTATTCTGGGTGCTATGGGCCTGCAGCGCAGCGATGTGTATATTTCCAATGTATGCAAGTTCCGCCCGTCCATGGGCGAGAATCAGGGTACGTCAAACCGTGCACCCTCCCCGGAGGAACTGGCGGCGTGTCAGCCGCTCATCATGGCGGAAATCCGGGCTATTCAGCCCGCCTGCATTGTGTGCCTGGGCGGCAGCTCTGCCAAGGGGCTTCTGGGGACTCAGCAGGGGGTGAGTGCGCTGCGGGGACAGTGGTTTGAGTGCCAGGGCGTTCCGGTGCGGGTGACGTATCATCCCAGTTATCTGCTGCGTAACGAGGCTCTTTCTGCCCGCCGCTCCGTGTGGGAGGATATGCTGGAGGTAATGCAACGCCTTGGCATGCCTATCAGTGAAAAACAACAGAACTACTTCCGTTGATGCGTTTTCTTGCCATAGCGTGCGGCTTTTTGCTGCTGACTGGGTGTCACAATATCTACCAGCTGCGTAAGGCTGCGGTGAATGGTGACCCGGAAGCGCAGTATGAGTATGGCCGTCGCTTTCTGACCGGACAGAAGGGGGCTATCCATTCCTCCAAGCTGGCGTTCAAGTGGTTCTCCCGCGCTGCGGAGAAAAGGCAGCCGCGAGCCATGGCGGCTATGGGGCTCTGCTATGAGCGAGGTCTCGGTGTGCCGCGGTCCATGCAGAAAGCGCGGCAGTGGTATGCCGCGGCGGTGGATGCCGGCAACGATGATGCCTGCCAGACTCTGGTGCAGATGGAGGCCCGTACGGGCAATATGAGCGGGGCGCTGCATTGGCTGGAGCGCATGGCGGATGATGATTCCATTCCTGCTCAGTTGATTCTGGCTCGCATGCACCTGAATGGCACCGCGAAGGAAGCAAACGTGGCCGAGGGTATCCGCTACCTGCGCTATGCCGCCATGCAGGGCAATGGAGATGCCTGCCTCATGCTCAGCACCTGCTACGCCACAGGGAAGGGCGTCCCCCGCAATGATGAGCTGATGATGGGCTGGCTGGTGAATGCTGCAGAAGCCGGCAACCAGACCGCCGTGAGCCTGCTGAAGCAGGCCGAGAAGACGCAAAAGGGTCAATGATTGGCAGCAGGGGTATTTTGTGTTCTGTGCTGAATTGTTGTGTTCTTTGTGGTTGCAATTCAGGTAGAATCTGATACAATAACCGCATATACGCTATGGCAAGTATCAAGCATCCCTCTGTAAAAGTACGCACGACTGCTTCCCGCGGGGAGCACGATGGTATTCTCTTTTATATCCTTCCGCCCCTGTTGTTGGGGGCCGTTTTTGCCTTCTGCGCCATGGCTAACAGCGATGGCGTGAAGGCTGATGACCAGCCTGCTGCAGAGGCTTCTGCTGAAGAATAAGCTTTCAAATAACACACAACGGAACTGACATGAGCGAAGGTACTCCTATTACCATGACCGGGCAGGGTCTCAATGTGCCCGATTTCCCCATTATTCCCCATATTATCGGCGATGGCTCCGGCCCGGATATCTGGCGTGCTGCCAGGCGCGTGATTGATGCCGCCGTGGAAAAGGCCTATGCCGGTAAGCGCGGCCTGGTATGGAAGGAAGTGCTGGCGGGGCAGAAGGCTTTTGATACCGTGGGTACCTGGCTGCCGAATGAGACCATGGAGGCATTCCGCACGCTTCTGGTGGGTATCAAGGGGCCGCTGACCACGCCTGTGGGCAAGGGTATCCGTTCGCTGAATGTGGCTTTGCGCCAGGGGCTTGACCTGTATTGCTGCGTGCGTCCGGTTCGCTATTTCCAGGGCATTGAAACTCCGGTGAAGGCACCGGAGAAGGTGGATATGGTGATTTTCCGTGAGAATACGGAAGATATCTACGCCGGTATTGAGTTTGAGTGCGGCACCCCCGAGGCGGAGAAGTTCTTTGACTGGCTTTCCCAGGAGTTCCCGCAGCGCGCCAATAAGGTGCGTTTCCCGCAGACCTCCGGTTTCGGTATCAAGCCGGTGTCCAAGGAGGGTACGGAGCGCCTGGTGCGCTCTGCCATTCAGTACGCCATTGAGACGAATCGTCCCTATGTGACTCTGGTTCATAAGGGTAACATCATGAAGTTCACCGAGGGCGGCTTCCGCGACTGGGGCTATGACCTGGCCCGCCGCGAGTTCGGTGCAGAGCCCATCGGCGATGGCCCCTGGTGCAAGCTGCCCAACGGCATCATCATCAAGGACTGCATCTGCGACGCCTTCCTGCAGGAAATCCTCATTCACCCGCAGGAGCATTCCGTGGTGGCCACGCTGAACCTGAACGGCGACTACTGCTCTGATGCGCTGGCTGCTCAGGTGGGCGGTATCGGCATTGCCCCCGGTGCCAATATCAACTACCGCACCGGTCACGCTGTGTTCGAGGCTACGCACGGCACGGCACCCAAGCTGGCTGGTCTGGATAAGGTGAACCCCTGTTCCTTCCTGCTTTCTGCGGAGATGATGCTGCGCTACATGGGCTGGACCGAGGCTGCAGACCTCATCGTGTCTGCCATTGAAGGCGCTATTTCTGACAAGACGGTGACCGCCGACCTGGCGGAGATGATTCCCGGCAGCACGGCTGTGAGCACCACTGCTTTCGGCGATGCTCTGCTGGCTCATATCAAGTAAGCTATGCCTGATCCAGCATACGTCCACGCGGCGTTCTCGTCTATAGCCGAGCGATACGTGACGGCGAATCATATCCTGTCCCTGGGTACGGATATCATGTGGCGCGCCCGCGTGGTGCAGATGGTGGCAGAGTGGAAGCCCCGGAATCTGCTGGATATTGCCACCGGCACGGGTGACCTGGCACTGGCTATCAAGCGGGCGTTGCCGGAAATTGAGGTGCTGGGCACCGATTTCTGCCGCCCGATGCTTGATGTGGCCGTGCGCCGCGGGTTAACCAACGTGCTGGAGGCAGATGCCATGAATCTGCCTCTGCCGGATGCCTCGTATGATGCCGCCACGGTAGCTTTCGGGCTGCGTAATATGGCCGATTATGAGAAGGCCCTGCGGGAGTTCCGCCGCGTGCTGCGCCCGGGCGGCCACCTGCTTGTGCTGGATTTCAGTATGCCGGAGAATATCTTCGCGGCGCCCTATCGGCTGTATCTGCACCATGTGCTGCCGCGTATAGCCGGTTGGGTCACGGGAAATGCGGATGCCTATGATTACCTGGGGGAGAGCATCGAGGCTTTCCCCCGTGGTGCTCAGTTCTGCCAGTTGATGGAGCGTTGCGGGTATTCCATGCCTGCCTGCCATCCCCTTTGCATGGGGATTGCCTCCATTTATACTGCCGAGGCGTAAGCTGCCGGACGCTCCCCCAAAAAAATGTGCGAAAAAAAGCCTATCTGACAAAATTTCATATCGACAAGAGCGGCGTAAAAAGGTACCATATAAGAAGCACCAGGACTGGTGCGTGTAATTTTCTGTAACCCTTTTAGAAAGCTAAAGATATGTTTAAGTACCCTCAAAAACCCACCCCTCCCGCCCCTGGCAATCCCTCCTTTGCAGAGAATGATGTGCCCGCAGAGTGGGGTACTCCTGTGTCTCAGCCTGCCGCAGCCTCTGCTGAAGGCGGTTTCTTTGGTGGCGAGGAAACGGTTTCCTCCCCCTTCGATATGGGAGCCGCCTCCGGTGCTCCTGCCACCACCACTCGCAACGTGCTGAACTATGACGTATCCGTGGTGGGTACGCTTCGTTTCACCGATGACCTGCTGGTGGACGGCTCCGTGGAAGGTGAAATCACCTCCGACGGCGTGCTGACCGTAGGCGCCAACGCCAGCATTCAGGCTGGTGAGAAGAACAAGGTGGCTGTGCGCACCCAGAGCGCCATTATCCACGGCAAGGTGGTGGGCGATATCGTGGTGACCGACCGCGTGGTTCTTGCCGCAACGGCTGAGGTAGTGGGCGATGTGACCGCCGCTAAGATTTCCATCGAGGAAGGCGCTGTGTTTGTGGGTATGTGCCGCGTAGGCACCCCCGCAGTGGTGCCTGCCACGGCAACAGCTGCTCCCAAGAAGGCTCCCGCTCGTGCTGCCAAGAGTACGGATGAGGCCAACCTCCTGGGCTGAGCCAGATAATCTCCTATCATGCCGGATTTCAGAACAGAACCGCTGATTGTTTCTACTGTTTCCGGCTTGTTACCCGCAGGTGAGCGCGACCGCCGAGTCGCGCTCACCTCGTTTCGTTCTGACGAGAGCAGAGTGCAGGTGCCTATGCGCGAGGTGGTGTGCTACGAGTGTGGCCAGACCTGCCAGGTGCCTTCTGCCGCGCTCTCTGCCAACTGCATCCACTGCCATACGCACCTCAATATGGCAGATGTGGAGATTCGCCCGGGTTCCCGCCGCCTGACGGTGCGCACACTGGGCAATGTGCGGGTGCCTTCCGGTACCGTGCTGTCGCATCTCAATGTTGTATGCCGTGATATGGAGGTGAATGGCCGTGTATCGGGTTCGTTCCGCTGCTCCGGTACGCTGTCTTTCAATGCATCCACCGTGGTGGATGGTTCCATCAGTGCCGGTAAGCTGGTGGTGGATAAAGGCGTGGAAATTGAGCTGACTGTGGGCGCTGTGGCAGAGGAAGTGGCTCTGTATGGCACCTTGAAGGGCCGCTTGCAGTGCAAGGGCAAGCTGCATGTGCACCGGGGCGGTGCATACGAGGGCGTGTGCAAGGCTGCAGATGTGGTGGTGGCTCCCGGTGGTCGTTTTGATGACCAGGGATATTTCTGATAGATGTTATTTTCGGGGCCATGGATATCCGCATCACCGGAGCCAGTCAGAACACACTGCGGCATATCAACCTGACCCTGCCGGCGGGTAAGCTCATTGCGCTGATGGGCCCCAGCGGTTCCGGCAAGAGCACGCTGGCGTATGATACCTTGTTTGCGGAATCCCGCCGCCGCTTTCTGGAGTGCCTTTCTGCCGGTGCCCGCCGCCTGCTGGCCCGCCCGGAAAAGCCTCATGTGGAAAGTATTGAGGGGCTTCCTCCCGCCCTCTGCCTGGAGCAGCACCTGCCTGGCGGGCAATCCCGCTCGGTGCTGGGCTCGCTGACGGAGGCCCTGGATTATCTACGCATCCTGTATGCGGCCATCGGTGTGCCGCATGACCCGGTGACCGGTGCCCGGCTCACCCGCCTGAGCCCGGAGGAAATTACATCGTCCCTCTGCGCGTTGCCTGAAAATACGCGTCTTACGTTGCTTGCACCGCTTTCCCCGGCCTTCGGGCAGAACCCGGAGAGTGATATTCTGATGCTGCGGAAGCTTGGCTACCTCCGCGTGCGGGTGAATGGAGAGATTCTGGAGCTGGATGAGCTGGAGAATCGCCCGCCTGCCGCCGGGCAGGATTGTGAGCTGGTGGTGGACCGCATCGTGATTCGTGAGGGTGTGGATTCCCGCGTGGCGGACTCGGTGCAGGCTGCACTGCGCATGTGGCCGGATGAAGTGCGCGCCCTGGTGCAGCCCCGCGGGGCGGAGCCGGAGCTGCAGTGCTATCACACGCGCTATCGCAATGCCGAGACGGGCTTCTCCCTGCCGGATCTGACGCCCGGTTTGTTCTCTCATTTCTCTCCGCATGGTGCCTGCGCGGAGTGCAATGGCCTTGGCACGGTGGAATCAGCCAAGGGCGAGCTGGCTGTATGCCCGGCGTGTAAGGGAATGCGCCTGAATCCTACAGCTCTGGCTGTTACGTTGAATTTTGGTGGCCGTGAGCTGAGCCTGGGGCAGTTCTGTGAACTGCCGGTGCAGGAGAACCGGCTGCTGCTGGAAAATCTGGAAATCCCCGCAGCTTTCCGGGAGGCTTTGCAGTCTGCCATGGGGAGTCTCCTGCAGCGCCTTGATTGCCTGCTGGAGCTGGGACTGGGGTATCTGGCCCTCTCGCGTGCCGCGAACTCACTTTCCGGTGGCGAGCTGCAGCGTGCCCGCCTGGCCGGGCAGATTGGCGGCGGCCTTTCCGGCGTGTTGTATATTCTGGATGAACCTACCATCGGCCTGCACCCGAAGGAAACGGAGCGCCTGATTGCTGCGCTGCATCGCCTGCGCGATAAGGGGAACACCATTCTGGTGGTGGAGCATGACCCCCAGCTGCTGCAGGCCTGTGACTGGCTTGTGGAGATGGGCCCCGGCAGCGGCCCGGATGGCGGCGCCGTGCTGGCAGAGGGTACGTATCAGGATTTTCTGGAGAATGAGGATTCGCCCACTGGTGCGTGGCTGAGTATGCGGCGCGTGCTGCCTGCGGTGGAGCTGCGCTCTCTTGCCGCCTGCAAGTGGCTGACCCTGAGGCATGCAACGGCCCGTAACCTGCAGGATGTGGAGTTCCGCTTCCCGCTGGGGGCGTTCACCTGTTTGTCCGGTCCGGGGGGCTCGGGCAAGAGCACGCTGGTGCATGAATGCCTGCTGCCTGCGCTGAAAGCGGGCAGGGTAGAGGGGGCGGAACCCATCACCCGCGCCGTGCTGGTGGACCAGAGCCCGCTTGGCAGTTCACCGCGTTCTACGCCTGCCACGGCTACCGGGCTGCTTGATGTGCTGCGCCCGCTGTACGCCGCGCTGCCGCTTTCCCGCCAGCGTGGGTATACGGCTGCGCGTTTCTCGTTGAATGCCCGCGGCGGACGCTGCGAGCGCTGCGGTGGCACCGGCCGCCTGCAGGTGGATATGAACTTCCTGGCGGATTTGTATACAGAGTGCGATGCCTGCCACGGTGCCCGTTATAATCGTGAGACGCTGGAGGTCACCTGGCGAGGCAAGTCCATTGCCCAGGCTCTGGCGCAGACGGTGGATGAAGCGGTGGAATTCTTTGCAGCGGTGCCGCAGGCTGCGGCTATTCTGAAAGCCCTGCTGGAACTCGGGCTGGGCTACCTGCCGCTGGACCGCCCCGTGACTACCCTTTCCGGCGGCGAGTCTCAGCGCGTGAAGCTGGCAACCTACCTTTCCAAGGCCGCACCGAAGCGCGGCAGCCGACCGGGCGAACAGCTGCTGCTGGTGCTGGATGAACCCAGCACAGGTTTGCATTTTGCTGAATTGGAGATGCTGCTGCGGGCTATTTTCCGGCTTCGTGCTGCCGGGCACACAATTCTCTGCATTGAGCATAACCAAGGCGTGCTCTCCCGGGCTGATTACCTGGTGGAGCTGGGACCGGGCTCTGGTACCGAGGGCGGTCGCATTGTCTATGCGGGTGAGCCGGTTTAATGCCCGCCATAGTGCCGGAGCATAATCATGAGCCGGGTGCGTTGGTACCCGCATGAGCGCAGGTATTCCAGCGGAGTCCTTCCTTTGGCATCAGTCGCATTCGGGTTTGCCCCGGCTCGCAGTAATTCCATGCCAATGCGGTAGTTGTTGGTGTACACCGCCTGCCAGATGGGGGCCAGCCCGGCGGCTGTTTCGCGGGAAGGATTGGCCTTGCAGCGGAGAAGTTCCACAACGATGACATCGCTGCCCTGGCCCGTGGCAATCTGCAGCGGGGTGAATCCGTGGTGCAGCATTTCCGGGTCGGCGTTGTACTCCAGCAGAACCTTGGTGCATTTCTCTATGCGACCCCGGCGCTCCTGGTGGCTGCGCTTGTATTGCTGTATCAGGGTGCCCAGGGCGGTTCCCTTGCTGCCTGTACTGGCGTCGGGGTTGGCGCCTCTGCTCAAGGCTTCATCCAGGGCATCCGCATTGGCGGCTTTGATGGCGCGCATGAGCTCGGCATTCAGTTCCTGCTGCCGGGACGCAAACATGCTGCAGCTGACCGTTGCCAGGCAGATGAGGCTCAGAAGGATAAGCCGGAGTTGCTTCATTTCTGCTATGCTAGCAGACATTGGCTCCGCTGGCAAGTACGCTTTTTCGGTCATCCTGCCTTATTCGGGGTTGAAAAACAAGCTCTCCGGCGTTATACTGCGCGCGCTATATGAATTTTTGTTCCATTGAGAGTAAAATGCAGGGCGTGGGCCTTTCCCGCGCTGCCATTGATGCCTTTCGCCATAGTGTGAGCGTGCTGACCTCGAATCAGTCCATGATGATTCCTGAGGGCGAGATTGAACCCGCACGTGATGTGGCGGATTGGGAGGAACTGGTGGCTGCCACGCCGGAGGCTGATGCCGCGCTGCTGGCTCAGGCGGTGCTGGTGAAGCTGAATGGCGGTCTGGGTACCGGTATGGGCCTGCAGAAAGCCAAGAGCCTGCTGGAAATCAAACCCGGCGTGACCTTCCTGGATACCATCGTGCGCCAGGTGCAGAGCCTGCGTGAGCGTGCTCAGTATCCGGTGAACCTGCTGCTCATGAACTCTTTCTCTACCAGTGAGGATACCATGGCTCACCTGGCTCAGTATGCTGATTTTGCAGATGCTGCCAAGGTGGAGATGCTGCAGAACCGCGTGCCCAAGCTGGTGACGGATACACTCGAGCCTGTGGAATACCCTGCCAACCCGGAGCTGGAGTGGTGCCCGCCCGGCCATGGTGATATTTATCCTGCCCTGGTGGGCAGCGGCTGGCTGGATAAGCTGCTGGCTGCGGGCGTGAAGTATGCCTTTGTTTCCAATTCCGACAATCTGGGCGCTCAGCTGGATACCCGTTTCCTTCGCTGGTTTGCGGAGAGCGGTGCTCCCTTTGTGATGGAGGTGACGCGCCGCACGGGGGCCGATAAGAAGGGTGGCCACCTGGCTACCCGCAAGTCCGACGGCCAGCCGATTTTGCGCGAGGTGGCTCAGTGCCCGGATGAAGATGTGGCTGAGTTCCAGAATATTGAGAAGCACCGCTACTTCAACACCAATAATCTCTGGATTCGTCTGGATGCCCTGAAGGAAGTGCTGGATGCCAACGGCGGTGTGCTCCCCCTGCCGGTTATCTGCAACTGCAAGACGGTCGACCCGCGTGACGCCGCTTCTCAGAAGGTCTACCAGCTGGAGACTGCCATGGGCGCTGCGCTGCAGTGCTTCCCCGGTGCCCGCGCTGTCTGCGTGCCGCGTTCCCGTTTCTTCCCCGTGAAGACCTGTTCCGACCTGCTTCTGCTGCGCTCTGATGCCGTGGTGATTGATGAAGCCGGCGCCATGAAGCTGGCCCCCGAATGCAAGGGCGTGGCCCCTGTGGTGCTGCTGGAGGGCAAGCTCTACAAGCTGGTCGAGTCTCTGGATGCCCTTGGCGTGCCCTCTCTGAAGAATGTGAGCAAGCTGGTGGTGACCAGACCCCACACCTTCGCCCCCGGCGAGGCTCTCACTGGTGAGGTTTCAATCTGATTCCTTTTTTTCAGAAACAGACAGGGACGCTTCGGTAAGAAGCGTCCCTGTTTTTATTTGTCCAGGTAGCGGTAGTAGAGCCAGTCTGCCAGCTTGTGGCTGCACCATGCCCATAGCGCAAGCAGAAGAGTTCCGCGGATCTTGTGTCTGCCGCTTCCTATGAGCCAATCGGGCAGCTCAAGGCCGGATAGCTCGAGAAACACACATAACGCGATGAGTCCGCCACTGCATATCACGACGGTCAGAACTCCGGTATACCGCACCTCCTTGTCATTGAAAAGGAAGAGCAGGGCACATAGAAGCAATGTCACGCAGATGAGAACCGCGATGATGCCGCCATATTGCGAATGGAGGATGAATTCCCGCATAGATGATTAATCCACCAGGTCTTCAGCCGGAGCGGCGCTGTTGTACCAGGCCTCAGGGATGCGCTGGGGACGGCCCTGCGGCATCTGCACCAGGGCCAGGCACTGGCGCACTTTCACGCAAACCTGCTGCCCATCATCGCGGCGGATTTCAAACACGCACCAGAAACGGGATTTTTCCACTTTCTCCACCCAGGCGTGAATCTGAATCTTATCGCCCATGAAGGCGGGGCGCTTGTAATGCACCTCGTGGCTCACCAGCACCAGGTGGCGGTTCTCCTGAATGAGGCCGATGAAGTCGATGCCGATGTTCGGGGCCATCTTGGTGCGGCATTCCTCGACCCAGCGCAGGTAGGCCAGGTTGTGCACCACGCCGCCGCAGTCGGTGTCGTAGTACATGACATCGTAGTTAAGGATAAATTGCGGGTTTTTCATAAAATCTTGTTAGAAGAAACGGGCAGGGGGCACATGCGCGCCTCCTGCCCGGGTTTGGATACAGGAAAGAAGGTCTTTACTTGGACTTGAGGAAGTCTTCCACCGCTGCGGTGATTTCCTTCATGTCGTCCATCTGAAGCTCGCCCATGTGGGCAATGCGGAAGGTCTTGTCCTTCAGGCCGCCGTAGCCGTTGCCCAGCTGCAGGTTGCGGGGGGCAAGGAAGGCGTTCAGCTCGGGAATGGAAATCATCTCCTCGCTGCCCTTGGGACGGGAATCAATCACGGTGAGGGTCTTGGAGAGGTACTTGCGGTTCGGGTATACGGTGAAGTACTCATCGGCCCAGGCGCGGGTGTAGGCTGCCAGTTCCTCGTGGCGGGCAAAGCGGTTCTCGATGCCTTCCTCGTTCACGATATGCTGGAGCTGCTTGTCCAGGGCATACATGAGGGAGAGGCAGGGGGTGGAGGTGTACTGGTAGTTCTTCTTGTCGATGAAGTCCCAGAGGGTGCGAAGGTCGAAGTACAGACCGCGGTTCTCCACTTCGGCGGTGCGGTCGTAGGCCTTCTGGCTCATGGCGCAGATGGCGAGGCCGGGGGGCAGGGCAAGTGCCTTCTGGGTGGAGGTGATGAGTACATCGATACCCAGCTTGTCGGTCTCAATCTTGGAACCGGCGGCAGAGGAAACGGCATCCACACACCATACAACGTCCGGGTACTTCTTCATGACCTCGGCGATTTCCTCCACCGGGTTCTGGATGCCGGAGGATGTTTCATTGTGGGTCACGGTGAGCAGGTCGTACTTGCCGGTGGAGAGAGCGGCGTCCACCATCTCAGCGGTGGTGGGTTCGCCCATCACGCTGTCAAACTTGTCTGCGGGGATACCGTTGGTCTTGGCCATCTTGTACCACTTGTCGCCGAAAGCGCCGATGGAGAACACGGCAGCTCGCTTGGCGGTGCAGGAGCGGATGGCGCCTTCCATGAGGCCGGAGCCGGAGGAGGTGGAAAGCAGGATGCGGTTATCGGTGAAGAGAATCTTCTGCATGTTGTCAGAGATACGCTTCTGGATTTCGGAAGCCTTCTTGGAGCGGTGGCCAATCATCGGCAGGCACATCTCCTTGAGAATGTCTTCAGATACAACAGTGGGACCGGGAATGAACAGTTTGATTGCCATAACTGGTGGGATTGAGATTGTTTAACTCTGGCATTCTACCATGCCGCGCAAGGTAATGCGAGCATAAAGTGAGGGTCTGTTTCAGATTTGCTGATGACTGCTGATGACCAAGTAGCCCTTAGCTGACAAAAAAAGTGGCAGTCCAGTCTTGCTTGTCTTTGTAACACTCGTTACAAAGGGTTGATGATAAAAAACATTTACAAACAAAAGGGCTGGACCGCCACCAGCGCTATTGTCCGTCAAAATCGCGTTGAGGTCAAGCTCGCAATCGACCATAGATACAATTTTTGTTGCTCTAAGTGTCGCACAGTACTTAAAACTCACTCTGTAAGAGAGATTTGCGTGCGTGATTTACCCATCGCGGATAAGGATGTCACTCTCTTCGTTGATACAATGCAGGGGTATTGTGCCTACTGTAAGCGATACCTCACTTTACGGCCTGAAATATGCCACCCCTCCTATGGCTACACGTGGAGACTGATGCGACTTCTTTCTCGCTTTCTTGTGCATACGTCAGCACGTTTTCTTGAGGAGGAATATTCCATTTGCTACACCTCCATACTCCGCATTGATAAGGAAGTGCTTGAAAATGATATTCCTAAACCTAGACTGAAGGATGTACAAGGCGTATTGATAGACGAAAAGTTCCTTGGGGCCAGCCAAGGTTTTGTGACGGTCTGTCTGAATGCGACAACAGGTGAACCATTGGAAATGGTGAGAGGCAAGGACAGCCATTGTCTCGATAACTTCTTCAACAGATTTGATGCGAAGGAGAAAAGCAAAATCAAATACCTCGGCATTGACCGTTCCAACGCGTACAAAGCCGCGGCAGTCAGGCATTTGCCACACATCAAGGTATGCTACGATGCTTATCACTTAGTGAGTAACATGAATCAGATACTCGATAAAATCCGTCGCTTTACGATGCGGCATCCCTCTTATACGCTTGAGCAATTCATGAAAGGAAAACGCTACGTGTTGCTTCGAGGCAGAGAGAATATCAGCCAGGACGCAAGAGCAACATTGAGGGAGCTGAGCGCTCTCAATCGGGACCTTTACATTGGTTACCTGCTTAAGGAACAATTCAGGCAGGTCTTTCAGACGAAAGATGTAAATACTGCAACACTACGCCTTATTCTCTGGATAAAAATGTGTATGAGAAGCAACGTTAGGATTTTGAACAACTTTGCCAGGAAAATCAGCGATCAATTTAACGAGGTTATAAACGGTATTCGTTACAAAATAAACTCGGCACGAATAGAATCAGCCAACGCTGCCATCAAACGGATACAGGCCAAGGCCTGCGGTTTGTTTGACGTGCGATACTTGTTCTTGAAACTACGGCAAGTTTACTTCCTGAGGCTTCAAAGAATGCACAAAACCGCTCGTACCTTCTACCAGCAAATCTGAAACACCTAAAGTGAATCTGTGACAAAGAAGAATGTTGCATGTGCCTGTTTCTTGCAGTATACTGCCGATATATGAAACTTGTCCGCCGTATTGCTGTACTTCTGCTGGCATTGCTTGCAGGGCCTGTGGCGCAGGCTGCCCTCAAGGAAGGGGTGGTGAACCGCATTGCTGCCACTGTGAATGGCCGTCCGATTACCTCCAGCGAGGTGCGTGCCCGCCTGGCTCCTTATCTGCGTGAGCTGATGATGCTGTATCCCCGCCAGGGCCCCCGTTTTAATTCCGAACTGGTAGCTGCAAAAAAGGCTGTGCTGAATGATCTGATTGATCGTGAGCTGGTGCTGTGCGAGTTCGAGACCAAGGGTTTTGTGATTAAGGAAGACCAGGTGGAGGACGAGATTAACCGTCGTATCCTCATGATGTTCAACGGTAATCGCAGTGAATTCCTTGATAGCCTGCGCAAGAGTGGTATGAATTACACTGAGTATCGCGAATCGGTGAAAAAGGAGATTACCGTGTCTGCCATGCGCGGTATGCGCTATGAACGCGGAATTCCGCCCACCCCGGATGAAATTGCTGAGGAGTACCAGAAGACGAGCTCCGAGTACCGCGATATCATGAAGGACAGCATTTCCTACAGCAAGATTTTCATTCCGGCCATGGATCCGAATGACCCCATGGTGACTCCGGAGGATTGCTATAAGCTGGCGGTTCGCGTTCGTGAGGACCTGGATAATGGTAAAATTTCTTTTGCTGCTGCCGCCCGTAAGTATTCACGCGATGCTCATGCGGCTGATGGAGGCAAGTGGCCTTCCCTGCGCCGGGATGAGCTGGCTGTAGAGTTTGCCAACGTCGTATTTGCTGCCAAGCCCGGCCAGCTGGTCGGTCCCTTGCTTGACCCTGCAGGTTTCACTATTGTGAAGGTGCATAATAAGAAACTGGCTGCTGCTCCGGCCCTGACCTCCCCGGAGATTAAGCAAAAGGTGGATGATGCCGTGCGCCGCAAGAAGAGTGAGCACCGCTACCGCCAGTGGGTTGACCGCCTGCGTGATAAGGCTGTTATCCGCACCTTTATCTGATAAAACTTTCATCTGCTGATAAAGAAGAAACCCTGGTCTTCGTGATGAAGGCCAGGGTTTTTCTTATGGAGAATTGGTGTGTGGGTGCTTCTGATAAGCCAAAGTTATCCGCAAAATTGGAGTTTGTCGGGCAGCGGGCTCGCGTCAGCGAGCGGAACATTGAGCCCGTAAGGGCGCCAGCTGGTAGCCCAGGGTGCAGCCGCGTCAGCGGCGGAACCCTGGGTTGACTAAGCAAACAAAACGAACCCCGAACGAAGTGAGCGGGTGGCAGAAATCGTGGCTAATATACTCAGCCACAGCCTCTTCCACCCACTCCGCTACGCTCCGGGGTTCTGATTCATATTTACTCGTTACCCAGCGTTCGGGGCTTCGCGTCTCGCTTCGCTTGCTTGCTACGCCCTCGCAGGCCGCCGCTTACGCGGCTGCACGCTGGGCTACTGGCTGACACCCGCTGACGCGGGTTCTAAATTCCGCTCGCTGACGCGAGCCATCAGCCCGCTAAATCGCTTTAGCGGATAAAGAGGGGGAGGGCTGGCTCCAAAACAATGTTGATAAGGCAGTCAATTGTGAAATCTTTGGGACACATGTGGTAAACGGCAGCAGTGCCCGGGAAAATGAGCGATTGACTTTAAGTTATTTTTATATATAATCAATTACAGAATACCGCGCTTCCCAGCCAGGCTGATTCAGCATACCCTACCCTCAGAAAAAAGAAATACAATCTAGTACAAATATGCGTTTCTGTGTTATTCTTTCCATGCTTTTCCTGTTAGCAGGAAACGTACTACACGCTATCTCTCTGGAGGCGGCAAGACGTTTTGCCGACTTTCACCCGCCGGATTTTGCCAACACGTGTGCCCATCTGGCGGCCGTAACAGAAGAGCTGCTGAAAACAAAACAGCTGACAAAAGATACACCTTACCTACCCATCGAAACCAACGAATACTATTCTTCCGCCCCCATCTTCGACAAGCTCAATTATCCAAGCGTGACACAATGTTGGCGTCTCAAAGGATTCAGAGGTATAAACGATATTCCATGGTACCCTCTAACAGGGGAAGACAACTGGTCATTGGATGACAAGGAGGCTCTCGAAAAATTTCACTCTGAAGTCTTACCCAAGGCTGACGATTGGATTAACACCGAAATCGCGCAGAAAGGCAGGGAAATCAGGATACGTGCAATTATATTCGATTCTCCCAAAGTCGAAAGATTAGGTCGGTTCCGGACAGAATACAGCTTTTCCAGCACAAGTAAAGACGAATACTGCGCCATCGTAAACAAGACTTTTACAAGAGAGCGTGGCATAGCAAGAAAGGAAATCGCAAAACAACTCAAAAATGGTTATGCCATAGTCAGTTTCACGATACACGGCAAGAGAATCTACGGATGGATAAAGACAAGTTTTTTATTTCCGCAGAATAAGAAGAAAAGCGATAAAGTCCCTCATTTCGTATCCATAGGACAAGTTTATAAAGCCCATGCAGCCAGCTGACACACAGGCGGAAACACCAGACTTATCCCCTATTCTGCAGGCGGGCGAGGAGGTGCTGTGGAGCGAGCCGCGCCAGCGGGCAATGGACCATGCCATACCGCCCCTGCTGCTTGGCGCCGTGGTTTTACTGGTCATCTACGCCCTGATAGTGTGGGAAAGCCTGAGCCCAGGAGGCCTGGGGGAGGGATGCATCTGGAGCATGCTGTTCATACCGGGTCTGGCGCTGCTCTGCGTGCTGCTGGCGGCATTGGTAGCTCTGCGCAACCGCCGCACGGTGTATGTGCTCACCCAGCGGCGTGCCCTTATCTGCAGGCGCAGAATTCGCAAATGGCGCATCGATTACGAAGCCCCGATTGCGCGAGACCTGATTCACACCCATTGCCGCGCTGCCGATGGCACGGCAGATTATATTTTCGAAGTTCATCGCTTCAGAAGAGTACAGCTTCCGGTTGGTTTCATCGGAGTGAGCAGTGTGCAGGCACTGGAATCCCTGCTCACCGCCTGCGGCGTGCGGATTCCTAAACAGAAAAACCCTGCAGATCAGACCGATAATCCGCCCTCGCTCAGCCACCTGTTTTTTGCCTTTGCTGCATTTGTCGCGATGCTGAGCTTCTGCATCCATGAAAGCAAGAGCGACCCTGAACTGATGCTCACGCTGTATGGAGAACCTGCCATTGCCACCGTTGTGGCGCATAGGCACATTGTCGCCAGAGAAGCCCGGGGCAGCGGCGGTCCGCTCCTGCGCTACCACCCGGTGCTGCAGTTCTCCCCTGCCTCCGGCGGCACAACTATTGCTATTGACCTGCTGAGCGATGAAGACCCTGCCGGCAAACCTGGCGACCAGGTGGAAATCCTCTATTCCCCACAGAACCCCACCCTGGCCATGCGCGCCACAAGCCACCGTTTCGAGCGCCCTGCCATCCTTCTGGCCATTCTGCTCGGGCTGCTCTGGTATTTTCTCAACGGCCTCCGGCGGCACTACCTTCAGCAGTGATAATGCAGCGGGCCATCACCTACAGGAGGAATGAGTTCGCCGACATCCACATGATAAGGTAACTGCTCCACCAGGTAATTCATGAGCTCTATAAGCGGAGCAAGGCGCATATCCACCGGTTCCGGAACCAGCTCCAGAACCACAGAATGCAGAATGCCATGCTCCCTGGCATAGCGCTGTATTGCCTGCTGCAGATAGACGGCCATGTTCTCCTTTTCCGTGAGTAGAAATGATTGATAGTGCAACATTCCGGCAACAGAGGCATGAATACAGACCCGCTCCGGAGTGGCAGCATCAAAAAAGAACTGGATTCTGCATACTACGCCACTATACATCATTCCCGGCAGATAGAGCACGCGCCGCCCAGCGGCATCCTGCATCACAAATTTGATGCTCTCATATTCCCCGGGTTCTCCCTGAAACGCCTCGAGCGCAGCATACTCCAGCGGACAATACTGTTTCACGTAAGAATCCGCCATGTGCCTGTATGTCGTTTCCTGAGTCACAGGGTACACAAACACACGCCCGGCACAGGCTGCCCCGCGCCAGCTTATAGTCACCATGCTGAGCAGCAGCCCCATAACACCCCACCAACCCCAGCTCCGCAGACAAGGTGGCAGAGAAACGCAGCGGATAACATGGAGAAGTGACATGGTGTTAATTCTTCTTTTCAGATTCATCGCGTCCCAGGTTGCCAATCCAGCCAAAGGCATACTCCACCGCCGGGAAAATACCCGTCACCGTACCCACAGTAGCCACAGCGGAGACCGGTATATCCACCGCCAGCAGAACCAGAGCAAAAGGAGCTTTTACAACCACATCACCTGCATAAAAAGGCGGAACACCCAGCCGGAACGTATTGGTGGCAACATCGTAAAGGCAGGAAGCGCAGGCTGATTCCCGGACATCCAGCACCACCTTGCGAGCCGGCACAGGCGATGCAGCTGCGGCATCCCAGTCTTCCCCGTAAATGACAGCTGGCTCATCTGGCGCTGGTTCCGGCACCTCTGAATGAAGATAAACCCGGACATCCACACGCGAAAGGCGGAAATAGAGCGTTTTCTCCCTTGGCTCGCGTTCATAACCAAAGGGGAGATACACCTCGCTGCCGTGTACTGCCGCCATACCTCCCACGAGCACCTTATCCTCGCGGCATTCGTACCTGAAGGTATGAGCGAGGTAGTACTGCCCACCCATGCGGTAGATTCGCGGGATTATTGTTGTATCCTGGCATGCAGGATGAAAAGCACTGCTTTCCAGCATGGAAGCCGACGTGTGGCACACGCAGGAGCTCAACACTCCCGTCAGCAACGCAAGCAGAAACAATATACAGAAGTGCTTCATCCTGCCCATTCTAACGCATCCGCACCGGGTTGCAAGCAAAAAACTGCCGGGAACAACACCCCGACAAGCATAGTCTGAATACCGTTGCTACCTCTCGGTCCTGGCGGGGTTTTCCAGCTATACCTCCGGGGGTGCTCCCGGCAGCAGGTGTGAGTATGCCAGCTAAGCCTCGGCGCGTCAAGTATTTTGTGTGAAATACCCGGCGCAGCATTCGCATTATTATGCAGAATGAGCTCGCCGAGGCGCCTGTTTTGTGTTAGAGTGGTGGCATGGTTCGATTCTGCTCATGGCTGGCCGTAGTGGCGGCGCTGGTGCTGGCAAGCTGCCAGCAGGTGCTGCACCCTGATTTTCCGGAGTACAAGGGGTATAAGAAAGCGCCTTACACGGTGAAAGGCACGCGCTTTGTGCCCATGAGTGTGGAAAGCGCCCTGCATTACAAGGCCACCGGCATTGCCTCCCATTATGAGGCCGACGGCGATATAGGCGCCATCGGGCAGAACCTGTATTCCCACCTGCGGTATGCAGCGCACCGCACCCTGCCCCTGCCCTGCACGGTGCGCGTCACATGCCACCGCACCGGCAAGAGCTGCATTGTCCGCGTGGCTGACCGCGGACCGTATATCAAGGGACGCCTCATCGATGTAGGCACCAAGGTAGCCAAGGAGCTCGGGTTCTACGAGCGCGGGCTCGATACCGTGACTGTGGAGGTTATCTCCGTGGGCGACGGCAAGTGGCGCCGCTATCCGTGAATAAAAAACACCACATAAACGCATTATTACGGTATGGCAAGTAGCTATTGGGAAGAGTATTTATCAGAAAACCTGGCATCCTGGGCTAAGGAACCCGAGCAGCGCTGGCGGGAGTTTAAGGAAAATTGCCTTGACCCTCAACGGGTAGGTGAATACGTTTCCGCGTTATCCAATGGCGCTTGCCTGCATAATGAGGATAATGGCTGGCTGATATATGGCGTGCGCGAGTCCGAAGGTTGCATAGTAGGAACAAAAAAGCGCTAGCCTCAGATGAAAGTTGGCAATCAGGATCTGGAATTACATCTACGCCAGAATATCAGTCCCTCCGTTGAAATGGAGTTCCATACTCTGGTTATTCAGGATAAATGCATTTTAGCACTACGTGTAGCATCTGCTTGTGGACAACCGATACAGTATAGAGGAAAGTGTTATGTGCGAATCAATAGCCAAACTACGGAGTTGAACAAATATCCGGATTTGGCGAGAACGATATACAACTCTGCGTCTGATTGGTCGGCAGAGTTGGTCGAAGAAGCTACAGTGGGTGATTTGGACGCCGAAGCTATTGATGTGGCTCGAATCAAGTTTAAAGAAGAGCATCCGAGCTTGTCCCGGGAAGCTGATACATGGCCCGTCATGACCTTGATGGAAAAACTGATGCTTGCCAAAAAGGGAAAATTGACCCGTGCATCATTGATATTGTTGGGGAAAACGGAGAGCGCAGGATTATTATCTCCTGCAGTGGCAGAAATTACATGGCGATTGAAAAGCGGTAATGAAGAGGCCTATGAGCATTTCGGACCTCCTTTTCTGCTGAGCACAACTCGCGTATTAGCGAGAATTCGAAATTATAAGCAGAAGATATTTCCGGATACGAGCTTGTTTCCTGAAGAAGTGATGAAATATGAGTCAGAGGTCTTTTTGGAAGCCCTGCACAATTGTATCGCGCATCAGGATTATCGAAAGCAGGCCCGGATTGTCGTGTTGGAAAAAGAAGACCGCTTGATATTCAAAAATCAGGGTTGTTTTTACTACGGTATACCAGATGATTATCTGTGGTCAGATGAAACACCGGATCGCTATCGTAACAAGTTACTCGCCTCTGCAATGAAAAGTCTGCGGATGGTTGACACGGTGGGAAGTGGTATACGTAAGATGTATCGGAAACAGGCGGAGAGGTGTTTTCCTTTGCCTGATTATCAGATAAAATCCGATAGTGTTGAATTATGCATTCATGGTAAGATTATTGATGAGGCGTATACAAAGTTGCTAATTGAGGAAACCGATATGCCTTTGGAATTGGCAATTGCTTTGGACCGCGTGCAAAAAAAATTACCTGTCAGCAATGATGTGTTGTCACTTCTTCGTAAGAAAGGTTATGTGGAGGGTGTAAAAGGTAATTATCGCATCGGCCGGGTTGTAGCAGTTGCTACCGGACAAAAAGTAGCTTATATCCGAGCAAAAGGTGTAGATAGAGCTTTAATAAAGCAACATATCATCAATATATTATCCCAGGTCGATTCTTTATCTCGCCAGGAATTGACAGAGTGTGTAAAGGGCATGATTCCTGTAAGTTATGACGAGAGTAGAGTATATAATTTTATTACTTCTCTCGTTCGGGAAATGTCAAAAAAAGACAATATAATATATAATTGTGTTCACTCTAAAAAGGATGCAAGGTGGAAGTTAAAATAATATCCGTCAAAAAGAAATCAAAAAGAAATCAAAAAGAAGTCAAAAAGAAGTCAAAAAAAGACTTATTGATAACAAGTGTCTTATTGTTTATGGAGAGGGATTCCTTTTTGCTTTACAACTGATTGTCAAATAAGTTAAATTTCAGGATTTTATTTAATGTAAAAATCCCCGCCTCTTACGAAGCGGGGATTTTTTTGTAATTTTTGGGAAGCCAGAGGGCTTAAGCACCAAGCTGGAAGCGCTCGAAAGCCTTCACAGTGATGGTGTCGCCCAGGGACTTGCCGGTGGCGGCAACGAGGGCCTCCACGCTCATGGAGGGATCCTTCACGAAGTCCTGGTTCAGCAGGCAACTCTGCTTGTAGAGAGCCTTGAGCTTGCCGGGGAGAATCTTCTCCAGCAGGTGCTCGGGCTTGCCTTCAGCGATGAGCTGAGCCTTGGCGATTTCCTGTTCCTCGGCCACGAAAGCGGGATCCAGGGAGGAGGAGTCCACGCTCTTGGGAGCGCAGGCAGCGATGTGCAGGGTGATGTCCTTGCACATGGAAGCGAAAGCCTCAGCAGCGGCGGTCTCGGCCTTGCCGGTTTCCACCTGCAGGAGCACGCCCACCTTACCACCCATGTGGATGTAGGAGGTCACGGTGCCCTCGCCGGCCAGCGTGTAGCGACCGAACTTGCGGAGCTTCATGTTCTCACCGATGGCAGCGCACTGCTCGGCGATGTACTTCTCAACGGTGGTGCCTTCCATGGCCACTTCCAGAGCCTCAGCCAGCGTAGCGGCGGAGGAAGCCTTCAGCGTAGCGGCCACCTGAGCCACCAGGGACTGGAACTTCTCGCCCTTGGAGCAGAAGTCGGTCTCGCAGTTGATTTCGAGGATGATGCCATCCTTGCCCTCAACCACGGTGGTCACGATACCCTCCTTGGCCTCGCGGTCGGCCTTCTTGGCGGCCTTGGCGATGCCCTTCTCGCGGAGGTACTTCACGGCTTCGTCCATGTTGCCGTCGCACTCCATGAGGGCCTTCTTGCAGTCC
Organism: Akkermansia sp.; assembly: GCA_017546445.1. Lineage (GTDB taxonomy): Bacteria > Verrucomicrobiota > Verrucomicrobiia > Verrucomicrobiales > Akkermansiaceae > Akkermansia. The sequence continues at coordinate 13,542 of JAFYWX010000019.1, read as the reverse complement.
ATCATGCCGGCATCAGTCTTGATGCGCAGCTCTTTCACCATTGCGGGTGTGATATCAGCCATTGTCTTGGAATAAAAGGGTTAAGATTTAGGCGGGCTTGTTCTTGTTGATAGCCTCTACGAGCACGGAGAGGATCAGACGGATGGAACGCACGGCGTCGTCGTTGCCGGGGATGGGGAAATCCACGGTCTCGGGGTCGGCGTTGGTGTCGGTCAGAACGATCACGGGGATGCCCAGGATGTGAGCCTCGCGGATAGCGATGTCCTCGTGGTCGGCGCCGATGGCAACCATCACGTCGGGAGCGCCACCCATGTTGCGGATACCCTGCAGGTTGCGCTGCAGCTTCTCGCGCTCACGAGCCAGAGCGGCAAGTTCCTTCTTGGACATGCTCTTGTACTCGGGCTGCTTGTCGAGGTTCTCGAGGTAGTCAAGACGAGCGATGCTCTTCTTGATGGTGGTCATGTTGGTGAGCATACCGCCGAGCCAGCGGAAGTTCACGTAGTACTGACCGGTAGCCTCAGCGGCGTCCTTCACGGCCTCCTGAGCCTGGCGCTTGCAGCCCACGAAGAGAATCTTCTTGTTCTTGGCAGCAAGTTCACCAAGGAAGGCGCTGGCCTTGTCGAGGCACTTCTCGGTCTCTTCCAGGTTGATGATGTGGATGCCATTCTTCTGGGTGAGAATGTACTTCTTCATGTTCGGATGCCACTTGCGGGTCTGATGACCAAAGTGCACACCGGCTTCCACCATCTTGGTAACGAGTTCGTTAATCATTGTATTTGTATATGTTGTGTGTAACCTTGCGGCAGGATACACGGGGTTTTGGAAGGTGCTGCGCTTAGCCCCCAGCCCTCCGTTGTTGGTATTGCAGCATCAGCGGGGACGCACAGGATACCCCCATAGGGGTTGAATGTCAATACGAATTTTAAATTTTTCCCCTTGAATTTTAAATGTTTCCAGCGTGAGAAAATGAATCAGGCTCCGGGATTTTTCCCAGAGCCTGGTTTCCGGCGTTTCTGATACGGCTGCTTGTGAGGCGCCAGGCCGCATTCTGCTGCGTTCAACGGCTGGAAATCAGCGCTCTCCGGCTTTTTGGAGAATGTCCGCAATCTCCGTGTAGCCTTTTTTCACCGCTATATCCATGGCGGTTTGTTTCTTTTCATTCCTGAAGTTGATATCAGCCCCAGCCTGCAGGATTTGCCTCACAATGCCCGCGTGCCCACTGCTGACTGCCTCCAGAAGGTTTATCCCCTGCAGTTTAGCCCCAGCCTTGAGCAAGAGCCTGACGATGAGAGCATTTTTCTTATTTATGGCTAATGAGAGAGCTGAGTCGCCCGGGTTTGCTCCTGTTTCGAGCAGCAGCTGTATCATATGCGGATTGGGAGAATCACTTGACAGTGCCGCCACGAGAGGCGGCATACCTGCCTTACCTGTTTCATTGCTGCTGGCTCCTTTGCTCAGCAGGCATTCAGCAATGTAGATATCGCCGTCGTAGGCGGCTTGTTGCAAGAGGGTTGAGCCTTTTTGATTGGTAGCCTCAGGGTTGGCTCCTGCTTTCAGCAGCATGTCAACCAGGGTGTAATTCTCATGGGCATAGGCGTCAAACAAGAACGTGTTGTACTTGTCTGGCGTTATGCCTTTCCTGGACAGCTTTTTGATGAACTCTGACTTCGGGTCTTCTGGAGCCTTGCTGACCTCAGGTTTCGGGCTTGGTTCACTGACCTCAGGTTTCGGGCTTGGTTTACTGACCGTGCTGACGACGGGGGGTAAGGACGGTTTCTTATCCTCCCAATAGGCAATATATTGTTCCTTTGGTGCTTTTTCGATTCTCTTAATCGCCCTGGCGTGTCCTGCCTTTGCTGCCTGAATCAGGAATTCTGCAGCCTTCTCATCATTCAGAATACCTTCACGTTTTTTTTTCGTCAACGTGCCAAGGTAATACATGGCGTGCACATTCCCCTTACTGCACCGCTTCTTCCACCACGAGATGGTGGTGCGCAGAGGCAGCTTCTCCTTGATGCGCTTGATGACGATGTTGTCATCATCCTCTACTTCATCGGCATCCTTACCTGCAGATTCCAGAGCTTTTTCGTAATACCTGAGCGCCAGGCGTTCGTCTTTCCTGACACCGTTGCCGGAGCTGTATACATCGCCCAGGTACATCATGGAGCGGCCATCGCCTCTGTCCGCGGCCTTTTTCCACCATTGAGCGGCAATCTGTGCGCTTTTCTTCACCTTTTCGCCCCTCATGCTCATGATACCCAGCCGCCGCATGGCGTCCACATCGCCGTTGTTTGCTCTCCTTGCAAGTTGCTGAACATCAGATACACGCCTTGTGGATGTCCAGTCATCATTGCTGGCGCGCAACCAGCTGCCGCCAGAGAATACCGAGGCGGTTATAGCCGGGATGCCGCCCGCAGCTGTTGCGGCAAGGGCAAATATGATACAGGGGATGAAAGCAGGAAAATGTTTCATGTTCATGGATTATCCGGGTGAAGAGAGAGCCGGGTTGAAAAACGGTTGGATGCTACAGCGTGTGGAGCACGCGGGATACGACAAGGTCCACAACTTCCCAGTCCGGCATCTGCCTGCCGGTTTCCTCCCGCAGCAGACGCACGGCTTTTTCATACATCTGAATAACTTTTATGGGTGAATCGTAGTCTTCAAACCAGCGGGAAATATCGTCCATGTGCTCTGTAAACAGATTTCTCAAGTCTGCAGGGCACTTGCGCAATGCGGAATCCACTGCTGCACTGTGTTTTTTTGTATTTGCTTCTGAAATGGATTTTTTCGTTTTCTTTGATGCCGCAGACGACGCCTTGCCGACACGCTTTGCAGCCATTGCCTTGAGAACGAGCAACAGTGATTCCTTGCGCTTCATGGGCAGGCACGCCGGGCAATTGTCATCATCAGATATATACTCGTAAGGGGCAATACCGTTCGGTCCCTCAGCTTCAGGGTCTGCCCCGGCCCGGAGAAGCGCTTTTGTGCAGTTGACAGCATTTGTTCCAACCGCCACATAGAGAGGCAGCTCACCAGATTCAGTTGCGGTGTTGATATCTGCACCGGCTTTGATGAGCAGCTCCATGCAATCGGCGGCATCATATTTCATTGTGAAGTGCAGCGGTGTGAACCCTGTCTTCGTCTTTTTTCTGACGTCTGCCCCCGCCTTGATGAGCACCTGAACACAATCGGCAAAACCATGAGCGGCAGCAGCATGAAGAGCTGTGTTGCCCATTTCGTCCTGGAAATTGACATCTGCTCCAGCCTTGATGAGTGGCTCCATGCAATCTGCCGCACCACCAAGCGCCGCATAGATAAGGGGGGATGTGCGGTTAGCATAGAGCTGCTGATAGGAAAGATGGGAGGAGTTCTTGTTGGTATCCGGGCTGATTTTTTCGCTGTTGCCGCTGATGGCGTTAACATTTGCCCCTTCTTGAATCAAACGCTTGACAATATGCGGATTGCCTTCATGCGCTGCGGTATGGAGGGCGGAAATTCCCTGCGCATTCGGGGTGTCCACGGGCTGCGGCTTCCGGTCCTGGTCAGGTGTGTTTGCCGGGGATTCTGTGTGTGCCATAGAGGAGGGGGCTGGCTGCTTGCTGTCCACCTCGTCCATGAAATCTGTTTCTTCCAAAGTGTATTCCCCCGGCGAGAATTCTGATACGATGGAGCTGGAGAGATAAGTGCCGAGCGACACGCCAAGAAGACAGACGAGGCTTAACCCTGTAATTATCTTCTTATTGAAGAAAAACACAGGTTGGTCCAGATCTGGGAGGTTCGGCAGCTCCGCTTTCTTCTGTGAGGAACCGGGTGTTGCTTCTGCACTGGCAGTGGGGGCGTTCCCGGTATCTGCTGGTGCTGCCTGCTGTGCAAGAATGGAGATATCCTGCCAGCTATCCGCTCCTTTGCGCCATACCTTGGTATTTTCTGGATAAATACCCTCCGCAAGACGGGCGCGCACCATGTCCTCAGGGTAAGGTCCCTCCCGGGTGCCATCGGGTTTGCAGATAATGTATTGCTTCATGGTGCAGGATAGGGAAAAGCAGGAGAATGTTCGAGTGAATATAGAGGCGGGCTCTGTCAGGCTCTTTTCCCTCTGATTATGGCTGTATTCCCTTGGCATGTCAAGCGGGAATGCTGATTTCAAACCGGCAAGATGCAGATTATCATGCAGTCGTGCCACCGGGAGGTGGCACGTGGTATCCGAATCAATTTATTTCCAGAAGGATATAGGGGGATTGAAGCATACTTCGAAGCTCGCGCCTCTCCTTTCGCAGCGACAACAGAAGCCAGAGCAGGACAAGCGCTATGATGGCAGGTGTGAAGATGAGAGAATCCTCATTAACCATGGCGTATTCGGGATTCACCGGGTCGTATATCAGGGGAATCTGAGCACCGATTTCGTACTCAGGTGCGCCCGAAGCACCCTGAATACAGGTACTTTTACACACATCCCCACCAGCGGTGTTAAAAATCACCACAGGGTAGAACATGGTATACTCCGGGTCTTCGTTGTGCTCAGCATCCTTTTCATAATCCACGACAGTGGCTGTGGTCTCCTGCCCTGCAAAGTACATGTAGATATAACCGGAATGCAGCAACAACCCCAGCACCAGAAGGCAGGAAATCAGGATTTTTCTCCAGGAGATTGAGTATTTGATTTTCGGCCGTTGAATAAGACGCGGCTCCAGCGTTTCGCCCTCTGCCGGTATCAAGACGCCCAGTTGCGCGAAGATGGAAGCCGGGTCATGCTCCGGAGGCAGGTTGATGAACCCGCGCGGCATCAGTTCCTTGCCCATCATCTCAGAGCCCAGGTAGTAGTCCGTGTGGCCGTTTGCCCGGCGCAGAGTCCTGTACACCATCTGCGGATGCACAGCAAAGAACAGGACGACAGGCACATGCTTCTTCCCGGTGGCAAGCTCTATGATGTATGCCCGCTGGTTACTGAGCGCATAGACCTCGTATCGCCCGTTGTTACGTTCCAGCTTTATCACCAGGATTACAAGCATGCCCAGATATATACACATACGGGCAAGGAAGGAAAACTCATCGCTGATATCGAGCCATTCTGCGGCGCGTCCCATCGCTCCCAGAAGCAGCAGCAGAATAGCCAGAGGCCACAGAGATTTTCGTTTCCTGCCGGTGGCCGCCTTGTTTTCTGCAGCATAGCTCCAGAGCAACTGTTCATCCTGTTGTAATTCAAACGGCAGAGGATTTGAGAGCGGCTTCATGGCAGATACGGTCATTCAAAAGCGGTAGCATTACGCAGCCTTGCTGGAGCATGCCACCTCGATATATTCGCTCTGGCGTTCCCGGCGCCAGCGTTTGATTTCCTTCCAGATGCTCCACAGAGCCCAGATGATAGCGGCCAGCAGCAGCAAGGGGCGCAGCAGGATGCTGTCATCCTTGATGGTGGCATAGAGCGGCTCATCGGGGTAATACAGCACCTGCACCGTGTCCCCCAGCTCGCGTTCGGGGCTGTGGTCATAGCCGGTCTGGCTATGGGTGACATAAGGCTCCCCCCCTTCAGCCGTCTGGAACGCAATAACGGGATAATACACCGTCACCTCGCGCCGGCCCCGGCGACCGCGCTCCTCAGTATCCTGCCTGTAGCCCACCACCGTGGCGGTGGCTTCCTCACCCGTCACATAGAGGTCTGCCCCGTGGTCATCGTGACACAGGACAAACCCCACGGCGAACAGGCCAAGCAGGAAAACATAGCCGAAAATACTCTGCACAGGCAGAGTGGGGCGCTTGTACTCGCAGACAGCGCGTTTCTTCTCCCCCCTGGCCGGCAGGGTGGCGCCCAGCTGCTCAAAAACAGCAGCGGGGTCCAGCTCCGGCGGCAGATGCATAAACCCTGTGCTGAGCGTCAGGCTGCCGCGGTGTTCCTTGCCCAGCACATAATCCACCGTGCCGTTGCGGCGGCGCTTTACCTTGTGAATCATGTGCGGATGCACCTCGAAACTGATAAGCAGCCACTTATCCTTCGGCTTGGCCGGGCTCTCCTGAATGTAGGCTTTCTTATCCGTCAGCACATAAACGGTTCGGCGGACAACACCGCGATGGTGAACGAGTTTTATCACCCCCACAACGATAATGAACAGGAACAGGCCGCCGAATACCAGCGCCAGTTTGCCGGTTATTTCTTCCTCGGCCAGGCCATAGGTGATGCCGCAGCCCGCAACCAGGCACAGCAGAACCCCCAGCGTCACCATGTCCCACTTCTCCGAAAGCTGCGGTTTGCGGCATTTCCACAGCAATTCCTCCCCCTCCGGCACAATTACCTCAAAATCTTCATTCATAGAACAATCAAAATGCTCCCCGCGCCCGGATAGGCGCAGGGATGGGTTAAAATCTGAGCTTCGCAATCTTACTTCTTCCCGGCCATGCGGGCAGCCAGCACCAGGTAGGTCACCAGCTTGGGCGTATCGGCCAGCAGCTGCTGGATTTCAGCAGGAAACGGAAGCGTGGTCACGGCCTCGGCCTGAATTTTGCCACCGCCCTTCATGGCCTCGGTCACAAATTTCTGGATGATACCCACGGCCTCCTTATTGGCCAGCAGGGTTTCGAGCTGCTCCTTGATGCCCTCCGGGCAGTTGGCGCGCAGATTGCCCATGACCTTGTTGCGGATAGCGACAGCGGCAAGATTCTGAAGAAGTCCCATAATCGTGTGTGTTTCTATATGTTGGTTCGTTGCCTGTCATCATACCGCCCCGGTGATATGATGTCCAGAACATTTTGAGTGAATAGTGAAGAGAATAATGAATAGTGAAAAAGTGGTATCAGGACGAACGCCTGGCAGGTTAATCTGCGCGGCATGTGTCGGTTCAGCAGGGCAACAGGTTTCCGGGTACGGGACGAGAGTCCCGTGCTCCGACAGATTATGCGGTATGCATCATCGCCTGCCGAATCGTTTCCTCAGCCTGCAGAATACCAGATACACCAGCAGACCCACAATAATGAACGGAGAGCCGAGCCACCACACCAGCACCATGGAGCCGAACAATATTTTCAGGTACTCCATCCAAGGCTGTTCGCCAGAGTAACGAATTATTGCACTCAGCACAGAGGCTCCTGCCATGCCCACCGGCACCATGAGCCCCAGCAGCTGCAGCAGAGTTCCACCCCGCGACCTCGCCGGAACCGACAGCAATACCACCGCCCAGAAGAGAAGCGCAAAGGCCTCAGGGTCGTTGATGCCGCAACTGACCATGTATGCCACCGCACAGAGCACACACGCCCACAGGCACCACAATATAAACCGCCGCCGCGGCATCACACAGGGAGGGATTTCATTCATGATTCACGTGTACGGCGAATCAGCTTATCGAAATCAGAGTTAATGAGCTGAGTTTTGTTAAACACCTCGTATTCCGCATGCGCCCTGGCCTCTGCCTGGGCATGTGAGACCCGCCCCTTATCCGGCAGCAGCTCATAACGGCGGAAAGCCAGAAATTCATTCACACTTTCAGCAAACTGGGCCATGTTAAAGGTGTTCTCACGCTCCACCAGGTCCTCGATATAGTCAAAAAAGCCCGTCACGGCCCGCTCCAGCCGCCGAATCTGCTTCTCGTCCAGATAATTTTTGGCCACCGTCACATCTGACTTCAGAATACGGCCTTCCGGGGCGTTTTTCCAGGTAAGAAGCCCCATATGTTCCTTGGTATGATCAGCAGAATCATACACAATCTCCGCCGCCGTCTTGCCGGTGATAGCAAAGTGGAAACGATTCTGCACCATGGCATAGAAATTCCGGCAGGCCTGCGATTCGCGGTCATAATCAATGCTGCATTCCGCAAAAATATCGGTAATCTGCTGCCAGATGCGGCGCTCACTGGCGCGGATGGAGCGCACACGCTCCAGCAATTCGCGGAAATAATCCTTCCCAAAAGCCGTCTGCCCCTGTTTCAGGCGCTCATCGTCCATCACAAATCCCTTGCGGATGTACTCATTGAGCGTACGCGTAGCCCACTGGCGGAACCGCGTGGCTTTGCGCGAATTTACCCGATACCCCACGGAGATGATGGCATCGAGGTTGTAGAAATTAACTGACTTGGTTTGTGTCTTCCCTTTGATAGCACCATGTTCAGTGGTTATTTCCATTTTGGAAACAACCACATTTTCCTCCAATTCGCCTTCTTCAAAAATATTCTTCAAATGCTTACTAACAGCGGGAACTCCAATCTCAAATAAATCAGCTATCGCCTTTTGAGTGGCAAATAATGTTTCGTCTTTTACGTAGACCTGTATACTCGCCTTAGCATCAGGCGCATCATACAAAAGAAATTGAAGTTCGGTATTCATGGGTGCAGAAAACTATTCACTATTCCTTATTCACTTCACAGTGTGGGCACGGCAGCCAGCAGGGCACGGGTGTATTCGGCGCGGGGGTGGTGGAACACTTCATCCGCCGTGCCGTATTCCTCGATATGCCCGCGGCGCATCACAGCAATATCATCAGCCAGGTAATGCACCACACCGAGGTCGTGCGAGATGAATATCATGGTGATGCCCATCTCCTGCACCAGGTCGGTAAGCAGGTTCAGAATCTGGCTCTGGATGGAGACATCCAGCGCGGAAACCGGTTCATCTGCCAGCAGCAGGGCCGGACGCGGCGCAATGGCGCGGGCAATGGCGATGCGCTGGCGCTGGCCGCCGGAAAATTCATGCGGGTATTTGTACATGTGCTCCGGGCTCAGGCCCACGCGCTCCATGAGCTCTGCCACAGCCTCCTCCCGCCCGCGGCGGGGAAGCGGCTCGCGCTGCCCCAGCGCCTCCGCCAGGGTGGAAAAAATGCTGAAACGCGGGTTCAGCGAGGCATAGGGGTCCTGGAACACCATCTGGAAATCCAGCCGACGGCGGCGAACCTCGCGCGGCGGCAGAGCGGTCAGGTCCATGCCATCCAGCACAATGCGCCCACTCGTCACCGGCTGCAGCTGCATAATGGCGCGGGAGAGGGTCGATTTACCGCACCCGCTCTCGCCCACCAGGCCCAGAATGCTCCCTTTGGGCACCGAAAGGCACACATCATCCACCGCGCGCACCACCTCACCGGTGGTTCCCCAGGTATTGCGCACCGGAAAATGCACACTCACATGCTCTAACTCCAGATATGCCATGTGAGGGCATTGTAGCAAATCGCACCACCGAATGCAATTTTCAAATGATTCATGCGCACTGCGCGCCCTTCATATCAATCCCCTCATCATGCTAACGCGTTGGAACAATTAGCGAAGAGATTTATTGTTCTGGAGAGCATGTTTTGTAGCAAATTGATAAATCAGACTTTGGCGAGCTATTTCATCGGAGCACGGGACTTTAGTCCCGATTTAAGCGTCATGGTTTTCGGGACTAAAGTCCCGTGCCTCGAGAACAACAAAGTCCGATTTGGAGGGCTGTTCCTAATTATGCCAACGCGTAACATAACCACTCCCACCGTCGTCAATTATTTTTAGTTGTCATGCACAAAAAAGAACAATAAAGTGCAAAAAATGCACTTTTGTTCGCTGCAACAAAACCCATCCATGAAGCAAAAAAGAACTATGCGCTTGAAACGCCGGGGGCGTTGGTATAGAATATGGATTATGCCGACCAGAACACGCCGCAGCCAGAGCACCCGCAAGGAAACCCGCAGCACCCCGGCGGTGAAAGCGGTCATTTTCCTGGGGGCAGATGCCGTCTCCATGATGGTGGCAGAGCAGAATGAGGGCGGCACACGCGTGCTGGATGTGCTCTCCCAGCCGGTGGAGCTGGCGCACGATGTGTTCAACGGCGGCTGCATCACCCGCGACACCATGGACCGTTGCGTGCAGATTGCACAAGGGTACAATGAACTGCTGGCCGAGTACCGCCTGGCAGCCCCGGTGGAGGTGCGTCTGCTGGCCACCAATATTCTGCTGGACGTGCGCAACCTGGACACACTGGTGAACCGCCTGCAGATTACCTGCGGCATGCAGCTGGAGGTAATGGACGACGGCGAGATGACCCGCCTGCTCTACCTGAACACCCGCGCCCTGCTGGATAAGCATGAGGAGCTGACCACCAAGCGCGTGCTGGTGCTGCATGTGGGCCCCGGCAACACGCGTTTTCTGCTATTCGATAAAGGGCGTATCTCCTACTACGCCAGCTACCGCATGGGCGCCCACCGCACCGGCATTGCCATCGGCGATGCCACGGAAATGGCCGGCACAGAGAGCGAAAGCTCCCTCATCCGCGAGCATATCCGCGGCATCATGGAACAGGTGGTCTACGATATTGAGGACGACCTGCCCGAGCCACCCGATGCCCTCATCATCTTCGGCCCGGATTTCCACGTTATCTCCTCTCCCCTGGCGCTGGGCGAAGGCGTGACCGAGGAGGGGCTCTCCCGCCTGGCGCACGAAATTGCCGCCACCCCGCCCAACCAGCGCCAGAGCCAGTACAAGGAAGACTATGCCAGCGTGTGTGCCCTGCTGCCCACCGTGCTTATCTACCTGGCCGTAGCGCGTGATTTCGAGCCACGCAGCATCATGTGCCCGGCAGAGGAATTCTCCCACGCCTTCCTGCGCAATCTCATGCCCGGGCGGCATGATGACCTGGCGCTGGAGGATGAAGTGGTGCACTTTGCCGTGCTGCTGGCCAACCACTACCGCGTGGATAAAGCACACGGGCAGCAGATACGCCGGCTCACCATGATGCTCTTTGACCAGCTGCAGGAGCTGCACGGCCTGAGCCGCCACGACCGGCTGTTGCTCAAGGTGGCCGCCATTCTGCACGAGGTAGGCAGCTACATCAACCCCAAGAAACACCACCACCACAGCCAGTATATCATCCTCAATTCGGAAATCTTCGGCCTCTCCCGGGCAGATGTGGAAGTGGTGGGGCTACTGGCTCGCTACCACCGCCACGGAGCCCCCACCCCCACAGAACCAACCTATGCCCTGCTGGGGCAGAGCGACCGCCTCCGTGTGCAGAAACTGGCAGCTCTGCTCCGCGTGGCGGAGGCCATGGAGCGCGCACACTCACGCCGCATCCGCAGCTTCACCGTGCGTGCCAATGCCCGCAGGCTCGAGCTGCTGGTGCCGGATGTAGCCGACCTCACGCTGGAAAACCTGGCTCTGCGCACCAAGGGCGCCCTTTTTTCCGATATCTTCGGGCAGGATATCGTGCTGATTCCCAGCTCCGGAACAAGCGTATGAACACTGCGCACGGAGGGATATACCGGATTATCCGGCGCTGGCTGATGGGAATATGGGTCTTTATCATAGCCGGGCTGCCGCTTTACTACCTGATGCCGGACCGGGACTGGAACTACGAATACTGGGGCGCCCCGGAAAGCATCATCAAAACCACCACCAGTCCGGAAAATCCCTTCTGCCAGGGGGAGCAGGTATACACCCGCATCTTCATCGCCCGACCCTCAGCAGTGAACATGCAGCGATTTGATGAAGTATCAGCCACCGGCCCCACGGCCGGGCGTATGAATAAGCTGCTGCAGCAATATGAACTGCCGCGCCCCTGGCGCTACGGCTGTTGGTTTGGCCACGGCTCAGTCGATGTGGTGGAATGCGGCAACGGGCTGCTGCTGGTGGCTGATTACAGCCGGAACAAAGGCGGGCTCTTCTCCTCACGCATAACGCCGGAAATAGTCTGGCAGCATTATCCGCTGCGATTCCGCATAGCCTATGCCTGGGCCGCTCTGGGCCTGAATCTACTGATACTCACACCGTTCATTGCAGTGCCAGTAGCACTGGGCTGCGTACTCTACCGCATGCTTGCGGCGTTCTGCCGCATGTTCCGGCGAACCTGTTTCAAACACTGAAGCACTGAAAAAGATTCTCCGATATCTTCGGGCAGGATATTATTCTCCTTCCCGCCAGCAGCAGCTCATAAAGCAGCAAAAAACATCTGCGCGCACCGGATACACCGTTACGCGCAGATGCAGAAATCCATTTACTGGTGCAGGCACTAAGGCTTAAGCTTGTTTGCAGCCTCTTCACTTCCTGCTGCAGCAGCCTGTCGCCACCAATCGCGGGCCTTGTCAGCATCCTTATTCACCCCGCGGCCTTCATCAAGGCAATTACCCAGCTGAAGCATAGCCTGCGGCACGCCAGCCTTGGCAAGACGCTCATAAATCTGCACAGCCTCGGCCTCATTCTTCTCAACACCTGCTCCATTCAGCAGGCATTCAGCATATGCCAGTGTGCCCAGGACATCCCCCCTGCGGGCTGCCATGGCATACAGGCGTGCAGCCACAGCTGCATCCTTTCGGGCACCATGGCCCTTCTCCACGCAACGGCCCAGGAAATAGGCCGCACGGGCATTCTCACCATCGGCTGCGCGTTTCCAGCACTCTACCGCCTTGGCCGCATCCTTCTTCAGCCCCAGTCCGGCATCATAACAAGCCCCAAGCAGGCAGAATGCTTCCGAATTACCGCTCTGTGCCGCAAGCTGGAAACAACGTGCAGCCAGACCGTAGTCCTTCTTGATTCCCGTACCGTCGAAAGCCAGCTTACCGAGCTGGAGAGCAGCCTCCGCATTACCGGCGTCTGCCGCCTTCAGCAGATACGGCGCCGCCTGCGCAGGAGATTTTTCTGCACCACCATACCCCATGAGGTGCGCCTTCCCCATAAAGAGACAGGCATCCGAATGCTGCTGCTCCGCAGCGCGGCGGGCATACGCCACTGCCTTGGCGGCATCCTTCTCCACCCCCTTGCCCTGGTCGTAGCACACAGCCATGCTGTAACACCCGCGCGCATCCTCCAGCGAAGCAGCCTGCTCGTAGTTTTCCACTGCCTTCTCAATGCTCTTCTCCAAACCGCCATAGCCATTAGCATATGCCATACCCAGAGTCACCAGCGCAGGGGCAAAACCTTTGGCAGCTGCCCCCTGCCAGCACTCCACAGCGCGGTTGGCATCCTTCTCCGTGCCGCGCCCCTGGTCATAGCAAAGCCCCAGCAGGTACAACCCTTCGCCCTCGCCTGTTTCAGCCGCGCGCTTCAGCCACTCAACCCCTGCACTCATATCCTCGGGCTTGTCAGAACCCATCAGCCGCTGCCCCATCCGGCACATAGCCAGCGCATGACCAGCATCTGCCGCCTGCTGCAAGTACTCTGCTGCTCTCTCCTTCTCAGCAGCATCCTCGGCTACCAGCGCAGCCTGAAAACGCTCATACAGCTCCACACCCCGCGAGGTATCATCTCCACAGCCACACAGGCACACAACCCCTACCCCACAGGTCAACAGTAAATTCTTCATTTCTTTCACACAGCTATTCTACACCATGAACACATACACTTCAATCCAAAAGTTACAGGCTAGTTGCGCTCCCACATGTGACACTAGGATTTCACGTTTGACTGCATTATCAACACCCCTGGAGCCTGCTCCCCCTCTTTCTCCGCCAAATGACGATTTGGCGGGGATGAAACACTGCCCGGCGGAAGCCGGGCAATTTAGACCGGTGATAACCGGATTTAGACCGTCACGATAGTGGCGGATTTCATTGCGGGCCTCTGCCCGCAATTTCACTGCAGGGCATTCTGCCCTGCAATGTAAGTT
>JAFYWX010000018.1 GCA_017546445.1 Akkermansia sp. | reverse complement strand
CCCAGCAGAAGCTTCACACACTCTGCATGACCATCCTCAGCAGCCTCGATGAGCGGCGTTTCACCCTCCGCATTCGCCTTGTTCACCTCTATGCCGGGTGCCCCCAGCAGAAGCTTCACACACTCTGCATGACCGTTCATTGCAGCAATCAGAAGCGGCGTTTGGCCATAATCATCCGCCTTGTTCACCTCTATGCCGGGAGCAGCCAGCAGAAGCCTCACACATTCCACGTGACCATCATCAGCAGCCTTGGTGAGCGGCGTTTCGCCCGCTGCATCTGCCATATTCACATCTATACCGGGAGCCGCCAGCAGAAGCTTCACACACTCCGCATGGCCTTTTTCTACAGCCTTGGAGAGCGGCGTTCTACCCTTCGCAGTCGCCTGATTCACATCTATGCCGGGTGCAGCCAGCAGAAGTTTCACACACCCCGCATAACCATTCCATGCAGCAAAAGAAAGCGGAGTAAAGCCATTCTCCTCCCCTTTGTTCACATCTATACCGGGAGCTGCCAGCAGTAACTTCACACACTCCACGTGGTCATTATATGCAGCCTCAATAAGCGGCGTTCCACCCTTCGAATCCTCCTGATTCACCTCTATGCCAGGAGCCGCCAGCAGAAGCTTCACACACGCTGCATGACCGTTCATTGCAGCAACCAGAAGCGGAGTTTTTCCGCTCTTCGGCACGCGGTTCACCTCTATGCCGGGAGCCGCCAGCAGAAGCTTCAAACACTCCACCTGGCCTTCCCAGGCAACATGGAAAAGCGGCGTTTCACCATGCTTATTCGCCTTATTCACCTCTATGCCGGGAGCTGCCAGCAGAAGTTTCATACACTCCACATGGCCTTTATCAGCAGCCTTGATGAGCGGCGTAGCGCCATGCTTATTCGCCTTATTCACGTCTATGCCGGGAGCCGCCAGCAGAAGTTTCACACACTCCGCACGGTTAAAATAGGAAGCATAGAAAAGCGGCGTAGCGCCATGCTTATTCGCCTTATTCACGTCTATGCCGGGAGCCGCCAGCAGAAGCTTCATACACTCCACTTGGACTCCCCAGGCAACATAGAAAAGCGGCGTTTCACCCTCCTCATCCGCCTTATTCACGTCTATGCCGGGAGCCGCCAGCAGAAGCTTCAAACACTCCACATTACGGTTACCTCCAGCAGCCTTGAAGAGCGGCGTTACGCCATAATCACCCGCCTTATTCACGTCTATGCCGGGAGCCGCCAGCAGAAGTTTCATACACTCCACATGGCCTTTATCAGCAGCCTTGATGAGCGGCGTTGCGCCATAATCATCCGCCTTATTCACGTCTATGCCGGGAGCCGCCAGCAGAACCTTCACACAATCCACATTACCTTCACCTACAGCAACCTGAAGTGGCGTTTCACCCTCATCATCCGCCTGATTCACATCTATGCCGGGAAGTTCCAGCAGTAACTTCATATACTCCGCGGGATTCTCTTCTGCTGCTCTTTGCAGCATAGTCCTCCCATCGTCCTCAGCCGGGCTCACATCCATACCCAGAGCCTGCAGCAGAAGATGAACGCACTCCGCATGACCCTTGCCTACAGCAATCAGAAGCGGAGCCATTCCGTTCTTTATCACCTTGTTCACATCTATACCGGGTGCCCCCAGCAGAAGCTTCACACACTCTGCATGACCACTCCAGGCTGCATAGTAAAGCGGAGTCCATGGTGCCGGAAACTCTTTATTATTCAAATCGATGCCGGGAGCCGCCAGCAGGAGCTTCACACACTCCACATGGCCTTTCAACGCAGCCTCTACGAGCGGCGTTGTGCCGAACACTGACGGCTTGTTCACCTCTATGCCGGGAGCTGCCAGCAGTAACTTCACACACTCCGCATGGCCCTTTTCCACAGCCCTGTAAAGCGAAGTCCGGCCATCCCAATCCACAACATTCAAATCGATGCCGGGAGCAGCCAGCAGGAGCTTCACACACTCCACATGGTTCTTTTCTACAGCATCCATAAGCGGAGAGTCTTGCCCATCCTCATGGTTCACCTTTATACCGGGCTCCGCCAGCAGCAGCTTCATACACTCCGCCTGGCCTTCCCATGCGGCACGCCGGAGCGGCGTTATGCCAATCGTGTCGTTTATCTCTATGCCGGGCACCGCCAGCAGAAGCTTCACGCACTCCGCATGGCCTTTTTCTACAGCCTTGAAGAGCGGAGTTTCGCCGTTCTCATCCGCCTGATTCACCTCTATGCCGGGCACCGCCAGCAGGTGTTTGAGTTGCTGTATATCCCCCTTTTTCGCAGCCTCAGCAAGCTCTGCCGTTAATTTTTCTGACTCCTCCTCTGACAGCTGGGGAAGCAGGTTGGTGTGGCTGACCTGAGGATTACTGGTGCCGGATTCGGAGTCTATGTGATGACTGCTCATACGAGAATAAGTGTTTCTTTCAAGGGTAACAGGTACAACAGCATGTGCTGCTACTGCATTCTACGATACCATGTAACCTTTTGAAAGCAAAAACTGCCCGCCGCTGCGTCATTTTCCACATGTGTCCCAAGGATTGCTGCGCTAAATGGGAGTTTAGCGAGCTGGAACAGCTCGTCGTTGCTGCGGTGTAAACGCAGCAATTTAGACCACTTTTAAGTGGATTTAGATGCCTCGTAAGAGGCAATTTCATCTGCCAAAGGCAGATTTCGATGCAGCTCATCAAGAGCTGCAATGCAGGTGAAATAAATTCCTGCGGGCCATAGGCCCGCACTATCTCTAAACAACTTACATTGCAGGGCAGAATGCCCTGCAGAGAAATTGCGGGCAGAGGCCCGCAATGAAATCCGCCACTATCGTGACGGTCTAAATCCGGTTATCACCGGTCTAAATTGCCCGGCTTCTGCCGGGCAGTGTTTCATCCCCGCCAAATCGGACTTTATAGGCCCTACTCACGTGGGGCAAAAGCGGAATCTTCTTGTAAAGTTAGGAATGGCGTGCTAGTATGCGGGATAATCATCATGAGGCAGGTCATTTATCAGCTTTTTGTGCGGCATTTCTCTAATTTCAAGGAGGGAAATACCCCGTGGGGAACCCGGGAGGAAAACGGCTGCGGCACGTTCAATGCGGTGACGGATGCTGCGCTGGAGCAGCTTGCGCGCATGGGGGTGACTCATCTCTGGTTTACCGGGGTGCTGCGCCACGCGACTCAGACCCCGCATGAGGGATTGCCCGCAGACCCTGCCTGTATTGTGAAGGGAAAGGCCGGCAGCCCGTACGCCGTGACGGATTATTTTGATGTGGATCCCGACCTGGCGGAGAATGTGGAGCGCCGGCGGGAGGAGTTTGCCGCCTTGCTGCAGCGGTGCCGGCGCTGGGGCATGGTGCCCATGATAGATTTCATTCCGAACCATGTATCGCGCCACTATCATTCGACCGTGCGTCCGGAGAGCAGTTTCGGCGCACAGGATGATAAGCGGCGCTTTTATGCACGGGATAATGCTTTTTATTATCTGGAGCCGCACCAATCCGGTACGCCGCTGCAATTACCCGGGGGTGAGTATGCGCCGGAGCGTGGGCAGGGGCGTGTGACGGGTAACAATGTGGCCAGCTGGTCACCATCGGAATATGATTGGTATGAAACCGCGAAGCTGAATTACGGCATGGATTACCGCCACGGCACCCACGCGGCTGAAGCGCTGCCGGGGCTGCTGGCGCCGGAATATGCCTTGCCGCGCACCTGGCAGCTCATGAATGAGGTGATTGCCTACTGGCAGGGCATGGGGGTAGGTGGTTTCCGCTGCGATATGGCCCACATGGTGCCGCTGCCGTTCTGGCGCTGGGTGATTGCGCATGCCCGCTTGCGCGACCGCTCCGCTTTTTTTGTGGCAGAGGGGTATGATGACCACCTGAAGCTGGTGGAGGGACCGGTGCATGCTGCTTTGCTTTCTGCCGGGTTCGATGGCGTGTATGATGGCGCCTCGTATGAATCCCTGCGCCGGATTTTTGAGGGCGGCGCCTGGGCCAATGACCTGGACTGCCTGCATCAGGAGGCAGCGCCCCTCTTCCGCGGCGGCGTGCGCTATATCGAGAATCATGATGAACCGCGCATCACCTCCGCTCCCTACTGGGGAGGCGAGGGCAGCCGGGTGGCCCGCGCGGCGATGGTGGCGCAATACTGCTCCACGGCAGGGCCTGTGCTGGTTTATAATGGTCAGGAGGTGGGCGAGGAATCCACCGGCCCCGGTGGTTATGGCGGGGATAACGGGCGCACCAGCATTTTTGATTACACCCACCTGCCGCATCTGCAGCATTGGACTAACGGCGGCGCCTACGATGGCGCTCTTCTCAGCCGGGAGGAACGTGAACTGCGGGCGTACACGGGGCATCTGCTCACCCTGCTGCAGCATCCTGCGCTTTCCAAGGGTGGCTTTTATGGGCTGAACTGGGCTAATCGCGATACGCCGGGGTATGGCCGCCGTGCGGGCGATGCCGTTTCCGGGCATTACCTGTATGCCTTCCTTCGCCACTACCGCAAGGCAAAATCCACCTTGCTGGTGGTCTGTAACCTGAGCCCTGCCGAGGCCGTCAGCTCGCATGTGCATATTCCGGCCCATGCCCGCGAGTGGGCAGGCAAGAGACCGGGTAACTATTGTTTCGTGCCCCTGCTGGATGCCACCACTCCCATGCTTGAGGTGAGTGATTCTGCGCTGGAGACCACCGGTCTGCCGGTGACTCTGCAGCCCGGGCAGGCGCATATTTTCGAATGGTGCTGAAGAAATGCACCCGGAGACCGGTAGCGATGGCCTTTTGTGCTTGATACGTGTGCATGTTTGTGGCATCATGAATGGACAATGTATGGGCATGTCATAATAACAGGTGCATCTTCGGGCTTTGGTATTGCGTATGCGCGGCGCTTAGTGGGTGAGTGCGCCCACATGGTGCTGGTGGCGCGGCGCAAGGATATTCTGATGGAGCTTGCTGATGAATTGCGGGCCGCTAATTCCTCGCTGAAGGTGACCGTGCATGCCTGTGACCTGGCTTCGCCGGGGGCCCGCGCTCAGCTGGTTGAGTACCTGACGGAGCTGCCGGAGGGGAAGACGCTGCTTATCAATAATGCCGGGCTGGGTGACTATGGTGAGTATGTAACCAGTACGCCGGAGCGGAATAACCAGATGCTGCAGGTCAATGTGCTGGCCGTGGCTGAGCTGACCCGTGCGGTGCTGCCGCGCCTGGTGAAGCAGGGCGGTGGTATCATCAATATTGCCTCGCTGGCTGCGGACCTGTTCATCCCGGATTTTGCCATTTACGCTGCATCGAAGGCCTTTGTGGCTTCATTCACCGAGGCTGTTCGCCTGGAGGTGCGCCAGGCCGGTGTGCCGGTGCTGGCAGTGTGTCCCGGGCCGGTGCATACCGGGTTTGGCGAGGTAGCTCGCCGCAGCGGCTGCACAAACGGGTATTCTCCGTTCAAGAAGTGGGTGTATACCAGTGTTTCCAAGGTGGTGCGCGGCTCGCTGGAGGCGCTGGAGCAGAACAAACCCCGTTATTATCCCTCCCGCCGCATCCGTCTGATTGGCTGGCTGCTGCGCAATACGCCGCTGGGATTGCTGCGTATGGTGATGGGGCAGAGACCGCGCAAGGTAGCTCCCCTCCCGGAAAAATAAGAGTTATCGACCATTGTATATGAAACAATTGTTTCACCGGAAAAGTAAGATAAAGTGGTTTACCTGGTTCCGCCTGGGGCTGCTGGGTGCGGTGTTGCTGGCTGCAGGGTCGTTGTATACGCCGTACCCCGCTGAGCTGGTTAAGGCGCTTGGTTCTCAGGATGACGCGCCTAAGAAGAAAAAGAAGCGCAGGGTAGTGAAGCCCGCCACCCCGGCACCGGCGGAGACGGTTGCGGCACCGGTCAAGCCTGTCGCTCCCGCAGAACCGGAGGATGAAGAGGTGGATGTGGAGCCCTGGAGCCCGCAGGAGGCCTTTGCTATGCCCTCCATCACGCTGCCGCCGTTCCCCCCCGCGCTGCCGGAGAGTGTGGAGCCCGGGCGTTACGACCACATCAGCAAGATGACTCCTGGGCTGAATGTGCTCAGCTCGGTGCAGTTTGAGGAGGGTACCACGGCCTCGCAAGACCGCAAGGCTCAGTCCGCCTACCAGGTGCGCGTGGCGCTGAGCCTGCGCCTGCCCAAGGCTGCGGATGGTGAAGGGCTGAAGCATGCTAACCCGAAGCTGCCGGAGCTGTTCCCCCGCTACAATGATTTCATGGGGAAGGCCAGGGTATCCCAGTGGTACCAGGCGCTTTACCTGCACAAGCAGAACCGCGTGCGCAAGGAAGCTGCCACGCTGGCCCGCTTGCTGGACCGCCACAATTTCTACGATACCGATACCATTCTGGAAATGGAAGCCCCGGAAACGGGCCGCAAGGTGCTGTGGGTGCAGGCCGATATGGATGTGGTGTCCGATGGTTCGGATGGCGACCGCCTGCCGGATATGCCCGCGAAGGTGAAGAACAGCGATTTCTACCAGCCCATGACCTCTTACCGCTGGCGCAAGCTGGGCAACAAGCCGAACCCGCTGCTGCCGCATTGGGAGGAGCGCGTGAAGAAGCTCAGCAAGGACAAGAATGCCAAAGCTGATGACCTGCAGTATGCCCGCAATGTGGTGCATGACCTGAAGAAGTACAGTTTCCTGCTGGCGGAGTATGATTCTTTTGTGGTGGCGCCGCTTACCTTCAAGAGCGGAGAGAACAACGACTACCGCCCGCAGTTGGGTGACTATGTGGCTGTGGTGGTGGGGGACCGCGTGTTCCCGGCCATTGTGGGTGACTTCGGCCCGCGGTTCAAGGCTGGTGAGGCCTCGCTGCGCCTGGCTCGCCTGATTAATCCGAAGGCTACGCCTTTTGCCCGCCCGGTTTCTGATTTGGGGGTGAGTTACATTTTCTTCCCCGGCTCCAAGGAACCGGAGAATGGCCCCATCAACTACGAGCGCCTGAATACGCGGGTGCAGGAGCTGCTGCAGGAAATGGGCGGTTTGTCGCCGGTGGCTCAGTTCCAGCAAGTGGAGGATTTGCTCGCCCCGAAGCCGGCTCCCCAGCCTGAACCCCAACCCGCTGCACCCCAGTCATGATAGCCTTTCTCCGTGGTACAGTGGCCGAGGCTCTGCCCCAGTGTCTGGTGGTGGATGTGAATGGCGTGGGGTATGAGGTGACGGTGCCGCTTTCGACTTTTGACCAGTTGAACCCCATGGTGGGACAGAGCATCATGCTCAAGATTCACATGCACGTGCGTGAGAATGCTCAGGTGCTTTACGGTTTTGCCTCTGATGCGGAGCGCGATATCTTCCGCCTGCTTATCGACCGCGTGAGCGGTATCGGCCCTGCGACGGCTATTGCAATCCTGAGTAGCCTGAATGTCAATACTTTCAAGCAGGCAGTGGTGCAGGGGGATGTGCAGTCCGTTGCCCGTGCCAAGGGCGTGGGCAAGCGCACGGCTGAGCGCATTATTCTGGAGCTGAAAGATAAGATTGGCGTGGCGTCCACCTGGGAGGCCCAGCAGCAGGGAACCACCACCCAGGCGGCTTCCGATGCTGAGCTGGCCATGGTGGCCCTCGGCTTCAAGCAGGCTGATGCCCGCAAGGCGATTGTGAAGCTGCTCAAGGATAATCCGCAGGCCGGAACGGATGAGCTCATACGCGGTGCGCTGCGTCAGCTGAGTTAAGTGATATGGATTTTGCATTGCTCAAGGCGGTTTCCCGTTCATTTTATCTGAGCATGGTCTGGCTGCCGCCGGCTATGCGCCGGGGGATTGCTCTGGGCTACATGCTGGCGCGTGCCACTGATAGTGTGGCTGATACGTCTACGGCAGAACCTGCCCGCCGGGTGGAAGTGCTGCGGCAGATGGGGCGCGCCATTGCCGGTGAGCTGGCTGCAGATGAAGTGCAGGGGCTGCTGTGCCTGCTGCGTGGGGAGATGGCTGATGCCCAGAGCAAGGATTCCGAGGCAATGCTGCTGCGCCGTTTCGATGAGTGCCTGGCGCAGCTGGGGCAGGTGAGCCCGGAGGAGCTGGTGCTGCTGCGCCGGGTGCTCGCCATCATCGTGGAAGGGCAGCTGTGGGATCTGACCTATTTTGCGGAGCGCCGCCAGGTGGAGTCAGAGGAGGAGACCCGCCGCTATACCTACATGGTGGCCGGTTGTGTGGGTGAGTTCTGGACGGACCTGGGGCTGGCAACCATGGGGGCTGCGTTCTGCGAGCCCTCCCGCCGGGAGCTGATGGCCCAGGCCGGACGCCGCTACGGGCAGGGGCTCCAGCTCGTCAATATCCTTCGCGATTGCGAGGAGGACGCCGCCCGCGGGCGTTCCTATCTGTATGGTTCTCCAGAGCTGTGGCTGAGCCGCGCAGTGCGCTACCTGAATGATGGCGTGGATTATGCCCGGCGCCTGGGTGGGTTCCGCCTGCGTTTCACCGCCATGCTGCCCGCGCTGCTGGGACTGAAAACCCTGCGGCTGATTGCTCAGCGCGCAGGGAATGAAAGGGTGAAAATCACGCGTGGGGCTGTGTATGCCAGCCTGCTGAATGCCGCCTGGCTCAGCGCATGGAGGCGAGCTTCTTGAGCTTCTTGGCCAGGGTAATCTTGGCGGCGGAAGACACGCGATCCACATAGAGGAAACCGTCCAGGTGGTCGCACTCGTGCTGCAGGCAGCGGGCCAGCAGACCACCGCAATCAAGTTCCAGCACGCTGCCATCCAGCTGGGGCAGACGGGCCTTCACAAATTCCGGGCGGGCCACATTGGCGCGGATATTGCGAACGCTCAGGCAGCCTTCGGTGAAGAGATACTGCTTGCCGTAGGGCTCAAGCTCGGGGTTGATGAACACCAGCGGCATGATGCTGCGCATGGGCTTCTCCTCGCCGTTCACCATAATCATCTCCGGCTCGGTGCCTTCTTCCTCGTCTTCAGGAATATCAATGACAACCAGGCGGATATTGAGCCCCACCTGCGGGGCCGCAAGGCCGATGCCCTCGGTAGCGTACATGGTTTCGAGCATGTTCTCTACCAGGGTTTTAAGTTCATCATCAATATGCTCCACCGGGGCACATACTGCCCGGAGGACGGGGTCGCCGTATTGTCTTACGTTCAGAAGCATGGTGGTTCCAGTCTGCGGGGATGCACGCAGCCGCACTATTTTGCGTGCAGAAACGCTGAAAGTCAAGCCCAAACTGCCGCTGAAAGTACTTGCTGTCTGCTGTTGGCAGGAGTATACTGCACCTTGATGGAAACGCGCCCGACAAGAATGGAATGCTGGCTGGTGTATCTGCTGGGTGCATTGTTTGCCTTTGTCGTGATGCGTTTCGGCTTTGGCCCAGCCAGCCAGAGTATGCATTTGCGCCCGGAATATGATTTGAATATTTATTATCTGATTGGGCATGGCTGGTTTGCGGGGCGTATTCCTTATCTGGAACTGGCTGATTTGAAGGGGCCTCTGGTGTTCCTGCTTCATGGTGCCGGGGCCAGCCTGACCCCTGGAAGTTTTCTGGGTGCCTGCCTGCTGGAGGCCCTGTTGCTGGGCGTGGGCGTTTTGTTTGCATACAGAACCGTGCGGCTTTTCTATTCCGTACCTGTTTCTGCCGGGGTATTGGGAGTATACAGTGTATCGATACTGTATTTCTCTCTGCATCCGGCAGAGCTTGTGTGGGCGCTTCAGCATATAGCCCTGTATTACTTGTTGCGGTATGGGCGTGCCCGCCGGAATCCCGGGCTGGCTGTGCAGGGGGTACTGGGGCTTTCCGTTGGCCTGGTTCTGCTGGTGAAGTTTAACCTGGCTGCATTCTGGTTGCCTTTCTGCATCTGGGGCATGGTTGCTGCCGGGCGCAGCTGGTGGCGGGCTCTTCTGGGACAGGTGCTGGGCGCGGTTCTGCCTGTCGGGGTGGCGGTGATATATTTTTACCAGAGTGGTGCTCTGGGGGCCATGTGGCGGGAGTACGTCGGAGTTGCTCTGCAGTATGGGGGGGGGGACTGGGCTGAATCCATGCTGGCTGTGCGAGGCTGGCGATTGGCCGCGGAGCTTGTGCCGCTGCATCTGCACCAGGCTATGCCGGAGCTGCTGGCTGCGCTGCTAGGGTGGCTATGCCTTATCCCCTGCCTGTATCTGTCGTCTCTTCCGGGTATGAGGGAGCGCAGGGGTATTCAGCTGGTCATATGGGCTTCATTTGTGCTTCTGCTGATGGCTAATTACGGGGGTAGCCGTTGCTATATCCACTATGCCTTCGGTTTCAGCGTCTATCTGTTGCTGGGGCTCATGGCGGTGGCCCGCCTGGTGAAACCCGCCATTCCCTGGCTCGGTGCCTGCACTGCATTTGGTGGAATAGCATTTGCTGTGGGCCTGCCGGTGGCAGTAAAATACCTGAAGCCGGACAACGGCAATGCTGAAATGAATCTTGTATCGCAGATTCTGGCCGCCAGGATTTCCCCGGAAAAGGAATTGCTGGTGCTGGATGCCGAAGCAGCTTTGCATCTGTACAGGCTTTCTGGTGCTCAGCCGCTCTGTCCGCATTTCATTCCCTCCATGGTGCCTGGGGGCTGGGCACAGCATCGCCGCGAACTGGCTTCCTGTATCAGGGGCCTGCGTCCGCGTTATGTTCTCAGCACATCTGGCCTTGCCGGGGATGATGCTGCTCTGTTATTGGGGAAATACCGGCGCTATGGGCACACCGCGTTAGGCTTGCCTCCGTTCCCGACCGATGGAAAGTACACGGAGTTTGTGCTTTACGTCCGGGTGGATGAATAAAAAACTGCCGGATGCAGGCATCCGGCAGTTGGAGCTGAAATCTGTTAGCCAGAATCAGGCCTTGGCCTCATCCTTGGCAGGAGCAGCGGGCTTCTTGCCCTTCTTCTTGCCGCCCTTGCGGGGAGCGGGCTTGGTGGCAGGCTCCGGTGCGGAGTCGCCCTTGGGGAACCACACGGCGTTGTCGCTGGTCACCACGATGTAGCCTTGCTCCAGCAGCCAGATCATATCGGCCACATAGGGGGCGTGGGCATCGGTGGCAGCCTGGCGGCTGGCTTCGTCCTCGCCGGCGGTTACACCGCTCAGCTCGGCGAACATCACGTCTGCCTTCTTGCCGGAGTTCTCCTTGGCCCAGTTCATGATAGCCATCATGCGGTCGGCCAGTACGGTGCCTTCGGGCAGGGCACGCACGCGGCTGGGCCCGGTGAAGTGATTACCGTGCCACTTGTAGATGGGCAGGTGGTGGCGGGCCATGCCGTGGCAGAGGTTCGGAATGAGCATCTGCGGGAAACGGCGGGTCTTGTCGGAAAGAATGGCCATGTGGGCTGCAATGCCGGGGGATAGCACAGCACGCGGGGTGGAACCATTGATGAATACCTTGTCCACCACTTCGTACACGCTGCTGTAGTGGTTGGCCAGGAAATCTGCCTCCACAGCGCGCTGGTCCTCCAGCACGGTATCGGCTGCGCCCTCGCGGGTGGGCTTCCACACCGTCTTGTGGCTGGCGGCCTGCACCCAGGCGGCCACGGTTTCCTCGCTCTTGTCCACGGAGATGCGGTTCTTGAACACATCCAGCGGCATGGTGGAATACTTGCTGCGGTACAGGTTCATGAGCGCAGCCTGGTAGCCGTGCCAGGTCACGGGCCCGATGAGCTCACCACCCAGAGAGCACACGGCCACGGCGTTGAACGTGCCGTTGGGGGCGTCTACCTCGATTTCTTCCTTCGTGTAAAGTTCTGCGAACCAGGGGGCCTTCCACATGTAGGCCACAGCCTCGGCCTCGGTAAGCCAGCAGGCCTGGTCACCCCTGGTGGAGTGGATGAGCATGGAGCCACCCTCCAGTTTCATGAATACCAGGTCGTAGCGGGCCTTGTCGCCCATGACCACGCGGGCCAGGTCGATGAGGGGAAGGGAGCGCTTCTGCTTCTGGATGTTGGATGCGAAGAGTTCCAGAATGCTGTTGGCCGGGCGAAGTTCCACACGGAAACCCTCTGCCGGTGCGGGAAGCTCGCGCTGGGGCTTGGGCTCGCGGCGGGAATCTCGCTTCTGCGGGCGGTCGCCCTTGTTGCCACGCGGTGCGCGGGGGGCGTCGCTGTTTTCGCGGCGCTCGCGGTTGAACGGGCGGCGCTCGCCGGATTCGCG
>JAFYWX010000065.1 GCA_017546445.1 Akkermansia sp. | reverse complement strand
TACACGCTTTGCGTGTGCGAAATCCGCCCTTCGGGCGCATGAATTGCAGCCGCTACGCGCCCGCATGAATTACGCTGGCGTTGCCAGCGTATGAAATCCCCGTACTACGCACGGGGACATAGCGAGCTGTTCCAGCTCGCAAAACTCCAATTTAGAAAATTGCCCGGCTGGCACTTGATTCATCTATTTTCTTTGAAAATAGAGAGGATTTCGCCTATCGGCGAGATTTAGGCTGCCCAGAACATGGCCGCCCCGCGCACCCCTCTTTGGTCCACATAGCGCGTTCGCAGCAGCGTAGCATCCCGGTGACCGATTTCCAGCTGCAGCTCGGCATAGCTGCGAAAATAGCTCAGGTGATAACTCGCAAAGGTATGCCTCAGCGCGTCCTGAGGCCAGCGCCGGACAGGGGAATCCCACCCCGCCGCGCGGCGAAGCTCCCGCCAGTGGTGCAGCCAGTTCGCGGGGCATATCATCTCCCCATCCTCCCGCTGGTGAGCCCGGAGAATCCGCTGCAGCGGCTTGTGAATCGTCACCCGGCGCGCGCCGCCCGTCTTGCTGTGCCGTGGCAGGATATAAATCGCCCGTTCCTGCAAATCCACCTGCGCCCAGCTCATCCGCGCTACCTCATGCGGGCGGATGCCGGCATAAAGCATCATCCCCACCGCCGCCGCACAGCTGCCGCCCCGGTAGGTGGACGCCGTTTGCTGTAAAGCGCTAATCTCCTGCGGAGTCAGAATCGGCACCTGCTTCTCCACCACGCGCGGCGCTTCTACCCGCGCCACGGGATTCGCATCACACCATCCCCGCTTCACCGCCGTGCCGAACACCCCACTCAGAATCAGCCGAGCCTTCTGCCGCTGCCGGGGCGTATCAAACGCCTGTTCAATATACCCCGCACACTCCTGCGGCGTGATGCTTCGCACCCGCCGCGTCGCCAGCCCCTTGCACCGCTTCATGAAGCGCCGCGTGAAGTAGCGGAAGTCATACACCGTGCGCACGCGCCTGTCCCTTCGCGCCTCCAGCGCCGCTTCCACCGCTTTCTCAAAGGTGACCGTTCGCTCCTGTTGCCGCAAGGCATCCGCTCCCGCCGCCAGGCATTTCCTCGCCCGCCGTACTTTGCCTCGTCCGGCATCCAGCGCATCCTTCGCCAGAATAGCGGCTTCCAGGATATTGATTCCCGTGCTCCTCAGCACCTCCAGCGCGGCTGTGTCCATATCGGTGTCGTTCTTGTTCATGATGGCTCGCTTTCTAAATCCGTAAGTCAAGCATGTAATTCGCTTAAGAAACAGAATAATCAACGGCTCGGAACATCGTTCCGTCTGGGAACAGGGGACAAACACTAACCTTATCACATATTGCTCAGATTATTCATATTATGTACTATTCTCCGCGGATTTAGAAAGCGTATATTCGAAATATACCCTCACTTTATATACACACTATGAAACTTCGACTCCCCTTTACTCTTCTGTCTGTTCTCCTGGGCTCTTTCGCTGTACAAGGCAATGAAATTCCGGATGGTTATGAAGATTGCATCCTCTGGACGACGCATTATCTCGATGACCACACATCCAATACTCAGGATGACTATCTCTATCTGCTTCTCCGGACCGATTTGAATTTTACTCCCACCACCAATCCCAGCTGGACTTCATCGACTCCCCTGGTAAGTGGCGGCAATCTCATCTTCACCACGACCGAAGACGATGGACCGATGGACCTCAGCTTCCAGGACGGCCAAAACAGTGTGTTCAAGGATCCCGTTTCACTGACCTTCGATACCTTTACCTCTCTTTCCTTCTCCAATCAGACGGCATCGAACTACGGCGCTGCCATTAATTTAGGTTCCGGCTCACTTTATATCCACAACGTGACAGACGGTGTGGATGATGCAGAACAGGCGGATATTCTCTTCTCGGGAAATAAGATAACGGGTTCTTCATCTTCCCGCTACGGCGGCGCTATTTATGCCAAGAGCACTTCCTCTGTCATAGATATTTCCGGTAATGGAGATGTCTCGTTTGCCGGGAATTACGCCTCCTATACCAGCACCTCTTCTAATTCCTACAATTCCAATGGCGGCGCTATCTGCACCTCTGGCAGCCTGAGCATCTGCAACAATGCAGCTATCTCATTTACCGGGAATTATGCCTACTCATCCGGTTCCTATTCTTCTAGTTCTTACTACCCCGCTTCCTATGGCGGCGCTATCCGCGCTACCGGCAGCACCAGCATCAGTAACAATGGAGATGTTTTATTTACTGGTAATTACGCATTCTCCAAAAATAATACTAGCAGCAGCTATTACGACTACCGCGCCAGCTCATATGGTGGAGCCATCTACACCACAGGCAGCACCAGTATCGACAATAATGGAGATGTGTCCTTCTCTGATAATTTCGCCACATCCAATGGATACAATTCCTCATCCTCCTCCACCTCCTCCTACCCCGCCTCCTATGGTGGTGCTATCTACACCACCAGCAGCCTGAGTATCAATAATAATGATGATGTCTTATTCTCCGGTAATTATACCAATTCAACAAATTCCTATCGCTATTCCTATGCCTATTCCTATGGCGGTGCCATCTATACTGCAAGCAGCCTGAGCATCAGCAATAATGATGATGTCTTGTTCTCTGGTAACTACACCGTATCTTCGTACGACTCGTCCTCGTATTCTCTCGGCGGCGCTATCTACTCCACCGGCAGCCTGAACATTGTGGGCAATGACAGCGTTGTCTTTGAGAAGAACTATGAGAAATATGGTAGCACCTACCGCCTGCGAAGTCTGTATATGGCTCCGAATTCAAGTGGTGATAATCTGATTCTGGCAGCCAGGACCGGGGGACATATCACCTTCTATGACTCGGTAGGCATGGACGATTACTCCGGCGCAACCGTAAGTTTCAATGCAGATTATGAGGATGCCAATGGCATCAAACAGAAAGCCGGGGGCGATATCATCTTCAGCGGTCAATACACGGCTGAGCATCTCAAGGAAATCAAGGGTGGAACTGCCGGAACGGCATCAGAAATTTCCGCGTCGCAGACCAGCTATATTGGCAGCAGCATTACCCTGTATGGCGGCAGCTTGCAGGTGGTAGACGGCGCTAAGCTGAATGGCCGTGGCCTGACCGTAGCCGCAGATAGTGGGGCCAAGCTTCTGCTGCGGGATGGCAGTATGTCGCACAGCGGCAACTACTTTACCTTCAACAACGGCACCACGCTGGAGCTGCAAGGGTGTAACTCCATCACCGCTTCGAAAATCACCATGGGCAGTGGCTCGGAGCTGACGGTCACCGTGGATGCCGGGCATTTGGATACGGCGGCGCTGACTCTGGGCGGTACCGACCTGGCTACCTCGCAGCTCACGATTAATCTGAATCGTACCGACGGTCTGCGGAGCGGCATGTACAAAATTATCAGCCAGAGCAGCACCAGTGATTTCACCACTAAATCCGCCTGGACGGCGGCCAATGTCACTGTCAAAGGCAGTGGCTATGCCAATCGCGCGGAGTTCGGGGACCTGGTATGGCAGAATGGCACACTGTACTACAGCGTGGGTAAGAACATCTGGAACAATGCCTCCGGCGACTGCCTGTGGAACACCAGCTCCGACAACTGGACGATGAATGACCGCAGCTACACCTACCTGGACGGCATGGATGTATACTTCACCGATAGCGGCGCGGGAGATGTGAAGCTGGAGGGTGCAGTGACCCCGGCCAGCATCGTGGTGACCAACAGTGAAGGCTGTGACTACACCTTTACGGCTGCTGACAGCAACGGCAGGCTGACGGGTGCGACCGGAATCACCAAATCGGGTGCCGGCGCGCTCACCATTGCCACGGCCAATGAACACACCGGCAACACGAGCCTGCAGGAAGGCACCATCAATGTGCACCACAGCACTGCCCTGGGCGCCACGGCAGAGGGGGTATCCACCCTTACCGCTGCGGCGGGCACCACGCTGCGCGTGGGGAACAGCAGCCACCTGGTGCTGGCTGCCAGCAACAGCCTGGCGGGCGCAGTGGAGGTGGAATCCGATGCTACCCTGGAAATGCAGGGCAGCGGCTATGCGGCATCTGCCAGCACGGTGAACGGTACCCTGGCTTTCACCGGCACAGCAGCTGCCACCAGCAATGCCGGTTCCCTGGGTGGCGAAGGCACTGTGAAGGTGACCGACAGCCAGGTGCGTTTCGAATCCACCACCTTCACCGGTAATATCGAGGTGAAAGGCAAGGACGCCAGCCTGGAACTGGCCAGCGGCAAGTACACCGGGGCCGGTAATATCAAACTGAATGGCGGCGCGCTGACCTTGGGCTCCACGGCTAACCTGACTCTGAACAGTGGAGGCGTGATTGGTATGTCGGCAGATATGGATACGCCGTCAGAGCTCTCGCTGAATAACCTGAATATCAAAAGCGGGGCTACGCTGATGGTGCAAGCTGAACTGCAGAGCGCGCTTTCGATGAGTATGGATGAGATGGTGGGCACAGGCGCCACAACAATCAACGTTGCTGTGGGTGGTGTGCTGGACTGCAACCGCGTGACGCTGAACTCGGGTTCCGCCCTGGTGCTGGACAATGCGCATTTCGACATGGCCGGCGGCGCGCTGACCCTGGCAGTGACGCCTGCTGCCTCAGAGAAGATTCAGCTGGTGCTTTCCTTTGAGTCGCACTACACCATGGATTCACAGGTATTGCTATTCTCTAACCTGGGCACAGTGAATTTCATTTATGATAACATTACCGCCACACCTGCCGATGCAAGCATCTATACCCTGAATGCTGGCGATTATTTCACCGGCGCCGGTATCACAGAGCTAACCACTCTGGTATATGACTGCGGGCAGAATGTGCTGTACCTGACCCATATCGTCCCCGAGCCGGCGACGACAACGCTCAGCCTGCTGGCCCTGGCAGGTCTCTGCGCCCGCCGCCGACGTCGCTGATACGACTATGGCGTGACGAGGCCGCCGCAGGCAACAAGGCCATAAGTCTAGCCCGAGTACCCAGAGAAGATTTTCAGGAGCATGGAGGGGCGACGCCTCCCATGCTCTTGTTTTTCTACCCTGCGAGCAGCACACATACCCCAGAGAAGATTCTGATAAATTAGAGTTTGTCGGGCTGGAACAGCTCGTTGTTGCTGCGGTGTAAACGCAGCAATTTAGACCACTTTTAAGTGGATTTAGATGCCTCGTAAGAGGCAATTTCATCTGCCAAGGGCAGATTTCGATGCAGCTCATCAAGAGCTGCAATGCAGGTGAAATAAGTTCCTGCGGG
>JAFYWX010000017.1 GCA_017546445.1 Akkermansia sp. | reverse complement strand
GCAGCCTGGCGGCCGCGCAAAGAAATGAAAATTACCTGAGATTTCTCAGGTAATTTTGTTTACAGGTGCGGCAACCGCCGCACACAAACTCACAATTCTGCATTCTGACTTCT
The DNA here is from genome assembly GCA_017546445.1 of Akkermansia sp. Lineage (GTDB taxonomy): Bacteria > Verrucomicrobiota > Verrucomicrobiia > Verrucomicrobiales > Akkermansiaceae > Akkermansia. Next base: position 34,672 of record JAFYWX010000017.1, on the reverse strand, counting down.
GAAATCTGCATTCGCCAAACTCCCATTTATCAAATAGCAAGCAAAAAAAACACCACACAAGCCCGCAGAAGATGAGCGGAGCTGTGTGGTGCTTGTAAAGGCAGGCTTGCGGAACTTACTGTTTCTTCACCTCGATATTACCCCAGGTGCTGCGGTGGCCGGCATCGTTCTTGAACACGAATTCAAGCACGGGCTTGCGGACACTCTTCTTCACGTTCAGGTTGAACACCTGGGTGCGGTTGCCGTAGTCCACCTTGCGTTCCTGTTCATCGGAGGCCACGCACTTCTCGCCATCCAGCAGGCGCACAGAGGCAACCGTAAGCGCATCGCGCCCGGTGACAATGTAGAAGGAAACGGCATAATTACCAGCTTCCTTGATAGGGATGTCGCCCCTCATGCGCACCGGCGCCATGCTGCCCGGCAGGGTATCCGGGCTCCAGCCCTGGCCATAGCGGTATTCCTTAATCCAGTCGCGGATGACCACCGGGGCTGCCAGACCGAGGGTAGACTCGGGATCCAGCTTCTGCATGGTGGTGGCATACTTGCGGATGAGGTCACCACCGGCCATCATGCCGAGCGTGCGGCGCAGGTGGCCAAGAGCCGCAGCGCAGGCATTCTGCTTCTGCCAGGGGGTGAGCATCTTGTTCTCCAGCGCGGCATCCAGACGCTTCAGGTAGTCCTCCAGGGATTCATCCTTGCCCGGCCAGCAGGAGAAATTCAGCGCAGCCATGCAGCCGTATTCGCCGTTCGGGTCTGCCTGGCGAAGAGCATCGCGCAGGCCACCGGGCCACTCCAGCTTATCCACACGGGCAGACTCCAGCAGGTAGCGCGCCTTCTCTGCGCCGGATGAGCTATTGGCCTTAGCCAGCAGCTCATCCTGCTGGCGCTTCAGCGCCATGCGCTCACGCACCGTTTCAGCAACCTGGTCCACGCTGCGGTCAATGAGTTCATCTCCATACACCGTGGTATACGTGCGCCCGCCCTTCTCATAGAACACGAGAGCCGGGTAGGAAATGCGCCCCATGCTGCCCGGGTAACCCAGCGGGCCCATGATAGCCTTGGCAGCATCGCGCTGTTTCTGGCTGCCGGACTGGTAAATGGGGGCCATCAGCATCACAGCATCACCCGCAGCCTGCTGCACTTTCTTGCTTTCGTACAGCTTGCGGCAGAGTTTCTTGCCGTGGCCATCCCAGTCGCCGGGATAAATGAACACGATATAGCCGCTCTGCCCCACCTTCGCCTGGGCGGCGGCATGATTCTCTGCCACGTGCGCGGCAGAGAGCGGCTGTGTAGCCAGTGCGCACAGAGCGCAGAGGGGAATCAGAAAAGATTTTTTCATATATTCAGAATAGGTTGTGATTCAGTAATCAGGCTGCAGGCTGGCCGAACACAAAGATACCATCGGCATGGAAGAACTCTGGGCCACCGCGGCGCAGCACGCGGATGTAGAGCGCCTTGGGATTATCCTTCTGCAGGTCGAAACGGTTGATATAGTTGCCCGTGCGGGGGATTGCCTCGCCCACGTCGTGCCAGTCATCAGCATTGCCCGTGTCGGACACCTGAATCTGCAGGGGACGGAAGCGGTGAATCAGCTCCCACTTGTTCGTGCCGGCAAAGACAACACCGGAGATATGCGCATGGCGGGGAAGCTTCACCGCAATCCAGGCATCCTTATCCTTGCCGGTATGCACCTTGCCACCCTTCATGGTGAGCAGACCCGGGTGCGTGTGCGGGCGGTCCCATTCGGAGGTGGAGCTGGCAAACACCATGCCACCCTCAGACACCAGCTTGCCGGGGAATGCAACAAACTCCGGGATATCGTTATCACCCTTCTTCATCTTATCGGGAATCATCTTCGCGATGGCGTGGTAGGTGCTGGCATCGTGGGTGCGCTCAGCGGTAAGCAGAATGCGACCCAGCAGACGGGAGCGCTGCTCATCCGTCATCTTACCACCGGCGCTCAGTGCCTCGGTCATGGCCTTCATCAGCTTCTTGTCGCCATCTGCCCCCAGCTTGCCGGCCACAGAGTTACCCCAGCCCATGATGGGGCCGGAATAAGCATCATGCGGAGCGGCGGCGGTCAGAATATCGCGGAAGCAGGCATAGGCTGCGCCCTCAGCATCACCCTGGGCGGCCTTCTGGCAGTAATCCAGCTGCTGGCTGGCCAGGGTTTCAATATACCAGCGGTCCGGGCCCATCTTATCCGCCTGCTTCCAGAAAGCGGTAAAACAGGCACGCAGCTTATCCGCGGAAATGCCGGACCTGCTCAGCGGGCCATAGACCACCTGCTTCAGCAACTCACCTGCCTGTTCGGGGTATTTGGAAGCCACGCCCTTGCAGAGCTGCTCGTTGATTTTCTCCCAGGCGGCCACATCCTGCGCCTTATGGCGGGAAAGGAAGGCGGCATACTCACGCCACACCGGATAATTCAGCGGCTGGGCAGATGCAGCCTGCACAAAGCAGCGAAGTGCCTTATCCACCTTGCCGCATTCCTCATACGCATGAGCCATGATGCGGAAAGCATTGGAGAGGCGCTTGTCCTCCGCATTCTTCTCATCATTCAGCTCCGTGGTCAGGTGCAGTGCGGTGAAGGTCCAGTTGGAATCCCACGGAATCCAGTGCAGACCACGCTCCCAGGAAAGGGAGTAGGCAGGAGTCCAGCGGCCATCCACATTCACAATGTAGGCGCAGTGGCCGGGTTCACCAGCCGTGAGAGCCGGCACACCATTGGCGCAGGCTGCCGCCGCACCAAAGTGGGACAGACCGCCACACACACCACCCACATACTGGGTGAAGGCAAAGTGGTTATCATCATACACACCGTAGAAGGGGGCTGCATACCAGCCGGTCTGCACGGAGTCGCCGAACATGTTGTCGGCAATATAACCACAGCGCCAGCAGCAGTCGGGGTACTGGTTGGCCGGCAGGTGCACATGGCGCAAGGCCCATTCAAAGGCCTTCACCGTACCGGAGGAATGCTGGTTCTTCCAGCCGCACACAATGCGGCGCTGCCAGAAGGGAATGCTGTCAAACACCGTGTTGAGGCGGTCCGCGCGCCAGTTGCGCACAAAGTAATCCGTGCGGGCATCGGCATCCATCATACTCCAGTCATAGCGGGCATACTCCAGAGCCGTGGCCGTGGCGGTCTCGCGGGCAATGCGCTGCTTGAGCAACTTCTTATCCTTTGCCGCGGCGCTGGCAATGATACCCATCACGCGGCCGGGTTTGCTCAGCTCACCGGAGAACACGATATTCTCCAGCCAGGCGTTGTCGCTGCAGATGCGGCTTACCACTGCGGCAGCATCGGCATTGCCCATCACATCTGCAATGCTCACCGGGCGGCGCAGTTCATCCTTGAGCTCCTTGAGCTCAGCCTCTGCGCGGCCCAGCAGGAAGCGGGCGCGGTCTGCCTCGGAGCCCTTCAGTCTTTCGGCATCCTTCTTGTGGTTGGCGCACTGCTGTTCCTTTTCCTGCACCCAGCGCTTAACCTGCTCGCGATAACGGCGGTAGGCATCACCGGAATTCCCCTCCACCCAGGCCAGATGACGGTTCAGCAGCAGATTGAGATTAGCCTCATTGCTCAGAAATTCCTTCATCTTCCTGGTGCTCAGCCCGGGCACCGCAGCCACCAGCTTTTCCGCCAGTTTCTTGCGCAGCCTGACAGGGTTCTGCCAATCCGCATTCTCAATCTGCACCACCGGCGCAGCTGCCCCTGCTGCCTCCGGCAGCACACAACAGCCCAGCACAGCAGCCAGAACACATGCTCTAAGGATATTTGCTTGTTTCATTGTCAGAAAATTATGCGTGACATTCTACCATAATTTTCTCCCAATTCCAGAAAATAAATCGGGGAAATTCTCGAACACCACATGTATCCCAAAAATTTCACAATTGACTGCATTATCAACACCGTTCTGGAGCCGGCCCCCTCTTTATCCGCAAAAGATGGCGTTTTGGCGGGGGGGGGGGGCTCAAATCTTTCGGAGCACGGGACTTCAGTCCCGAAAACTCAAGCGATGAGGGACTAAAGTCCCTTGCTCCGACAAATCCAGGCTGCGCGTACCAAATAAAATCACCTGAGTTGCCTCAGGTGATTTTGTTATCTCTGGAAAATCTTACTTCTTCTCCGGTTGCACTTTCCAGCCGCCGCCCAGGGCTGTGCAGAGCTGGGCGAGCTTGATGCGGATATTCTGGCGGGTGGAGATGATGTTCAGCTCCGAGGAAAGCCAGGCGCGTTCAGCGGCAGCCACGCTCAGGAAATCGGCCATACCTTCGTGGTGCAGGCGCAGGGAAAGCTCAGCAGATTCCTTGTTGGCTGCACAGGAAGCCTCGTACTGCGGCAGCTGAGTGGTCAGCTTGGCGTAGTCGATAAGGCAATTCTCCACCTCAGCAAAGGCGGCCAGCACGGTCTTGCGGTAGCTCTGCATACCGCTGAGCTGGTTCAGCTCAGCCTGGTTCACCGCTTCGTTGAGCGCCGTACGATTCAGCAGGGAATAGCTGGCGGAAGCCCCCAGATTCCACGCCGTGCTCTGCCAGAACTGGGAGAAATCGGTCCCAGCCCCGCCGGAAACGCCACCCGTGAGGGAAAGACGGGGGAAGAGATTCGCCACGCTCACGCCGATACGGGCCGTGGCGGCGTGCAGCTCATGCTCCGCGCGGACGATATCCGGACGGCGGCGCAGCAGCTCGCTGGGCAGACCGGTGGGTACACTGGGCACCAGGTTGTACACCTTCTGCGGCGGCAGAGTCAGGGCCACGTTATCCACGGTGGTGCCCAGCAGGGTGGCAAGGGTAATCTCGCAATTGCGGATATTGGCCTCCTGTGCCGGAATCTGGGCACGGGTGGAAGCAATGGTAGCGCGGGATTCGGAAAGAGACAGTGAGCTCTCCATGCCGCTGGCGTGGCGCTCCTGGGTCACCTTGTAAGTACGTTCCTGGTATGCCAGCTGCTCCCTGGAAATGCGCAGGCTTTCCTTGGCAGAAATCCACTGGAAATAGGCCGTGGCGATACTGGAGGCCAGCGCGGTGCGGGTGGCGGCGGCAGCAGCCTGGGTGGAGCCCAGGGAAGCAGCGGCGGCCTCTACCTCGCGTCGGGTTCCGCCCCAGATATCGGGGGTCCAGGAGGCGGAAAGCCCGCTGCTCCAGCGACCATGGGAAGTGGAGGTGGTGAAATCACCGCTGTTGGTGCCGCCGAAGCTCAGGCCCAGGCTCGGGAAGAGCCCGCTCTGGGTGGAGCGCAGGGCAGATTCAGCCTTGGCAATGGCCAGCGCGGCGCTCACCATGTCCGGATTCGCGGCAAAGCCGCTTTCAATCAGGCGGGTGAGCTGCGGGTCGCGGAAGCAGTGCCACCATTCCTCCAGCGTTTCGCTTTCGGTGCCGGGCGGCAGCGCATTCACCCAGGTAGCGGGCAATTCAGGCGCCGTGGCACCCATGAAATCCGGCCCCATCATGCAGGAGCTGAGCAGAAAACCGGCAAAGGTAAGAGGTAAGATTCGTTTCATCTCGAAAAAAGTCGTTAGAATTACTCGTGACGCAGAGCATCAATGGGATCCAGGCGGGAACCCTTCCAGGCCGGATACCAGCCGAACACAATACCGATGACCGCAGCCACCGTGACGGAAAGCACCATGGCAGGCACCGATACAGAAACCGGCCAGCCCATCTGCATACTCACCAGGTACGAGGCGATACGCCCCACGGCAATGCCGATGAAGCCGCCGATGGTGCAGAGCAGCACGGCCTCCAGCAGGAACTGCCACATGATATCACGCGGGCGGGCACCCACGGCCATGCGCAGGCCGATTTCGCGGGTTCGCTCGGTTACAGACACCATCATGATGTTCATGATACCCACGCCGCCCACAACCAGCGAAATCATGGCCACGGAAATCAGCAGGCTGCTGATGGTGGAGGTGGTATCCGTCATCATCTTGACGAACTGGGAGCGGTCACGCAGGGTGAAGTCATCCAGCACGCCGGGTTCCAGCTCATGCTGGCGGCGCAGCACGGGGGTCATGGCATCCATGGCGGCGCTGGGGTCCTTGCCATCCGCCACCTGCACGGCTATGGAATCCACCGTGCGCGTGCGCAGCGGGTGCGGGGCGTTCGAGTACGGCTGCAGGTCGCAACCGGGATAGAAATTCACACCGGAGGTGGGGAAAGTGCTGGTGGAAGACACCGACAGGCCGCTGTTGGCCGCACCTCCCTTCATGATGGTGGCCGTGCCGCTGGCACCCATCAGGCGCGTGCGGATACTGGTCCAGGGCAGAATAATGCAGTCGTCCTGGTCATTGCCCATGCCGTCGGCACCCTTGGTTTCCAGCACGCCGATGACGGTAAACACCACATCCTTGATGCGGATATCCTGGCCAATAGGCTCAGTATCGGCATAGAGTTCCTTGGCAATGGTGTTGCCGATAAGGCACACGCGGGAAGCTTCATCCACCTGCTTATCGGTGAAAGCGCGACCGCGGGCCACCTTCCAGCCTTCGATGGTGAGGTAATGCTCATTACCGCCCATAATGGAACGGGGGCTCCAGTTCAGGTTACCCACAATGACCTGCCCACTGGCACGCACCACGGGGGAAGCAGCCTTCACAAACTCCGGGCAATCCTTCATGAGGGCGGTGGCATCCGTGGCGTAAAGCGAGGCGCGGCCACCCATACCGGAACTCACACCGGCGGTACTTACCGAGGCACCCGAAACGGTAACCACATTCGTACCCATGGAGGAGAATTTATCGGCCACCTGTTTCTTGGAGCCTTCACCAATCTCCATGATGGCCACCACAGCGGCAATACCAATCACGATACCGAGCACCGTGAGGGCTGCACGCATCGGGTTGCGCACCAGGGCTTTAAGGCATGTTAAGAATAAGGTATTGAACTTCATTTCTGGAGTGTGGCTGAGAGTTCATCCGATACGCCGTCGAGGATAAGGCCGTCGCACATGTTGATGGCGCGGTCCGTGAATGCGGCGGTCTTGGGGTCGTGGGTCACGATGATGACGGTGATGCCCTGCGTGCGGTTCAGTTCGCGGAACATGTTCATCACTTCCACGGAAGTGGTGGAATCCAGATTACCCGTCGGCTCGTCGGCCAGCAGAATGCCGGGATTATTGATGAGCGAGCGGGCAATGGCCACGCGCTGCTGCTGACCACCGGAAAGCTGGGCCGGGGTGTGGTGCATGCGCTCCTTAAGGCCCACCAGCTCGATGAGCTCCAGCGCACGCTTGCGGATTTCGGCCGTACTCTTGGCGGGGTGGTAATAATAGGCCGGCATCATCACGTTCTCCAGTGCGGAGGTACGGGCCAGCAGGTTGAAGTTCTGGAACACGAAGCCGATGCGCTTGTTGCGCAGCAGAGCGCGCTCGTTGGCATTCAGGCCGGCCACGTTGTGGCCGTCAATCCAGAACTCACCGCCGCTCGGGTGGTCCAGACACCCCAGAATATTCATGAGGGTGGACTTGCCGGAACCGGAAGCACCCGTGAGGGAGACGAACTCGCCGTCCTCAATGCGCAGGGAAATTCCCTTGAGCACCGGCAGGTCAATCTCCCCCAGGTGGTACACCTTGGTTATGTTTTTCAGCTCAATCATGGGTGTGAATTGAGATTGAAAGCTTACATGGGAGGGCCGGGGCGGTCACCACCTCTGGGAGCCTGGCCGGGCTTTGCTGCGGCACCGCCGGTGCCGCGCTGGCGGCGCTGCGGGCCATTCATGCCGAAGAGCCCCTTCTGACCACCGGGTGCACCGGGCTTCATATCACCGCGAATCACGCTGATACCGGTCACCAGTTCATCACCGGGCTTCAGCTCCTCGCCCTCCGGCAGGGTCACGATGGTACGGGTACCATCGGAATCGCCCTTGATGACGCGAACCGGAGCCACGGTCTTGTCGTCCACCTTGCGCCACACCATGGTGGGACGCGCAGGGCGCTCGCCGGCAGCCTCACCATCACGAGACGGTTTCGGGCCGCGCTGGAAGGTACCCTCAGCAATCTGGTCGGGGCTGGGGCGGAAATCGAAAGCGGCATCGGGCACCAGCAGAGCATCCTTCACTTCCTTCACAACGAAGTTGGCATTGGCGCTCATGTAGGGCAGCAGCTTGCGGTCGGGGTTCTCGATGTCCACCTCCACGATGTAGGTCACCACGTTGGAGCTCATGGTGGCATTCGGGCGAATCTTGTTCACCGTGCCGACGAAATTCTCATTCGGCAGAGCGTCCACCGTGTAGCGCACTTCCTGACCGGGCTTCACCTTAGCAATATCGGCCTCATTCACGCTGGCCCAAATCTGCATCTTGCTCAAATCGCGAGCTACGAGGAAGAGAGTCGTGGCGTTCATGCTGCTCACCACCGTCTGGCCCACGTTCACCTGGCGCACCACAATCGTGCCGTCCACCGGGGTGGTAATGCGGGTGTAATCGCGGTTGCGCATCTCGCTCTCCAGCTGAGCCTCAGCGCTCTTCAGCTGGGCAGCGGCACTGGCCTGCTGGGCCGTTGCAGTCTGCAGCTGAGCAGAAGAACTCTCCAGATTAGCAGCGGCAATTTCCGCAGCATTCACATACTGGTCATACTGCATCTGGGAAAGAGCATCGCCCACGCCCAGTTTCTGCGCACGGGCGAGGTCGCGGTCTGCTTTGTTCTTGTTGGCCGTAGCCTGGGAGATAGAAGCCTTGGCCTGAGCCACGGAGGCATCGGAGGAAAGAATCTGAGCCTTAGCCTGGGCCACCTGAGCCTCTGCGCGCTTGATGTTCAGCTCCACGATGGTGTCGTCAATGCGGGCGAGCAGCTGACCAGCCTTCACCTCACTGCCGTAGTCCACCTGGCGGCCATCCACATCCACGCCGAATTCCTTGATTTCACCCGTCACCTGGGAGCCTACGTCCACCAGCTCCTGGGGTTCCAGGGTACCTGTGGCCTGTACCTTGCTCACAAAATCCTCCTGAACCACAGAAACAGTGTTGAACTGAGTCTGCGCTGCGGCAGTGTCACCGGAGAAATACCAGTATCCTGCCCCACCGGCGCAGACAAGGGCTGCGCCACCCCATTTAAAAATCGCTTTCACGGCTGCTATATTACTATTTCCTGTTATCACGTGTCAAGCCGCCTTCATCAAAACAGCTCACCTACCATGAGAAAACGGAACATGCACCACCTTTTCTACAAAAAAAACGAGACAGTTATTAAATTTTCTTTAATAACTGTCTCACAGGAGGGGAGGGACTGATGCCCGGAATCAAAATAACTCAGTTGCGGGAGCGGCCGTCATCCCAATCGGTCCGGGAGTGGCGCTTTTCGGCCTCACGCCGGCGGGCAGCATCCTCTGCCGCACGCTGGGCGGCGGCCTCTGCAGCAGCCCGGGCCTCCTCGTCCACAGGTTCGGCCTCTTCCTCCTCTGCCTCCAGCCCTTCCGGCACATTGGCCTTGCGGGTGGGGCCGGCCAGTTCTTCCACCATGCTGGGCTTAATGCTCTCAAAGAAGCTCTTCACCACCATGGCAGCCATGTGGCCACCGGAAATTCGCTGGTGCGGCTTGCCTTCATAGAGAGCCACATAGGCATAGCGCGGATTATCTGCCGGCATGAATCCGGTAAACCAGGCCAGGCGGCAATCCAGCGAGGGCGGGCCCCACTGGGCCGTGCCGGTCTTACCGGCGTTGGATGTATAACTGAGGGCCGCACGGCGACCGGTACCGCCATTCACCACGGCCTTCATACCCTTGCGCACCACGGCCAGAGCACTGCTCATATCCTGCAGATTACTCTGAGCGGCAGGGGTGAACTGATACACCACGTTGCCATCCTTATCCAGCACCTGGCGAACCAGCTGCAGCTTGGGCAGGTATTCACCATTGGCAATACCGGCCACAGCGTGGGCCACCTGCAGCGGGGTAGCCAGCAGAGCACCCTGACCAATGGAAAGGTTGGCAGCATCACCCGCCATGAAACCACGGCCGTAGTTGCGGCGCATCCAGGCCTCGGTGGGCACGTTGCCGGCCTTGTCCGGCAGAGGAATGCCAGTAGTGGAACCGTAGCCGAAACGGCGTGCTACATCACACAGGCGGCCAGCGCCGATGCGCGGTTCGCGCGTGGCGGCAATCTGGTACATGAAGGGGTTATTGGAAAGCACCAGGGCGGTCACGCAGTTAATGGAGCCGGAGAATTTATTGTGGTTCTTGAATTCATGGCCACCGATGCGCACACTGTACGGGCAGTTCACGTAGGTACCCTCGGTAATCACGCCATGGCGCAGACCGGCAGCCACGGTGATAGTCTTGAAAGTGGAGGCGGGAGGATATACACCGGCAAAGGCACGGGACACCAGCGGGGTATCCGGGTCCAGGCGCAGGGCATCGTAATCCTTCTGCGAGATGGCGGGGATAAAGGTGTTCGGGTCAAAGTTCGGCGCAGATGCCATGACCACCACCTCACCGGTGTGCACATCTATCATCACGAAAGCGCCACGTCCCAGGGTATTGTCGCGCAGCGACTGCTCAGCAGCTTTCTGCCACTCCAGGTTGAGCGTGGTCACGATGGTACCACCGGGCTTGGGCTTGCTCTGCAGCTCGTCCAGAATCTTGTTGCCGCTCTCATCGAACATGAGACGCCAGATACCGGGACGGCCGGTAAGCTGCTTGTTGAACTTCAGTTCCAGGCCGGCGCGGCCTTCCTGACGCTCGAAAATCGGGTCGTTGTGGTTGATGGGGCCGGTGGGCAGCTTGGCTTTCACACCGGTATAGCCCAGAATGTGGCACGCTGAGGTCTGGTGCGGATAGTTGCGGATATACAGCGGAATCAGGTGGCCGTATTCAATACCACTCACCTTGTCGCGGATGGGCTCAATCTCACGGGTTCGGATGGTGGGGCCCACCGGCAGAGCCAGCCAGCGGCGCTGCTTGTAGTGGTCCAGCAACTGGGCATCTGTCTTTTCGTACACCTTCAACCCTGCTGCAGCATAGGCTGCAATAACCTTACGCGCTATGCCCAGAATATTCTCCTTACTCTCGTCCTTCAGCTGGCCGAAATTCACAGCGGGCTGGTAAGCAACCTCAGAACAAGCCATCACCAACCCGTTGCGGTCAGAAATAATGCCACGCGGCCCCGGCACCGTGAGCGACATGGTGCGGGCGTTCTTGCGGTTGGTAGCATAGGCCACGCGGGAGGGGTCATGCACCGTCGGGTCATTCACCGAGGTGGTGGGCTTCAGCGCATCCAGCCCGGTTTCATCCTGGGCAGCGCCCCCGGTCTCAGCATTCAGCGGGGAATCCGGGTCCACGGTCTTCTCATAGCTTTCAGCCTGCTCCACACCTTCCTGCATGGAGGGCGCGCGATCCTCACCGCCCAGTTTCACCGTCTCCACAATCTCTTCCGCAGCCTCATCATCCGGCATATCGGCCACAAACGGCACTCCCCCCTCCTGCCCAACGGCAGCGGGGCTCCCACACATCATGGCCAGAACTACTAATCCGGTGTATAGCTTACTCCTGAGCATCGCACCCCCATTCTACCCTATTTTGCACGCAATAGTCAATCGTCAATTGTCAATCGTCAATCAAAAAGCCCCGTCGCCACTGGGGCAACGGGGCTTTTCTATTTGCTTCGTCTGCTTAAAACTTAAGCCTCGGGAGCAACGTTGACGCGGCGGCCTTCGCGATCGAAGAACACGCGGCCATCAACCAGGGAGAAAATCGTGTAATCGCGGCCCATGCCCACGCCCTTGCCGGGATGGAACTTGGTGCCACGCTGGCGAACGATGATGTTGCCGGCGATCACAGTCTGACCACCAAACTTCTTCACGCCGAGACGCTTGCTGCGGGAATCGCGACCGTTACGGACGGAACCTTGACCTTTCTTATGTGCCATGACTAGTTAGTATCTATGGGATAGGGGGTTAATAATCAGGCGTTGATAGCGGTAATCTGCACCTTGGTAAGAGCGGCGCGGAAACCCTTCTTCTTGTGGAAACCCTTGCGGCGCTTGAACTTGAAAGCGATACCCTTGGCGCCACGAGCCTCCGGATCCAGCACCTTGGCCGTCACCGTTGCACCTGCCACCGTGGGAGCGCCCACCTTCGTCTCACCCTCGTTCTCCACCAGGAGCACCTGGTCGAACGTGGTCTCGCCATCCTTCTCCAGACCAGCGAGGCGGTCTACGGTGAGGATATCACCGACCGTCACACGGTACTGCTTGCTGCCGGAAGTGAAAACTGCGTATGCCATAATTTTCAGAATTTTGATGTTGCACCCACTCATGCGGGCTGGCACATTATAGGCACGCAAGCGCATTTGTAAAGAAAAATTTCACACGAAAATGAAAAATTTGCAGAAAATTTTTAAAAATTCCCCCGTTGAGGTCACTTCCGAAGCCGATATGGTAGCGCTTGGCCGTGCCATGGCAGCCGAACTGGAGCCCGGCCAGGTATTCGGGATGGTGGGCGACCTGGGCGCCGGCAAGACGCACCTGGTGCAAGGTATATTAGAGGGGCTCGGTGCCGGCAACCCCGCCGCCAGCCCCACATTCTCCCTAGTGCATGAGCATGATGACGGCGCCCTGCCCGTGGCTCACTTCGATTTCTACCGCATGAAGTCCCCGCAGGAGGCCATCGGCATCGGCTGGGATGAATATCTGGAAAGCGGTCGCATCCTGCTGGTTGAATGGGCTGACCGATTCGATGGCACCCTCATGCCCGCCGATACCCGCTGGCTCGTCCTCCGCCACACCGGCGAAAACACCCGCACCGTCACCCTGGTGGAATGATTAATGATTAATGATTAATTTGAAGTCCGACGGGGTTTGGGCTACATAGTTCTCCAACCGTCTTACCCATCTTCTCTATGAATCAAACACCCTCTACTATTCCCGACAGCGAGATTCTGCTCTACACCTCCCCCGATGGACAGGTGCAGCTCGATGTCCGCATGCAGGAGGACACCCTGTGGATGACCCAGCAGATGATGGCCGAGTTGTTCCAGACAACGGTGCCCAATATCAACGTGCATATCAAAAATATCCTTCAAGAAGCTGAGCTTCAAGAAGAGGGAACTATTAAAGAAATTTTAATAGTTCGAAAAGAAGGCTCGCGAAACGTGCGGCGTCCGGTTAATTTCTACAACCTGGACATGATTCTTTCCGTGGGGTACCGCGTCAATACACGGCGTGGCACACAATTCCGCATCTGGGCTACACAGCGCCTGCGCGAGTACCTGGTTCGGGGCTACGTGGTGCATGAAAAGCGGCTGCAGCAGCTGGGACAGGTGGTTCAGCTGATGCGCCGGGTGGAAAACCGGCTGGATGCCCGCCAGGTGCTGGATGTCATCGAGCGCTACAGCACGGGATTGAACCTGCTGGATGACTACGACCACCAGTGTCTTACCCGCCCGGCAGGCTCCACCCAGTGCTATGTGCTGGAGTACGATGAATGCCGCAAACTCATCGATAGCATGAGCTTTGGCGCTGAGTCAGACCTTTTCGGCCGGGAAAAAGACGATTCATTCCGCGGGGCCTTGGGCAATATCTACCAGAGCTTCGGAGGAACTGATATCTACCCCACCATGGAGGAAAAAGCGGCGCGGCTGCTCTACTTCACTGTCAAGAACCACGCTTTCTTCGACGGCAACAAACGCATTGCCGCCGCCGTGTTCCTGTATTTTCTCGACCGCAACAACGCACTGTTCCTCAATGGCACGAAGCGGCTGGCCGATGCCACCCTCGTGGCGCTGGTCATCCTCATCGCAGAATCCCGCCCGGATGAGATGGAAACCATCATTTCCGTTATCCTCAACTGCATGCAGCCATGAATGTAAGCTCTAGGCCAACACCGCGAGAATACATGCTGAAGCTGCCGGATGGTGCCCCCATGGGGCCACTGGCACTGGATATTGTTGCAGAGCTGGTCAGGCAGGGGGAAATCACGGAGGATTATCTCTTTACTGCCGCAGATACAAATGACTGGCGTCCCATCCGTGAGCTGCCGGGGCTACCGGAACCGGTGTTCCTCGCACCGCGGGCCAATAAGCTCAAAACAGGGAAAGCGGATTTCGGCCAGCTTCTCACCAGTTCACTGGCAGCAGCTGCCACATACACCGCTCTGTACCTACCGTTTACCCTGCTGACACCCCGCAGGCATCATCTGGCAGAGGTGGAAACCTGGCTTGTGATAGCAGTCGGGGTTCTGGTCATTGGCATCATTCAGGCCATCGTGGCATTCGGAGTATTTCGCCATCTCAACCTCCCCAGAATCGGCAAGGAGCTGGTAGTGGTGGTGCTGGTCAGTTTCTGGTTCCTACCCATCCTCCTGCTGAGAGACCTGGCAGGTGAACTTGACAGCGGATTCTCCTACCTCGCTGTTATATGCCTGGCCCTGGTTACCGCCCCGCTTCCTATCCTGCTCTGCCTCTTCAACCGTTTCTTTGACCGGAAATAGCAATTTTTCATAATTGACTCACCGTCTTTTTTTTATATAATAGTGCCATGAGCAGTAAAGAGCCTTCGCTGGATAACAGGTTGCACGTAGCCGTAACCTTCAACAAACCGGAGCTTATCAATTCCCTGATTGCCGAGGGCGCCGACGTGAACGCCCGCATGACGAACCCGGATGAAGCGGTGGAGCTCAACCAGGTCACCGCACTGTACATGGCCGCCCGTTTCGGCAGAATAGAGTGCCTGAAGCGACTGCTGGCAGAGGGAGCAGATGTGAACGCCGAGGATGCGCACGGCACCACGCCGCTGCATGTGGTGGCTTATAACAATGACCTGAAGAAACTTTCCGATAAAGTTCAGCTGGAGTGCATACAACTTCTGCTGGAGGCGGGGGCAGATGTGCACCGACGCAACGAACTGGACGACACGCCGCTGCACCTGGCAGCGCAGAGCGGCAACGCCGAGGTGGTACGCACCCTGCTGGCAGCCGGAGCAGATGCGAACAGCTGCGACAAGGAGGGCTACCGCCCCATCCACGGAGCAGCCTATCACGGACACATGGAAATCATCCGCATGCTGCTGGACGCCGGGGCCGATATCAACGCCCGGGAAAATGCCGGATTCACCCCGCTGGCTCTTGCCACCATCTACTACGGCACGGCGGAGAACCTGCGAGAACTGATTCAGCTGGGAGCGGATGTGAACATCATCACCAACGAAAGCACCAACCTGCTGCACCACGCCGCAGCTTCCTGCGGCTCACGGCATGACAGAAGCGAAAAGATGCAGGAGCTCCTGCAACACGGACTTGATGTCAATGCCGTTTCCCGAAACGGCAACACGCCGCTGATTTCCGCCACTCTCATGACTCTGACTGACGAAGCCCCCTCCGATTGTGCGGAAATGCTGGTACAGGCCGGTGCTGATATCCATACCCCGGTCAACAATTCCACTCTGCTCCACCTTTCTGCCGAGGGTGGAAATGCCAGCCTGGTCACCTTATTCCTGAAGGCCGGAGCCAGTCCTACAGAAAAAGATGCGCAGGGCAGATCCCCGCTTGATTATGCCTTCATTCATTGCACAGCACCCAGACCGGCTCGCCAGGAGGTCATCGGCGTTCTCCTGAATGCAGCACCAGAGCTCAAAAAGGAATTGGCGGCCATGAAGCGCCGTTTCTGCATCAATCTGGTGCTTCTGGCATTCTGCGTTCTGTTCTTTGTCAGAATGCTCTGGAAATTGTTCACCTGACCCAGGCCGCTACCGGGCCGGGAATGCGATTTCTTCCTCACCAGAGGAAGAAGAAGTTGCCGCAGTGACAGACCAGCTGCTGCGCAACAAAAGGCAGACACAGCAGGATGAAGGACAAGGGCTTTCTTCTCTGCCCCCTGAAGAAGAATAAGGACACCAGCAGCAGAAATATGGGCAGGAGAATCCATGCCTCCACCATCAGGCAGGCATCATCCACTTCAAAAAGAAAACAGGAAGCCAGTATAAACAGAAGCTGGACATTAAATAACACGGCCACCGCCAGCAGCAGATAATCCCTGGCCCTGAGCCATACCAGCACCAGAACCAGCAGAATTATCAGCACATCCGGTATCAGACACCCCATGGGATATTCAGGCTCAGAAACCTGTGCCTTTCTGAAATCACTCAAACAGTGAGAGTACAGCCTCGGCGGCCTTGGCGGCAGCACCACCGTGGCCGAGGGTGGCCATGGATTCCTGCATCTCGGCCAGCACCTTGGCGCGGGACTCCGGCTGAGTGAGTCGTTCGAGCTCGGCAATGCAGTTCTCCACGTTGAAGTCATCCTGCAGCAGCTCGCGGGTCACGGGCTTGTCCACCAGGATGTTCACCATACCCACATACTTGATGGTAAGCACCATGCGGGCAAAGAGGTAAGTACCGTATGCCACCTTGTACACCAGCGCAAAGGGCAGCTCGTGCAGCGCGGCCTCCAGCGTGGCGGTGCCGGAGGTAACCAGGGCGGCCTCGGAGCGGTCCATGAGGTCATGGTAACTGCCGGGGCAGATATTGATGATTTCCTGCGGCATGCCGGCTTCATCGGCCATGCGGCGCATAGTGGCGGCCAGTTTCTCAGAGGAGGCGGAGGTTTCGAATCGCCACTCGGGGTGACGGGTGCGGAGTTCCTTCACCACGTCGATGAACACGGGGAAATGGCGTTCCACCTCGCGGTTGCGGCTGCCGGGGAACAGGCCGATGAGGTTCTTTTCGCGCACATCAGTGCGGCGGGCGGCCAGAATATCATCCACCAGCGGGTGACCCACAAATTCGGTGCGCAGACCAGCCTTTTCAAAAAGCGGCTTCTCGAAGGGGAAGGTGCACATCATCAAATCGAGCACGGCGGCCAGCTTGGGAATGCGCCCCTTCTTCCAGGCCCACACCATGGGGGCAATGAACCAGGCTATCTTCGTCTTCGGCGACACCTTGCGCACTCGCTCGGCCAGGCGCTGATTGAAACCGGGGTAGTCGATAAGCAGCAGGCAGTCCGGCTGATCGGCGGCAATGCGCTCGGTCATTTCCTTGAGCTTGCCTGCAAAGAAGCGGATGTGGCGCAGCACCTCCACAATGCCGATGACAGCGGCGGCATCTGCCCAGTCCTCCACGCCCGGTGCAAGGGCATGCATGCGGTTACCGCCAAGACCCACGATTTCCACATCCGGGCGGCGGCGCAGCAGTTCCTGAATCACCAATGCACCCTGTTTATCGCCACTCTTCTCGCCGGCTACCACGTATATCTTCATGCCTCTACTCTACCACGCGCGCGAAAAATTGCAAGAAAAGACTTTTAATCCGTGAAAATGTGTGCATAATGCCCGCATGCACGAATTCCTTGTTTTCTGTATGGACTGCATTCAGCAGTGGGGGTATTGGGGCGTGGTCATCCTGATGGCCATGGAGAGCTCCATCATCCCGGTTCCGAGCGAAATCGTGGTTCCGCCAGCTGCCATCATTGCCACCTACCCGGATGCCGACATGTCTTTCTGGGGTGTGGTACTGGCCGGCACCGTGGGTTCCTACCTGGGTTCGTGCGTGATGTATTTCATGGCGCTGTGGCTGGGGCGCCCGTTTGTGTACCGCTTCGGCAAGTATTTCCTCATGCCGCCGCACAAGGTGGAGAAGGCAGAGGTATTCATGAACAAGTATTCCACCGCCGGCATTTTCTTTGCCCGCTTCCTGCCCGTTATCCGCCATCTCATCTCCATTCCCGCCGGTCTGGTCAAGATGAACTTCTCCGCGTTCAGCCTGGCCACCATCATCGGCTCCGCTATCTGGTGCTGGGTGCTGGCCTGGTTCGGCGACAAAGTGGGCACCGACCACCCGGACATCATGAAGAGCCCGGAGGACCTGGTGCACGCCGTGAAGGATGAATCCCACCTGGTGGTGCTGGCCATTGTCATGGTGGCCGGCCTGTATGCCCTCATGAAGTACATGACCCGCGAAAAGAAATAAGAATTTTCCCTGCCCTGTTATGTCTAACGAAAATCTCATCGACGAAATTCTGCGTCTGAAGAAGGAGCGCAACGCCGTTATCCTGGCTCACAGCTACCAGCGCCCGGAAATCCAGGACCTGGCCGACTTTGTGGGTGATTCCCTGGCCCTGGCCCGCAAGGCTCAGGAGGCCGAGTGCGATGTCATCGTCTTCTGCGGCGTGCATTTCATGGCCGAGACCGCCTGCATTCTGAACCCGACCCGCACCGTGCTGCTGCCGGATGCCAATGCCGCCTGCTCGCTGGAGGCCTCCTGCCCTGCCGAGGAACTGGCCGCATTCCTGGAGGAGAATAAGGACAAGAATTACTACGTGGTGGCCTATGTGAACTGCTCCATCGGCGTGAAGGCTCTGGCAGATGTCATCGTGACCAGCGGCAATTCCCAGCGCATCATCGAGACCGCTCCGGCGGACCGCCCCATCCTTTTTGTGCCGGACCGCAACCTGGGCGCCTGGACTTCCCTGCAGACCGGCCGCGCCATGACCATGTGGAACGGCTCCTGCCACGTGCACGAGCGATTCACCCGCGACCAGCTGCTGGCCACCAAGGCCCAGCACCCGGATGCCCTGGTGGTGTGCCACCCGGAATGCCAGGAACCCATCCGCCTGCTGGCAGACCACATCTGCTCCACCGAAAAGATGATTCCCTACTGCCGCGAGAGCGAGTGCAGCAAGTTCATCATCGTGACGGAGACCGGCATTCTGCACCGCCTGCGCAAGCTGGTGCCGGGCAAGGAGTTCATCCCCATGAACATGGGCACCTGCTCCTGCGCCGAGTGTGAGTACATGAAGCTCAACACGCTGGAGAAACTGCGCAACTGCCTGCGCGACATGGCACCCGAGGTGCGCGTGCCGGAAGAGCTGCGCCTGCGCGCCGCTGCCCCGCTGGAGCGTATGCTGGAGCTTTCCCTTTGAAGCCGCCCATGAACCTGGCACCGCATATCCTGGCCCACGGCAACTGGATTTCCATGGAGGAGTTCATGGAAATCGCCCTCTATGACTCGGAAGGCGGTTATTACAACAACAATATCGCGGATATCGGCATCCGCGGCGATTTCTCCACCACTGCCACCATGAGCGACCTGCTGGCCCGCCGCCTGGTGCAGCAGTGGGAGCAGAGCTGCAAGGCGTTCAACCGCTGCCTGCCCATCATCGAGATTGGCGGTGGCAACGGTGATATGGCCGTGAGCATGGCGCGCTCGCTCGGGTTCTTCAAGCGCCTGCGCGTGCGCTACTACATGGTGGACCGCTCCAAGGCACTGCGCGATTTGCAGCTCATGGTGGGCGGCAATTTCGTGCGCGTGTACGATACCATCGAAAAAGCCATCAAGCACGCCGGCGGACGCGCCTTCATTTTCTCCAATGAGCTGCCGGATGCCTTTCCTGCCCGCCAGTTCGTGTTTCAAGACGGCACCTGGCAGGAGCTGGGGCTTTCCGTGCACCACGGGCACATTGTGCGCGCGGTGAAGCAGCGCCCGCTGCCGGAATCCAGCGTATTCTCCCGCTGGGCCTACGAGGGACAGATTGTGGAGGTGCAGGAAAGCTACCACAAGTGGTATGCCGCCTGGCAGCCGCTCTGGAAATGCGGCACCATGGTCACTATCGACTACGGCGAAATGAATGATACGCTTTACCACCGCCGCCCCGCCGGCACGCTGCGCGGCTACAAGGCCCACCAGCTGGTGAGCGCAGATGAACTGCCCGCCCTGACCGGCCGCTGCGATATCACCGCCGATGTGAATTTCACCGACCTGCACCAGCTGGCCGCCAACTGCGTGGGCGACCGCGTGCAGTACATGAGCCAGTACGATTACCTGAAGGACCTGGCAGACCCCACCAGCGCGGCAGACCGCCACCTGATTGCCGTGCCCGGCGCAGGCGACCACTTCAACGTGCTTATCCAGCACCGATTTGAATCATGAGCCACCGCAGAACATGCGCTCTGGTTTCTGCGCTGCTGGCCGGGTTGGGAACCCTGCTGCTGGCGGGTGATTTCCTGATGCCCAGCTGGCTCTGCCGCGGTGGCGAATGGGATGGGCCGGTGACAGACCATTTCGACGGCACCTTCTTCTATAACCCGGAGCCCAGCACACTGTACAGGACCAGCAACCTGCTCCAGTGGCTCCGCGAACGCCACACCAAGGGCGATTACCCCACGGTGAGCACCCTGCCCCACCAGCCAGAGCTTGCCAGCCAGGTGGATGGCCGGGATTGGGAGGTCACCATGGTGAATCACTCGACTATGCTCATCCGCACGGCGGGGCTCAACATCCTGACTGACCCGGTGTGGAGCGACTACACCAGCCCGGTGCAGGGATTCGGCCCCAGGCGCTGCCGCCCCGCAGGCATTGCCTGGGAGAAGCTGCCGAAAATTGATATCTGCCTGCTCTCCCATGACCACTACGACCATTTCGACGCAGACACGGTAAAACGCCTGGAAGAGGAGCACAATCCTCTCTTCATTGTACCCCTGGGGCTCGGAAACCTGGTGAAATACCACTGCGGTGAGGAGGCAAACGTCATCGAGGCGGACTGGTGGGAGAGCGTGCAGCACGGCAACCTGAGCATCACCCTCACCCCCGCCAGACACTGGAGCAACCGATACCGCAAGACCTACACGCGCAACCGCTCGCTCTGGTGCGGGTTCTACCTGAAGTCTGCCGAGGGCCCATCCATCTACTACGTGGGCGATTCCGCCAAGTCCAACTGCTTTGCTGACATCCGCGCCCACCTCGGCGCACCGGATGTAGCCCTGCTCCCCATCGGCGCCTACAAGCCGGACTGGATTCGCAACGGCCACATCTCCCCCGCTGAGGCCGTGGAAGCCTTCCAGATTCTGCAGCCCCGCCAGGCCATTGCCTGCCATTTCGGCACCTGGCAACTGGCCAACGAGGGTTACCAGGAAACGCTGGATGACCTGCACCGCGCCCTGCAGGAAAACAAAATCCCCGCAGAGCGGTTCCTGGCACCGGATAACGGGCAGACCCTGCGGGGAAAACGGAATGATTGATATCAATTAATCGCGCACAACGCCCACATAGGGCAAATTGCGGTACAGCGTGCCGTCGGCATCCATGCCGTAGCCCACAAGATACAGGTTAGGAGCCACAAGGCCTACATAATCAGCCTCAAACTCCACGCGACGCCCCTCCGGCTTATCCACAGCCACGGCGGTCACCACCTCTGCGGCGCCCAGTCGAAGGAGCTCAGCCTTCACATTCTTGAGCGTCACACCGCTGTCCAGCACATCGTCCAGCACCAGCACGCGCATATCCTCACAATAGGGTACAGGCGTTTTCCAGGTCACCGTACCGCTGGTCTCGCGGGCGGCACCATAGCTGGAAACACGAGCGGTCTCCAGAATGAAGTTCACCGGCAGCAGACGCAGCAGGTCTGCCGTAAACCAGAGGGCTCCATTCAACAGAGAAAGCACCTTCACCGGGCGCTCGTCGCCGAATCGCTCAATCAGTTTAGCCGCCATATCACGCAAGGCGGCATCCATTTGCTCTGCTGTGAAGAGAGGTTCTATTTTCATGATTATTTGAGTTTCCTACGGGTTACAATATAAACTTTATCGCCATGGCGCACCTTGGTGGGCACAGAGATGAGAGCCGTAGCTCCCTTGGGCGCCACCGGCACCACCTGGGTCACGCCGTTCTCATCATCGCAACGCACCTCCGGCACGGTGACACGTACAATGCCGGTTGTCACACCGGTAATCTCAATCTTATCACCGGGCGCCACTGGCCCGGCTTCCAGACGAATTTCCGCCACCTCGGGCTTGGCATACCAGCGCATCACGCGCCCCAGATGCTGGCGCTGCTCCAGAGCCAGGCTGTTGGAGCAACCGCTCCAGGTTTCCCATTCCTCGCCCAGGTAATAGCCACCATGCCAGAACTGGCGGTTAAACACACGCAGCAGTTCTTCCTCCCAGGCGGCCACCTTCTCCGGGGTCCAGTCACCGGCAGCGCAGCACTGCACGGCGTCCTTGTACACGGAGGTTACGGTGGAAACATAGGCCTCTGAGCGGCCACGGCCTTCCAGCTTGAACACCGATACCCCCGCCTCCACCAGCTGATCAATCACGCGGATGGTGCAGATATCCTTGGGGGACATGATGTACTGGTTATCAATATCCATCTCGAAGCCGGTCTCCGTATCCGTCACGCGGTACTTACGGCGGCAGAGCTGGTAGCACTGGCCACGGTTGGCGCTGGCATTGTAGGCAGCCAGGCTCATGCCGCACTTGCCGGAAATGCCGATGCACAGAGCACCATGAGCAAACACCTCAATACGCACCAGCTCACCAGAGGGGCCGGTGATATTCTCGCGCTTGATTCCCTCGATAATATGGCGAATCTGGCTCAGCTTCAGCTCGCGGGCCAGCACCATCACATCCGCATAGGCGGCAAAGAAACGCACAGCCCCCATATTGCACACGTTTGCCTGCACAGAGATATGAACCTCCAGGCCGATGCTGTGGGCATAGGAGATGACGGCCAGGTCTGCAGCTATCACCGCATCCACACCGGCATCCTTTGCCTGGCGGAGCAGCTGCTGCATGCCTTCCATCTCCTCATCGTAAATAATCACATTGCAGGTCAGGTAGGCTTTTGCCCCACAGGCATGGCACAGGCGAGCTACCTTCGGCAAATCCTCCACGGTGAAGTTCACCGTGGAACGAGCGCGCATGTTGTACATTCCCACACCGAAATACACACTATCCGCCCCAGCGCGCAAGGCTGCTGCCAGGGACTCAAACGACCCGGCGGGTGCCATGATTTCCAACTCCTGCATGCCCAAAAGTTTAATGGTTATTCTCCGAAAGGTCAAGGAGTTTCACCCATATCTGCTGGAATAATACAAGATTTCGCCCATTACGGGATGCTCAGGCAGCATACTTTCCGCTATGCCTCCCGTTTTTTTTCACCCATCCGAAACTTTAAAATCTTTCTTGCAAAAGCCCCAGCCTTGCGGTAGAGTTATAGAAGCTTCAGTGATATTACCATGAAAAAATCCCTCTTCCTGCTGGCTGCAATGCTGCTGTCTCTTCAGCCGGGGCACGCTGCGGCCCTGTTCACCAACCCTGCCGGCAATTACGTGCGCGAATCCGTTACCTGCGACGCTGGCACGCTTACCGGTGAACATGGGGCGCTCTACTCCCGCCATTCCATTTACAACATTTCACACTTCCGCAAGGCTAAGGCTGCCACCACAGCAGTGGCGATGACGGTTGACCTCTCTGCCGCAGCAAAGGTGACGGAGCCCACCAAGCTGCTCACCTTCAGCAGCGACCATGAGCTGGGCCTCATGGCCACCCCCGAAGGCATCACCGGCAACTGGCACGGACAGCCCTGGGGCGAGACGGTTTCTTACGGTAAGCTGGCCAACCTGCCCTCCGCCATCAGCCGCAATGGCTCGGCCTACATCACTTTCACCGTGGTGGCCTCCGGCTGCTGCGGCTCCGGCTGGAATGGCATCGGCGGCATCATGGGCTATGATACCAATGGCGACCTCATCATCAATCTTCCGCTCCTGGCCTCTGCCGAGAACAAGGATTTCTCCTCCATTGCTGCCAATCTGAACCTGGTCAAAATCATCTCCGTGAATCCGAAGGTAAGCACCATCACTGCCGAAGTGTCCAGCGGTGCCGCAGCACAGGCAAGAAAGGCGGAGTACAAATTCCTGAAGTCCCGTGGCGAATGGCTCTCCCCCAGCGAGTGGGTATTCACCTGCATCGGCTTCCTGGTACTGCTGGCTGGCGTCAGCATTACCTGTTTCCGCAAGGGCAAGTGGCAATAAACCGCAAGAATTAAATTCCACGAGGGCCCGGGTGAGCTTCGCCACCCGGGCCCTCGACTGTATTTGAATTAGTCCTTAATCCTTCTTCATACCCGTATCCTCGCCATCCGTCAGCCAGGAGATACTGAACGGAGCAAAGCGGATATGCTTGATGGGGTGCCCATTCACCTCATACAGAATGCCAGCCACACCCGGCTTCACCGGGCAAAGCACGGAGTAGGCGAAGGGGCCATCGCCCACGCGCTTTTCCACAGGCCAGGTTTTGCCATCATCATAGCTCATCTTGATAATACCGTTGGTACGGCTGCCTGTCGTGGGCGAGGAGAACAGAATGCGGCCACGCCCGCCCAGCGAGGCATCATCCTCGTGGGAATAACGGGTCAGACCATTCTGGCAATTCGGGCTGGTCAGCTCGGGGTGGTCATTCACCGGTCCCCAGCTCTCGCCGCCGTCCTCGGAATAGGCCACCTTGCGCAGGCCGCCACCCCAGGCACGGGATACCACAAACAGGCCACCATCGGTCGTTTCCACAATGGAAACTTCATTGATACCGCGACCGGCATCAGACTTTTTGCCGATTTTCCAGGTCTTGCCACCATTATCAGAATAGGCGGCTGCAAGCGTCCAGTTACCGAAAGGCCCCTCATTCAGCGGCACCACGATGCGGCCCTTGTATTTGCCTCGGGTAATCTGCACACCGGGGTTCGGGCCACTGCAGGTGATGGTCACGCCCTCATTCTTGGTGAACTGGGTCACGTCCTTGGGCGTGCTCCATTTCTTACCGTTCCGGGAGAAGCAGACAAAGTTGCGGATGCAGCGGTCATCCTTCCAGCCGGTGGGGATATCAGGCGTACGTTCCTTGATTCCCTGCGGATACCGCTGAAAAAACAGCACAATCTGCTTGCTGGCCTGGTCATAAATCAGGCAGGGATTATTGAATGTAGCCCCCTTGGAGACGGCGGCCACTACCGGCTTGCTCCAGGTCTTGCCGCCATTCCGGCTAGTGGAGACAATCAGGTCATTCTGCCCCTGGTCAGTGTCCTGGTAGCGCCCCTCGGCCATGGCTACCAGCATACCGTTGGCATTGATGATATCCGGTATGCGGATGCTGGCGTAGGGATTGCCCTCTCCCGCCACAAAAACATCTACCGCACGGCCATACGGCTCGCTATCCAGCGCAGCCAGCTCGGCTGCTGTAGCAGGTTTACCTGCCAGCTGAGATTCCTGACCCTTCTTTTTCTTCTTTCCCTTCTTCTTCACCGGATGGTCCTCAACCGGTTCATCCTGGGCAAAGGCGGGAGCAAAAGAAACCGGTGCCGCTACCAGCATGGTAGCGGCACACAGTATAAGAGATGAGAGTTTCATCGTCTTAGGCATTATTCTTCTTGGGAAGGCAGAAGAGGATGATACCGCAGAGCACCATCAGGATACCGGCAAGGCTCAGCACAGCGGAGAGCGGAGTACCGGCGTCCTTCAGCATGCCACCCAGCCAGGATACCAGAGCACCGGCACCCACGGAGGTGAGGTTCAGCAGGCCGTAGCCCGTGGCGGCGAAGCGCTCGTCGATGGTATTGCGAAGCACCGGCATGAGAGTGGCATCCATGGAGCCCTGAGCCACACCCTGCATGGAAACCAGGGCAAGCACAGCATACAGACCGATGCCTTCACCGAACATCATGGCCAGCAGCACGCAGGGACCGGCAATGCAGAAGGCGATGCCGGGCACATAGGCGCGGGCATTCTTGTTGCGCAGGTACCAGCGGTCGGCAATCACGGCGCAGGCCAGCACGGAGATGTACTTGGCGATGTTAATCCACTGCGTGGCAGCGGGACCGGCCTCAGCCTCGGTGATGGGGAACATATCCTGCAGCAGACGCGGGTACCAGCCCAGCAGGAACCAGTTGGCGAAACCGGCGAAGGAAATCATGAGCAGCAGCAGGTACATGCCGCGGCCGGTGAAGATGCTCTTGAGCATCTGACCCAGAGTGAAGCTGGGAGCGACGGCATCAACGATAACTTCCTTAGCAGTCTCGACAGCAGAGGCTTCCTCAGCCTTCGGGTCACGCAGAAAGAAGAGCACGATAAGACCATATGCCACACCGATGAAGCCGAAAATCTCGAAGGTGAGGCGCCAGCCCATCTGGCAGGGGTCGCCGGCCATCATGGCACCGTAACCGGCCATCACCTGACCGGCATAGATACCGCTCATGTGCAGACCAGTGGCCAGCGAGCGGGTGTTGCCGCGATGGTAGTCGGTGATAAGAGCCAGGGCAGCGGGGATGTAGAAGGCCTCGCTCACACCCATCATGGCGCGCCAGAAGATAAGCTCTTCATAACTCTCAGACTTACCGGTCATCCAGGTCACGATAGACCACACCACCAGGGAGCACATGATGATGAAGGAACGGCTGAAGCGGTCTGCCAGGTAGCCACCCACGGGAGACAGAGCAGCATACACAATGAGGAAGGCAGAGGTCACGATACCGAACTGAGCCTGGGTCATCTCAATGCAGCCCGGACCTTCAGTCATGGACTTATTGAGCACAGCCAGCAGCTGGCGGTCGAAGTAGTTCAGCATCACCACCACCCAGAGCACGGCCACGGCAATCCAGGCCCACTTGCCGGGCTTGGTCACAGGTGCATTCGGAGAGATGGAGGGTTTCTTGAGTCCCTTCTTGCTGGCGGCCATGATGGCCAGCACGGCAATAACGATGGCCACCCAGGGTGTGAGATCGGCCAGGAACGACAATACGGGATTGGGTTCAGTCATATATGGTTTGTTGTTTCGTTGTTATTTGGAGAGATTAAGGGTAGAGATGACGGGGGTGCGCACGCCGGGGTGCGTCTCGCCGGAGATGATGAAGACAGTGCCCATCACCTTCACTGCGGGTGCCGTGGCAATGCCGATGCTGTTCTGGCCAGCCACAGTCCAGGCACCCGTTTCCGGGTTGAAGCTGTACACCGTGGTGTTCTGGCCGGGATGGTCAGCCGGGGCATTACCGGCCAGGCTGGCGCGGTAGAAATTGCCGGGGTCACCGCAGAGCAGCAGCATGCCGCCACGCATGGTGGGCATGGGGGTTGCGGGGGCAACGATGGTCTCAGGCATATCGGCAGCCTGGGTCCAGGAGTTGGTGGCGGGGTCGTAGCACCAGGTACTCTTCAGGTAGGTGCGTTCTGCAGCGCCCTTGGCATCCGGATGCAGGGAGCAACCGCCGGTCACGTAAATCTTGCCGTCCTTCCACACACCGGCTGCAGCCAGCATGCGACCTTCACCCGGCATGGGAGCCAGTTCCTGCCAGCCGGCAGCGGGATTCTGCAAATCAAGCACGTAGCTGCTGCTCAGGCAAGTCACCGATTCAGCCTTTTCCTGTCCACCGAACACATACAGCTTGCCCTTCACCTGCACAAAGGCGGGGTAGGCAATGGTGGTGGGCAGTGCGGGCAGGGCCTCGCTGGAGCCATCGGCCTTGATGCGGGTCACGGTGGCAAGGTGGCCTTCCATATTGCAGCCACCGGCAATCACCATGCCGCAGCCCTGGGTGGTGTGCGCAGCATAACCGATGGGGTACGGCAGCTTCGCCAGTACGGAGCAACTGCCATCTGCCGGGTTGATGCTCAGGATTTCATCGTAGAACACCTTGGCACCACGCTCTGCCGGAGTCTTGGCACCCGGCTTGGCATTCGGGAAATTAGCACCACCAATAGCCAGAATACGCGGTCCCTCAGCGGTTCTCACCACGCTGGCCACCATACCGGCACGCCCCACGGAGTCAGAAATCTTCGGGCTCTCGGCCAGCGGCAGAGAAACGACCTTGGACGGTGCAGCCTTGCCGCAGCCGGGGCAGCACTGGGCTGCCAGCGGCAGAGCGGCCACTGCGGCCAGAATAAAGAGATTCTTCAACATATCGGCACAGATTGGTTACATCTTGGCACCCCAGACCTGATTGGAACGCTTGCCGGGACGCTGCTCGCCGTTCACAATCACAGCCAGGCCATTCCACACAGCGCAGGGAAGCACGGCACGGGCCACGGCAATCTCACCGGCATCATACCAGGTGTCGCTGCCGGGGCAATAGCACAGGCTCTGGTTGTGGAAACCGGGATGATTCTGCGGCGTAAAGCCCTTCACGGTGGCATCATCGCCACCCAGCAGGTAAATGCGGCCACCAATCACCGGTGCAGGCGTGGGGGCAGCACCGCAGTAGTGCGGCAGGTGAGCCAGACGACGCCAGCCGGTCTCAGCGCTCCAGCTCCAGGCATCGGTCAGCATTTCGCGGGCCATGCGGCCTTCATCACCGGGCTGCAGGCCAATGCCGCCAAGCACATAGATGGTGTGGCCGATAGTGGCCATCTGCTGCAGGAAGCGGCCGCGGCAGGGCATGGGCTCGCCATCGCTCCAGGTATCGGTCTCGGGGTCATACACCCACATGCGGGCTTCGGCATCCTGTTCACCGGGAGCCACGGAACCGCCCTGCACGTATACCTTACCGCCCATCACCACGGCAGCATGACCGGTGAGGGTGGTGGGCAGCGGGGCCACGGTCTTGCACTGCACATCGGAGCCATCCCAGCTCAGCATGTAGCAATCTGCCACAGCGCCATCAGCATTGCTGCCGCCAATCAGCATCACACCCTGCGGCAGAGTAGCCGTGGCACCATAGCCCAGGGGCTTGGGCAGCGGGGTGGCATCCTTCCAGCCGATTTCACCGGCGGGAAGCACGTAGATGCGGTCGGTCCAGCGCTTGGGGCCACCCTCCCAGAGCGGTTTTTCCGGGAAATTAGCACCACCGCAGACGATGAGGGCACCGTTGCTCACGCCGGCGTAGGAGCCGGCGAAACCTTCAACATCCGGCAGATCTGCCAGCTGTTTCCATTCCAGAGAAAGCTGTTCGTTTTGCATTGTACCTTACTCTAGCATACTCCACCTGCCACAGCAAGCAGGATTTTGCCTTACAAATCAGAATCTTGCACAATGCGGGTGAATTTCTCCACGTCGGAGGGCGTAAGGGCATCGAGTTCATCGAGTAAAACGGGAGCAAAGCTTCCGGGGCGCGGGCACCGGGATGCTGCGCGTTCCCCGGCAAGGCCCAGGATAGCGGCACAGGCCGCGGCCCCAGTGAAGCAATCGGGCGCGGCAGCCACACAGGCCGCAGCCAGGGCGCCCATAGCGCAGCCCACGCCCGTCACGCGAGTCATGAGTTCATCACCATTTCCCAGGGCAAGCACACGCTGACCATCGGTCACGTAGTCCACTGCGCCAGTGACCAGCACGGAGCAGGAGCAGCGTCGGGCCAGTGTCTGGGCGGCATGCAGGGCCACAGCGCTTTCCTCGGTGGTATCGGTTCCGCGGCCACCGGCGGCCTCGCCAGCCAGGGCCATAATTTCGGAAGCGTTGCCGCGAATAAGGGTGGGATGCATGCTCAGCAGCTCCTGACAGAATTCCGTGCGGAACCCCAGCAGCCCCACGGCCACCGGGTCGAGCACCCAGGGAATACCGGCAGCATGCGCGGCATCCACGGCACAGCGCATCACCTCGGCCTGTGCGGTCGACAGGGTTCCCACATTCACCAGCAGGCCGCTGCCGCAGGCCTTCAGCAGCTGGGCACATTCCACGGAATCATTCAGCATGACGGGGGCAGCGCCCACGGCCAGCAGCATGTTGGCGGTGAAATTCTGCACCACACTATTGGTCAGCGAAAGAATGAGCGGCTTTTTCACCCGCAGATTCTCCAGCACAGCAGCTAAGTCCTCCGTTTTCATACGAGTTCGCGAGCGGCTTGTTCAGGGTCTTCGGCAGCGCAGATGGCAGACACCACGGCGATGCCATCGCAATGCCCGGTGGCGCGCACGGCGCGGGCGCGCTCCACATTCAGGCCACCAATGGCACAGATGGGCACCGGACAGGAAGCGGCCAGTTCACCCCATTTCTGCACCCCCAGTTCGGTGGGCGCATCATCCTTGGAGATGGTGGGGAACACCGGGCCGCAGCCCACGTAATCCACCAGCTCCGGGTTCACGGCGGCCATTTCGGCAGCATTGGTGACAGTGAGGCCCAGAATCTTATCCGGCCCAATCAGGGCGCGGGCCTGTTCCACCGGCATGTCGTCCTGGCCGATGTGGATACCGTCGGCATCAATTTCCACGGCAAGCTCCACATCATCGTTGATGATGAGCGGCACCCCTGCCCCGCGCAGGAAATCACGCAGCGGCAGCACCTCGGCCAGCATGGTATCGCGGTCAGAGTTCTCACGGCGGTACTGCACAATGCTCACGCCGCCGGCCACAGCACGGCGCACGGTTTCCAGCAGGCCGTAGCGGCAGCGCTCCGGCACATCCGTCACGAGGTACAGATTCAAATCAAAATGTTTATTCATGGGAGAAAAGCGGGGTGGAGTAATAGCGGTCGGCACCGTCGGGCATGATGACAACGATGTTCCTGCCCTCCCATTCCGGGCGGGCGGCCAGCTGCGTGGCTGCCCACAGCGCAGCGCCGGAGGAGATACCCACCAGCACGCCTTCCAGGCGACCCAGCCCGCGGGCGGTGCTCAGCGGGGTGTCGTTGTCCACGGAAATGACTTCATCGTAGATACTGCCATCCAGCGTTGCCGGAATGAAGTTGGCACCGATGCCCTGAATGGCATGCGGCCCGGCCACACCTCCCGTGAGCAACGGTGAGGCCGCAGGCTGCACCGCCACCACATGCACGGCAGGATTCTGTTCCTTCAGATACCGTCCCGTGCCGGAAATGGTGCCACCCGTGCCCACACCGGCCACCAGTGCATCCACCTGCCCCTCGCAATCGGCCCAGATTTCCGGGCCGGTAGTGGCATAGTGCGCTGCCGGATTAGCCGGGTTGGAGAATTGCCCAGCCACAATGGCGCCGGGGATGGTGCGGGCCAATTCCTCGGCCTTATCCACCGAGCCCTGCATGCCGAGCGCACCGGGGGTGAGCACGACCTCGGCGCCGTAAGCCTTGACCAGATTGCGGCGCTCCACGCTCATGGTGTCGGGCATGGTCAGAATCACGCGGTACCCCTTGGTGCAGCCGATGGCGGCGAGGCCGATACCGGTGTTGCCGCTGGTGGGTTCCACAATGGTACCACCGGGCTGCAGGCGGCCACTGGCCTCTGCATCCTCAATGATACTGAGCGCCACACGGTCCTTCACCGAGCCGGCGGGATTGTTCATTTCCATTTTCAGAAACAGCCGGGCCTTCAAACCATGGGCACGGCTGTAATTCTGCACCTCCAGCAGGGGGGTATGCCCCACCAGCTCCGAAACAGCTTTATATATTTTCATATTGTGATGACCCCTTCCCGGGTAGAAATGTTGAATCAATCTCCCGTGGGCGATGTGCCATGCTGCAGCGCCTCCGCAAATGATGCCGGAAGCCCCGTGCGGGATATCTTGTTGCCGGCCTCGGCCACATCGTACGCCACGCGGCGCAGATGCAGGGTCGCCGTCTCCGGGCAATAGAGGGCATAGGCGGCGCGCCAGTCCAGGTCACGCGGCTGCCCCACTGAGCCCGGGTTTATCAGGAAGCGGCTGTCGCTGGCCAGGTGCATCGTGAAATCACCCCGGGCATCGTACTGAATTTCGATTTTCTCCACCTGCCCCTTGCGGAGCCGGAAAATCGAAGCCCGGTGGGTGTGGCCATAGAAGGAAATGCGGTTCTTGACGGAGGAAAACACCTTGCGCGCCTCATTTACATTCGCAATGCGCCCCCAGCGTTTCGGCGCCTCGGGCGTGGCGTGGCCCAACAGGCAATCCTGCCAGGCGGTGTGATTCGGCAGGCGCCGCAGCCAGCGCAGCTGCTCCGGGCTGAGCATGTCCTGCGTGCGGTCCATCATTTCCATGTACATGGGCACGCCGAAAACCGCGCGGTCTACCAGCGCGGCTTCGTGATTACCCTGCACGGCAGCCAGCAGATGCGGCTGCACCATCGAAAGGCATTCGGCCGGGTTGCCGTTGAAACCGATATAATCGCCCAGCCCCAGAATCCCCTCAGCGCCGTGGGACTTCATATCGTCCAGCACCGCCTGCAAAGCTTCCAGGTTGGCATGTATATCGGAAAGAACAGCAACCAGCACCGCTTAACCCTCCTTGAGCAACTGTTGCAAACGCTCCTTGAATGCGGGAATACCCTCACCCATGGCGGCAGAAATCGGAATAATCTCCACCTTCGGGAAGCGCTGACGCAGAATCTCCAGATTCTCCACGGCGCAGGCCTCGTCCATCTTGTTGGCGATAATCACCCAGGGACGGGCCGCCAGCTCATCGGAGTACAGCTTCACTTCCTTGCGCAGGGTCTGAATGGCCTCCACGGGGTCGTGCTCCAGACCGGTCATATCCACCACGAACAGCAACAGGTGGCAGCGCA
This sequence comes from Akkermansia sp., assembly GCA_017546445.1. Taxonomy (GTDB): domain Bacteria; phylum Verrucomicrobiota; class Verrucomicrobiia; order Verrucomicrobiales; family Akkermansiaceae; genus Akkermansia. The sequence continues at coordinate 2,562 of JAFYWX010000017.1, read as the reverse complement.
TGATGTGGCGCAGGAACTCATGGCCCAGGCCACGGTTATTGGAAGCACCCTCGATGATACCGGGGATATCGGCCACGATGCAGCGGTTGTAATCCTCGAACTCCACCACACCCACAATGGGCTGCAGCGTGGTGAACGGATAGCTGGCCACCTTCGGCGTAGCATTGGAAATAGCGGTGAGCAGCGTGCTCTTGCCGGCATTCGGGTAACCTACCAGACCAGCATCGGCAATGCGGCGCAGCTCAAAGAAGAACACGCCACTCTCGGCCTCGGTGCCGTACTCAAACTTCAGCGGAGCCTGGTCCGTAGCTGTACGGAAATGCCAGTTGCCACGGCCACCTTTGCCACCCTGGCACAGCACAAAACGCTCGCCCGGCTCGGTCAGGTCAGCAATCTGCTCCAGCTCGATGCCGTCGCCCTCGCGCTCCAGCCAGGTAGCCTCCTGCATGGTAGCAGCATTGCTGCGGTACACAATCGTGCCGGGCGGCACCTTGCCGATGACCGTGCGGCCATCCTTACCGTGCTTGCGGGCATGCATGCCGGGCATGCCATCCGTGGCAACCAGCTTCGGGTCATAAAAATAATTGCGCAGATCATTCGTGCCGGTGCTCACCTCCAGAATCACACTGCCACCATCACCACCATCGCCGCCATCGGGGCCGCCGCGGGGCACAAACTTCTCGCGTCGGAACGAGGCAAGCCCGTTCCCGCCCTTACCGGCCTTGGCAAAAATTCGAATATTGTCTACGAACATGCCCAGAGATTAGCTTATTTTCACGCCCTTGGCAAGCCTAAAGCAATGGAAGCGCCGCCTTTATGCTCGACACACCAGCCTGTACAGAGTAGAATAAGCAAACGGTATGACTCAGCCCCTCCCTTCCGAACTTCCCGACAGCACTCCGGTCTGCCCCCAGACCGTCCCTGACTACATGCCCGAGGCGGAGCTGCCGGCAGCTCCTCCGAGCTCTCTGCCAGAGACGCGCCCCGCGCCCATGCCCACCCGGGGAGTCATGCTCAGCCGCCCGGTTGGTAATTTCATGGAGGACATTCTGGCGGCTGCGCGCGCAGGAGCCTTAAGCCCTTCCCGAACTGTAGAAGAGGAAGATATTGACCTGCCGGAGGATGAACAGATTGACTGCCCCATTGCCCCCAAGGAACTGCCCAACGGCACCCTGCTGCATGGCTACCGCGTGCTGCGCTGCATCGGCGGCGGCGGTTTCGGTATTACCTATCTGGCGCAGGAAACCCTGCTCAACCGCACCGTAGTCATCAAGGAAAACTTCCCGGACTCCCTCTGCTACCGCGAGGAAGCCTCGCTGGATGTCTGCCTGCACGCCCCCGAAACCGGCCAGGATGGCTTCGACTGGGCTCTCGGCAACTTCCTGCGCGAGGTGCGACTCCTGGCCACGCTAGACCATCCCTGCATCGCCAAGGTATACGCCTATTTCGAAGAACACCGCACCGCCTACTACGTGGTGGAATACATCAACGGCATCTCCCTGGCCAGACTAGCCAGCCAGCATGCCACCAGCGGCCACCCCATTCCGCAATCCAGCATCTTCAGCCTCATGGTGCGCCTCCTCGATGCCCTGGATTACCTCCACGGCCAGAAATTACTGCACCGCGATATCAAACCGGACAACATTCTCGTCACGCGCGCGGGTCTTCCCGTCATCATCGACTTCGGCGCCGCGCGCGAAGCCTACGGCGACCTCAGCGCCAACATCGTGGAAACACCCGGCTTCAGTCCGCCCGAGCAAGGCTCTCCCGATGGTAACATGGGCCCCTGGACAGATATCTACGCCCTGGGAGCCACCCTGTACTACACCCTCACCGGCGAATGTCTGCCCCCTTCCCGACAGCGCGAAATATACGACACAGCAGATCCACTGTCCACCAACCCAACCCTGCTCTCCATCTACGGACACACCCTCCTCGCCAGCATCGACCGCGCCATTGCTCCCAAGGTCGAAAACCGCTACCAATGCGTAGCCGACTGGATGCACGACCTCGCGGCTACGCATTTGTAGCCGTTTTTGCACTCCTCCGTCCGCCCACCTCTCACACGCCGCAAGGCGTGTTTTCATTCTTCATGCGCAAACGCACGTTTGCGCTTTCATTCGCGCCCTCAGGCGCGTTTTCATTCTTCATATACAAACGCACGTTTGCGCTTTCACTCGCGCCTCCAGGCGCGTTTTCATTCGTTCTTGCCCCACGCGGCGCAGCCGCGTGCTCTATTCAGAACCCGCACCAGCGGGTGACAGCCAGTAGCCCAGAGTGCAGCCGCCTTGGCGGCGAAACTCTGGGAAAGAGCAATAAATCAATTCAGAACCCCGAGCGCAGCGAGTGGGTGGCAGAGGCGGGGGCTTCTCGTTTCCCAGTGAACGGGAGAACTGGTTTTCCCTGGTCTATCAGGAAAACGAAATCCTGCCCTGCGGGCAGGACGAGCCTCAGGCGCGTTTTCATTCGATTGCTTGCCCACCTCTCACACGCCGCAAGGCGTGTTTTCATCTTTCATGCACAAACGCACGGTTGTGCTTTCACTCGCGCCCTCTGGCGCGT